>NZ_OY781461.1:976875-1299166 GCF_963676955.1 uncultured Desulfuromonas sp. | reverse complement strand
TCGGCAATGCGATGATGTTATCGAAACAAAACCTTGAACTGCTGGAAATTTTCGACCAGTCGTTCGGGAAAATCGATTAATAAAAGATTGTTGTGAAACTTAAAAGCCCGCATCGGATGATGCGGGCTTTTTTGTTACGGTCAGTCTCCCGTTTGACAGCTGGGCTGCTCCCGTTCCAATCGCTGTCGCACCTGCTGTGCGGCTGTGACCATATTGCGTAGCGCCTCGCGCACTTCCGGCCATTGGCGGGTCTTCAGGCCGCAGTCGGGGTTGATCCACAGTTTCTCTTTGGACACGACCTCCAGAGCCCGCCAGATCAGATAGACCAGTTCCGTGACGTCGGGCACGCGTGGACTGTGGATATCGTAGATGCCCGGCCCGATCTCGTTGGGATAGTCGAGGCGACGGAAGCCGTCGAGCAGGTCCATGTTGCTGCGGCTGGCCTCGATGCTGATGACATCGGCGTCCATGGCCGCCACCCAGGGCAGGATGGTCTTGAAATCGCTGTAGCACATGTGGCTGTGAATCTGCGTGGTGTCGGCCACACCCGAGCTGGTGAGGCGGAAGCAGTCCACGGCCCAACGCAGATAGCTTTCAGCGTCGTCCTTGCGTAGCGGCATCCCTTCGCGCAGGGCGGCTTCGTCGATCTGGATCAGCCGGATCCCGGCCTGTTCCAGGTCCTGCACCTCATCACGTACGGCCAGGGCCAGTTGGCGGCACACCACTTCGCGCGGCAGATCGTCGCGAACGAAACTCCAGCACAACATGGTGACCGGGCCGGTGACCATCCCTTTCATGGGTTTGTCGGTCAGGCTCTGGGCGTAGCGAATCCACTCGACCGTGATGGGGCGTGGCCGCGACACATCGCCGTAAATGATCGGCGGCTTGACGCAGCGGCTGCCGTAACTTTGCACCCAGCCGTGTTCCGTAAAGCAGAAACCGTCCAGCTGTTGGCCGAAATATTCGACCATGTCGTTGCGCTCCGGCTCACCATGGACCAGCACGTCCAGACCCAGTGTTTCCTGCTCACTGACGGTGTTATGGATCTCCGACTGCATGAAGGTGCGATAAACCTGTTCGCTGACCTCGCCCCGCTGGTAGCGACGACGCATGAGACGGATGGCGCGGGTTTGCGGAAACGAGCCGATGGTCGTGGTCGGCAACAGCGGCAGGTGCAGCCACCGGGCCTGCTGCGGACGACGCAAGGCATAGGGCGTGCGTTTGAGCATGGCGTCGTTGACCTGAGCAGTGCGTTGCCGCACCAGTGGCCGTTCAACGCGCGAATCGGTGCGCCGTGACGACTGGATGCGGTCACTGCCGCGCAACAGCGCTTCGTGGTCTTCCCCATCCATCAGGTGCCCCAACAGCGCGACTTCACGGCATTTCTGCACGGCAAAGGCCAGCCAGCTTTTGATCGCCGGGTCGAGCTGCTGCTCCTGATAAAGATCCACCGGCACATGAAGCAGCGAACTGGTGGAGCCGATCATCAGCCGCTCGTCACCAATCATTTCCCGCAAGCGGTCGAGCTGCGCCTTGCTGCGGCGCAGATCGTTCTTCCACACGGTGCGCCCGTCGACAATACCGGCGGAAACCATCATGGTCGTCGGCAACTTCTGAATAAATTCAGAGAGGTGCGCCTCATTGCGCACTACATCGAAATGGAGCCCATCGCAACCGCCGGCAGCGGTCAACGGCACCGCCTCATCCAGGCGACCGAAATAGGTGGCCAACAACACTTGGCACGGCCCGGCGGCCTGCTTGAGTTGTTGCCAGATTGTTGCGGCCTGCGCTTTGGCCTCCAGAGACAGGTCGGTGCACAACACCGGTTCGTCGATCTGAATCCAGTCGCACAGCGGGGCCAGCCGTTTGATGACCTCGCAGTAGACGGCGATAATCTGCGGCAGGAACTCCCAACGATTGACGCCCTCTTCCTGCTTGCTCAAAGAGAGAAAGGTGATCGGTCCGATCAGCACCGGCTTGGGACGCATTCCCAAAGCCAAAACCTGATGGGTTTCGTCGAGCAGTTTGCGTGACGCCAGGTGAATCGTCGTTTGTTCGGAAAATTCCGGGACCAGGTAGTGGTAATTGGTATCAAACCACTTGGTCATTTCCATGGCCGGGATATTGCGTTGGGCATCGCCACGCGCCATGTGAAAGTAGGTGGTCAGATCGACATCGCCATTTATCGTGCCGAAACGGGGCGGCACCATGCCGAGCATACAGGCGGTGTCGAGCATGTGATCATAAAGGGAAAAATCACCGACGGTGATCAGGGATAAACCATTATCGTGCTGATAGCGCCAGTTCTGCTCACGCAGCGTTTCGGCGCAATGCAATAATGCTTCGGCGCTGCTTTCGCCACGCCAGTAGGCCTCAAGGGCCTTTTTCAATTCCCGCCCACGGCCAATGCGTGGGAAACCTAAAACATGTGCTTCCATTAACGTTCTCCTGTCTGAAACGCGAGACAAATGGTTCTGTGTGAACAGGACGTCTTCTGGCTTCCGGCTCCCGTGGTCTTGCTTCCTTCCGGTCCGAATGGACCGTGGTGGCAAGGGGATTGTCTGTGCCGGTTACAGCGGCGCGCCCGCGACGGATTTTCACCGTCTTCCGTTTCCTGTTCGCTTTGAGGCTTTTGCAAAAAAAGCCGTCACTGACTTTTTGCAAAAGGCTCGACAACAATTCATTTTCTGACGACTTTTGGGCTCGCTGATAAAAACGGACCCGACACCCTCCTTTCTCCACGCACAAACAACGTGGTGCAACCGTCCGGACTGGTGCAGCCGATCCGGTGTGGAAATCAACCTTTACGCTTGCATGTTAAAACATCGCTATGCAATATACGCAAAAGACAAATCGCTGTCTATCCCTGAAAAAGAGGAACTTTGCAAAGGTTTTATTGTAAATTTGCAAAGATTGCGAATATTCCTATAAGGCCATTGAGGAGTTCTGAATGGAAAAAATCTTTATGGGCGTACGCCTGCGGCGTCTGCGCGAGGAGCGCGGCCTGACCCAGGCGGCTCTGGCAGGCGCGCTGGAATTATCGCCGAGCTATCTGAACCAGATCGAACGCAACCAGCGGCCCTTGACCGTCGCGGTGCTGCTTAAACTCAACGCCGTGTTCGGCGTCGATGTCCAATTGTTTTCCGAAGAGGCCGAGGCGCGTTTGATCACTGAACTGCGCGAACTGTTCAGCGATGAGGCGCAAGAGAGCGTCTCGCTGGCCGAAATCCGGGAATTGGCCACCAATATGCCGGCCGTGGCACGAACACTGCTGCGGCAAGCTCAGACTCAACGTCAGGCCAACGAGCGTGAGGAAGCTCTGGCCGTCCGCCTCGGCCTCGATCGCAGTGAAATCAGCGTCGGTAAACGGATGCCGTTTGAGGAGGTCCGCGATTTTTTCTATGCCCGCCGCAACCACATCGCCGAACTCGATGAACTGGCCGAGAGGCTGGCCGAAGCGTGGCAACTGCGGCCCGGCCACACCGTCGAGGGGCTGGAAAATCGCCTGGCCCGAGCTCACGGCATCCGCACCGTACGCAGCACGGTGGACAACGCCGACAATGAATTCCAGCGCCATTTCGACAGCGCCCGGCGCGTCCTGACGCTGTCTGCCCAACTGGAAAACGGTCAGGCGGCGTTTCAACTGGCCACCCAGCTCGCCTTTCTCGAAGCGGGCGAGCTGATTGACACCCTGACCACCGAGGCGCTGCCGACGAGCGACGAAGCCCGCCGCCTCACCCGCATCGGCCTGGCCAATTATTTTGCCGGCGCCCTGATTCTGCCCTACCGCCACTTTTTACACCAGGCGGAACGGCTCCACTATGACGCCGAACTGCTCGGACGGCTCTTCGGCGTCGGTTTCGAGACCATCTGCCACCGCCTCTCCACCCTGCAACGCCCCGGGGCAAGCGGCGTACCGTTCTTTTTCGTTCGTGTCGACCGCGCCGGCAACATCTCCAAACGCCAGTCCGCAACGGATTTTCACTTTTCCCGCAGCGGCGGCACCTGCCCGCTGTGGAATATTTACGAAGCCTTTGCCCAGCCGGGCAAAATCCTCACCCAGCTTTCCGCCATGCCGGACGGTCGCCGTTATTTCTGGATTGCCAGGACGGTGTCGCATCATTACGGCGGCTTCGGCGCAGCGGGCAAGATCTATTCCGTCGGCCTCGGCTGTGACCTGCGCCATGCGGAGCGGCTGGTCTACAGCCGCGGCCTTGATCTCAAAGACCCCGGCGGCTTCACCCCGATCGGCACGAACTGCAAGCTGTGTCCGCGCACGGATTGTCTGCAGCGGGCCTTTCCCCAGGTCGGCACCTCGTTGCCGGTGGACGAAAATCAGCGGGGGTTTTCCCCCTATACCACCTGAATGGATGCTCCGCCGCGACGCAGCAGAGTATCAAAATCGTGCCTGCGCCCCGGCGATAAGACGGATGCCGTCATCCGGATAAGCGTAATGCGCCTGATAACGACGATCAAAAAGGTTCTCTACCGTCACGTATCCGTCACAGGTTACGCCCCACAAGGTGAACGCGCGGCTTGCTTTCAGATCGATTGTCGTGAAAGCCCCCATCGCATTGGCCGCCCGGTTCTCCACCTGGCTGTAGCGTCGCCCTTCATAGCGCAGACTTGCTTCGAGGCGGGTTTTCCGCCCCGGAAAGCTGTAGCGCAGCGTCTGCTTGATCTTCACCTTCGGGGTGTAGGGCAGCTGCTGCCCGGTGGCACTATTTTCGGAATGTTGCAGGATTAAACTGGTTTCTGAAGACAATCGCGTGCCCAGAGGCGACTTTCCGGTCAGCTCGACCCCCTCACGCCAGGCGTCGGCAATGTTCACCGGGCGATAGATCAGATCGCCTCCCCGCTGGTAGCTGATCAGATCGGCGCTGTCCGTGCGAAAAAAAGTGATCTGCAATAGAGTCTCCTTGGCCGGACGATATTCAATACCGAGGTCATAGGACCAGATCCGTTCTTCGTTCAGATCCGCGTTCCCCCGGGTCTGGTCGATGGAACCGTGAGCCGTCTGATAGAGTTGGCCGAAGGTGGGGACGTTGACCGTATAGCCGCCCGTGATCTTGATCAGCACCTTTTCATTCACGCTCCAACCGATACCGGCGGTGAATCCAGGGTCAATTCCGAAGTCGTTGGTGACATCCCCCTTGAGGCCAATGGTCGTGGTCAGTGCCGCAAAACGGCTGTCATACTGGCCACTCAAACTGTTGCGAAACCGTTCGTGCTCTCCGGTCAGAGTCTGATCGATGGTGTTCCACTCCGATAGGACACCAAGCCGCCCCTCCCAGGATTCGTCTGCCGCCGTCCAGGTCGTGTCCGCCTTAAATCCGGCCTTGTACTCGTCCAGCGTGGCAACGAATCCGGACTGTGAACGGTCACGCAGGGTGGTAAAATCGCCGTACAGAGCGGTTTCCAAGGTGCCGTTTTCTCCCAGCATGCCAACATAGCGGCTCTCCAGCGATCCTTTGCGATAGCGCTGCCGGGCGGCCGGAGTTGGATTGTCGGTGGGGCCCGCGCAACCGTATTCGGAATCGTAGTAACGGCCATTCAGAGCATAACGAACGCCCTGTGCCCCCTGGCGACTCCAGTCGACCGCCGCCGATGCCGTGTCCCGGTCACTGTTGCGCCGTTTGCCGTCACGGTGGTTGGCGGAGACCGTCACTTGGGCTGTCCCGTGAAAAAGCTCCAGCATGCGGCTCAGACTGCCCGCCACCAATCCGTAGGAGCCTGCTCTCAGTTTGCACGTGGTGCGCGGATCTTTTGCCTTATCCGCCGCAGGCGGAATGCGCGTCACGATGTTGATGGCGCCATCGCTGCCGCCGGGACCAAGCCAGACTGGAACCGGCGGCTTGAACACCGTGATTGATTCGATCTGATCCACCGGCACCGTGTTCAGGTCGAGACGACCGTACTGGTTGCTGTTGAGGGGCCGCCCGTTGACCAGCACCAGCACGCCCGAAGAACGTCCGGAACCGCGAATGGAGACGCGGCTGCCGCTGCTGCCCTGGGAGACATCCACTCCCGGCAGAGTCTTCAGCGCCTCCTCAACCGTCGCCAGATTGCGTTCGACGATCTCCCGCCGCCCGATCACCTCCACCAATTGCGGATGGTTGCTGATATACTCCTCGACCCGGACCGCAGTGACGGTGATCTCCTCCAGTTGATAGTCGGCCATGTCCTCGGCGTACGACGGCGAATCCTGTGCGAACACAACCACGGCCCCGAACAATGCGCACACCGCCATATCATGCATCAAACGTCTCATCCTGTTCTCCACCGCTCAATCTTCCGGCACATAGACCATGCTGCCGTCCTTGAGGCGATAAGCGGTTCCCAGCCGTTCGCCCTGCCCCGAGGTCTGCTGCTGTGTCGAGCGAAAGGCTTCAATCTTGCGCCCTTTCTTGGTGATGATCTCCAGCTGGCCGTCGGCGGTGCGCTTCATCACCGTCATTTCGCTGTTCTGATCGAACAAATCCTCCAGGTGATAGGCGGAAAAAACCGAAATGATCAACGCGACGATAAACACCAGACCGAGGTCAAACAGATTGGCGATCCCGGTCAACGGATCTTCATCCGCGCCCTGCCGCCCGCCGCTGGGGCGGGCAAAGTAACGTCGTTGCCTGCGCGAAATGCTCATGCCGCCCTCACCCCCTGCTCCCGCTGCGTCGCATTTTGTCTGTCCGTTGCCGTGCCGTCGACCAGCAGCTCGGTCGCCAGCTCCATCTGCAGCAGATCCTCCTCGTGCCAACGTTTCTGCACACTGTGCAGCACATAGGCCAACAGGCCGACCGCCATGCCGACCACGGTGGTGGTAAACGCGATCACCAGATCGGCGGCCAGCCGGGTCATATCCCCCTGGCCGAGAGCGGCCAGACCGGTGCCCATGGGAATCAGGGTGCCGATCAGGCCGAGACCGGGGCCGGTGCGCACCAGGATCATCAGTTGATCCAACTTTTTGTCCAGACGGCGGCGATGCTGCTGGAGCAGGTGTTCGATCTCCAGATCCCGCGCCGCGCCGCCGCGCCCAAGCAGCGCCCGGAGTTCGCGCAGATAGGCACGCACCGCATGGCTGCAGCGCTGGCGGCGCGGGTCGGGATCTGCGAGCAGTTCATCCGCCTGCTTCAGCGGAATCAGGCGCAGCCGCTCATAGGCATCGGCGCAGAAAAAACCGAGTAACAGCAAAGCCCACACCGACAGCGCCGCCAGCAGCACCAGCACCGGGTAAAACAGGGCGGTGGAAATAAGATAGATATAGGTTTTGATAACAGCCATCGGGTCAGATCCTTTTCATATGACGCAAACGCAACACCATGCCCACCCCGGCGACCGCCGCCATGGCAAACAACGTCACCAGCAGTTGGTTCCCTTCTCCGCGAAAACCATCGCCGGCAGCGCACAGCCGATAGATACGATCGAATTGGGCAAACTGCGGCATCAGGCAGGCGGCGAGGACAAAATAAGCCGAAAGCAGCACCATGAGCAGGCCGAGAGTGCGCTCGCCCCCGCCCTCTTCTTTTTCCGTCTGGCGCAGGCCGCGGCGCAGCATCAACGCCGTGAGAAACTGCACCGACACAAACCCCGATGCCATGGCGGCAACGGCGAGCAGCGCCCGGTGCGGAAAAAACTGCATGACCAGGGCGGTTTCCAACACAATCACCGTGGCGCACACCGGGCAGGGCAGGCTCAACAACAGCCAGCCGCGCCGCTGCCAGCCCGTTTTGGCGCGGCGACCGAACAACAGCACCAGGCCCCAGCCGCCCAGGGCCACCACCAAAAGCAGATGCAGGATGGTGCCGACACGAAACAGGCTTTGCACTCGGGGAAAATAGTCCACCAGGGTGATCTGGCGCAGCAACAGCGCGCCGAGGCCGAACAGGGCCAGATACGCGAGCAGGTGCCCGAGCGTCGCCAACCGTCTGCGGCGCGGTTGGTCAATGGCACCAACCAGCGCGCCCAGGCCGATACCGCTTTTGACGGCAAACACGCCCAGACCGAACACCAGCCCCAGAACCAGGCTTTTGAATTCCATGCGGCCTCCCTCTCCTTACCCCTGCTGGCGGCGACGCCACCAGATCGCGCCCGCAACCACTGTCAGCACCACCATGACGCTGAACGCCGCCAGCCACTGGATGCCCGAGGAGCTCAGCTCGGTGGTTTCGTCCTCGCGGCTGACCTTGTCCATCTTATAGCCGGTGACCTGCCGGTCCTCCGGGCCGCCCGACTGCGCTGCCTGCGTTTCTTCCTGCCGGGCCTGTTGCTCATTGCGCCGCGCCATCTGTTGCGCTTCAAATCCGGCCTGCAGTTGGCGTTGCAACTGTTGACGCTGCTCCAGTTGTTCTTCCAGAGAGCTTTGCGCCATTTTTTCAATGGCGATCTTGAACTGTTCCACCAGCCGCGGGTCCATCACCCCCGGCAATGAGGCGATATTGATCACCATCTGATTGAGAGCCGGGTTGTTGCAGGTGTGGTCGCAACAGGCCACGCCCTGGCGCAGAACGTTGTCGATATACTCCCGGGCCAGCTGTTGCTTGACCTGCTCGGTCGTGTGCCAGTAGCCTTTGCGCACCGCTTCGAGCATGCGCGCCGTGATCGACTGATAGGCCCACGGATTGTTGGCGGCGAAAAACTCCTTTAACCCCTGGCGGTATTTGTCGTCGACATAGACCTCTTTGACCTGATTCCAGGAGACCTCCGCCACCGCATCCGGCGTCGTCACCTGCCAGCCCCACAGGTATTCGACAAACTTGGCCATCTCATGGGCACCGGCGTAGTTCTCCTGTTTCATCCCTTCAATCCATTGGGGGTTCAGATAGCGCTGCTGCAGTTCCTGACTGAGCACCCGCTTCAACGGCGCCACCTCAACCTGACCGGGCATTTTCTGCAGGGTGACCCGGCTTTTGGGTGCCTCGCCGCGAACCGTGCGTACCGCTAGGGACAGCCCGCCCAGATACTGGAACATGTCATCGTTATCCATGGTCGCGTAGATGTTTGAGGAGATCGAATGGACCGCGGTATCCACCTCCTTGAGATTTTCCGTCAACAGCTGTCGGGAGGGAACGCCCCACTGACCGTTACCGATGGCATAACTGCTGCGGTTGAGAAACACCCCGGCAATCTCCTGATCCGATTCCCAGAACCCGGATGCTCCGGCGAGTTCGGAAACACCGTTGCCGTACGAGCCGGGCTTTTCGGTAAAGATCCGCAGCCGTGATTGCGCCGCGGCCTGTTCAGGACCGACCCCCTGCTCCAGCAGGGCGGCTTCGAGCTGGCGATTGTTGTCGGCGAGGATGTTTTCGATGTCGGTCTGCAGGGCCGCCTGTTGAATGGCGTCATCCAGCCAGAGGAGTTTTTCGGGAAACAGATCGCGATATAAACCGGACGGGTTGACCAGAACATCGATACGCGGCCGCCCCAGTTGGTTGCCCGGAACGGGCCGGGTGCCGGTGACCCGGCCGCTGCTGTCCCAGATCGGCTCCATGCCGAGCAGGGCCAGAATGGTGCTTTCGTTGACCCCTTCGTTGCGAATGCTCTCGACCGCCCACAGCACAACCGCCACTTTGCGCGGGTAACCGCCATCTTCGGCGCGCTGTTCCGCGATCAAATCCTCCGCGGCCTTTTGCCCCAGTTTCCAGGCGGCCTTGCTCGGCAAACGGGCCGCCGAAAAACCGTAAAAATTTTTCCCGGTCGGCAGAGCGTGGGGGTTTCTCAGCGGATCATTCCCCTCTCCGGCACCAATATAGCCGCCGTCAAGGGCGTTGATCAGCTGGTCCATTTCCCGTTGCGCCGAAGCAGCGAGATTTTTTTCCAGCTGCCGCCGGTCCAGGTCCGGATGGGCGGCACTGATCACCTCCAGAGTGCTGTCCAATCCCTGCTGCGCATAGGACGTGCCGAAGGTATGCATGCCGAAAGGGATGACGCCGTCATCAACCTCGTGCAGATAGTGATCGATTTTTTCGACATCCGCCGCGGTCATCTTGTCGATGGCCAGTGCCTCGCCGATCCCCGTTTGCCTCAACAGGGCATCGATCTGCCGCAGATATTCGTCAGCCGTTGCCCCTCCCATACCGGCACTCACTTCATAGCGACGCAGCAGATCACGGAGCTCACTCAAGTCATCATGCAGGTCAACATCCTTTAACGCCGGGGTCAGATGATCGATAATCACCCCGCGCCCACGCCGTTTGGCCTGAATCCCTTCGCCGACATCATCGACAATGTAGGGATAGACATTGGGAATATTGCCGACCATGATCTCCGAAGGATCCGAGGCGGCCAGCCCGGCCTGCTTGCCCGGCAGCCATTCGTAGGTCGCATGCGTTCCCAGATGAATCATGGCATCGGCATTGAACTGATGCTGTAACCACAGGTAGGCGGCAATGTACTGATGGTGCGGGTAAACGGTCGGATCGTGATAGAGCTTGATCGGATCGTCGCTCCAGCCGCGCGACGGTTCCGGCAACAGCACCAGATTCCCCAACCGCACCATGGGAAGGATAATATTGCCGTCCTTGGTCATGATGTCGCTCTGTTCCGGCTCTCCCCACTGCTCCAGGACCGGCCGGGTAAACGCCTCGGGAAGGGCGTCAAACCAGCGCCGGTAGGTGGCGATCGGCACCAGCTCAACCTCACCTTCGGCCAGCAGGGTCTCCAGCTCTCCCGGCGCCCATGAGCCGATATTGCGGCCGCTGCGCAGAATCATGCGGCGCACTTTCTCTTCGCTGAGGGTGCCGTCACCGCTGATCCGGTAGCCTTCCGCCCGCATCCGCGCGATGATTGCCGCCACGCTGCGGAACACATTCAGATAGCTGGCGCCGATATTCTGTTTGCCCTGGCTGTGGTTGTAATAGAGCAGCGCGACTTTTTTGTCGTGATTGGCCGTGCGCTGCAAGTGCGACCAGGCGTTGATGCGTAACAGCAGGTGATCGACATTTTCGTCAACCAGATCGTAGTAATAGAGCGGTTTATTGCCCTCTTCGAGGATCTTTTTGCGCTTGGCGCTGAGGACTGTGGGCTCGATCGCCCCGGTCGTCTCCGGGTTGGCGATGGCCCAGGAGACCTCAAGAGGGGCGATCCCGACCGGGCTTTCGCGCCACTCCTCCAGCTCGGTGCCGTACAGGCGCACCAGGTTGAAGACCGGGATGTCAAGACTCTTGAGCGCCTGTTTGACCTCCGCGTTCAGCGCCGACCAGAATTTGAGGGTAAAACTCAGCAACAGATCCGCGGGCGCCCGGCCATTGCTGCGATGTAAAAAGTGCTCAAACGTCAGGTCGGGGCGGCCGAAACACGGCAGCGGATTGAAGCCGCTCTCTTCGAGTCTGTTGATCAAGGCATCAGCCGCCTCGACCTGGCCGTCACGCAGCGTGGTGATATAAAACGTCAGCGCCACCCAGGGACGATCCGCGCGCTCGGGATAGCGCGTGACATACCACTGTTTATAGGCGGCAACGCTGTCAAACAACTGTTCGGCGTCGGGATGGTGGATGGCGGTTGCCGGAATGCTGACCCGTTCAGGGTAAGCGACCGAGGGATCAAGGGTCTGATGCAAGGCCCGCTTGATCATGCCGGTCACATTCCGGCGTGACAGGTCAGCGAAATATCCGCTGATCGCTTCGTCAAAAACAAAGCCCTGCTGCCTGAGACGGTCATCGTCACGAGAACCACGCAGCGCGTAGACCGTCTTCCCTTTGATCAGGTCGTGGTCCACCATGTAAGCGCTCAGCTCCGGGCTCATGACATCCACAAGCACCACATCGGCTGCCGCCACAAAATCAGCGGCATCCGGCTGCTGCGCCAGTTCCGGCAGAGTCAGGGAGCGCACCTGGTGGACGGCAGCGAGATCCAGATCGGCAACGCCCTGATAGGCCACCGTGCTGTCGCCGTCAATCACCAGCAGGGCAAGTTTCCCCGCATGTGCCGACACGGCGCTCAGCAGCAGGAACAGAAAAAGAACCACCCGCATTACAGGGACTCCCGCGCCACGAGGCCGCTCAGGAGCGCGTCAAACGCGTGCCTGATCACGGGCGGCAGACTGTCGTTCGTGTATCCCGTCGCGACCTCGACCAGGTCTTTGGCGGCAATGTCGCCAGCAAGCTGGACGCACCAGCTGTCGAAGGCGGCAAGATCAGTCACCAGACCGCTCTCGTACTGATCACTGAGGGCCAGGGCCGCGGCAACAAAACCGGCGTAACGTTCGTCGAGCAGCAGCGACTCCAACTCGGCGACCAACGACGTGAACTGCCGCCGGTCGCTAAAAGACCGGACATCAATCAGCTCGCGCACGGAATAGCCGCGATCCTTGAGTCGCGCAAAAATATTCCGCTCGCCCACAATGCCGTTCTGCCGATACACCGCCTCCTGGACCGCCTGGTACACCGCCTTGCCGATCAGCTCTCCCAATTTGGAATGGCCACCGGCATTATCAACGGCCACGCCTTCGCCCTCGACGACAAGGATATTGTCGGTTCCGGTCCCGGTGGCCTGGTGGCGGTCTCCGGAATAAGCGCTGCGGATATCAAGGTCTTGCAACGCGGCGGTTTTGGCTTCGGTTGCGGAAATGATCGCCCGGGTCATGGCACGGGGGGATAAACGCAGATTACTGAACAGCAACATGTTGATGGTCCCCGGCTCATAGAATGCGCCGACGTCTTGCGACATGCGCACCGCATTGCTTCTGACACCGGCGGTAACCAGAGCGAACACCTCCATCTGCCGATAACGGGTCTGGACGATGGCCAGGTTGTCCATATCGGCCCCGGTAAACAGCAGGCTGCTCTCCTCTTGTGCCAGGCCCAGAGAACGGAGCACCTCCGCCCGCCCGGCGGCCAGCCCTTTATGGTGCAGCATCCTCCAGGTCGGCGGAGGAGAGTAACTGTTGCCGACCACCGAAATCCCCGGACGCGGCCCTTCCAGCGTCGACACCACCGTCATCGGCTGTTTCAGATCGACACGCAGGGTTTTGTGAACAAAATCATCGATGCGACTGTGAATCACGCGGGCCTGTTTGACATACGCCAGCGGCAGGTCCAGACGGCGCTCGGCGACAATCGCGTCCGGTTCGGCCACATTTTCCACCTGGGAAAATGCGTCCTGATAGATATCCGCGGCCAGCCACGCAACAAAATAGCCGATATGGGTTCCGGCCCGACAGGTCAGATCACAGGCATAATGGAAGATCTTGCCGTCCCGAACCGCCGCCACATCCCGCCAACCGTCCTCGGCAAGAATCGGCGCCACAGCGCTGTTGTCGTCACCGCAGCCATAGATCACTTGCGGATCGAAGTGCCGCCACTGCTGCAGAGAAACCGGCACAATGGCGCCCGCGGCGGTAAAATCCGGCGGGATGCCGCCGGCGGCGCGGATCAGCTCATTCTGGAAGGAATCGGCTCCCGGCGTCATGATCCGCTCCCGCCCCATCAGCCGCAGCACTCTTTTGCGCCGCTCCAGGGGAATTTTCGCCACTTTCGCGGCGATCAGCCGCAACTGGTCACGGTTCATCGCAACCAGTTCCTCGGCACGGTCGCGGCAGTTGAACAGCTCACCGAGTTTGAGCAGACTCGCGAATGCCCCGTCAATGGAACGGGTATCCACCTCGATCAGCACGGTTGCGCTGTCGGCAAAATAGTCCGGCACCTCTTTCTGGATTGCCGAGTAGAACACCACCTCCGGTTGGAGCGCGGCGACCCGCGCCAGATCCGGGGCAAAAAAGCCGCCGATACGCGGTTTGGCGGCAACTTCGGGCGGCATGTCGCTGTGATAGGTCACGGCCAGCAGCGGTTCGTCGACACCGAGGCGCAGCAGCATTTCCGTCACCGTCGGCACCAGCGACACCACCCGTTGCGGTGCCCGGGAAAACGCGATGTCACGGCCAAAAGCATCTGTCCACACCGCGGCGGCATGGCCGGGCGCGGCAGGCAGCAGCAACAGCGCCGTGAGCAGAAGTGTCGGTAAAAGGTGTTTGTACGTCATCAGCGGATACTCCCTCAACAACCATTGCCCCGGACAGCGACGGTCCGGGGCGGCGACGGCTGCGCGCAGCCGGTTAGAAAGTCAACGTGACCCCGGCATAGCCGGAAAGACCGGGCGTGGCATAGCTCCAGGCTTCTTCGTAGAATTCGTCGAACAGGTTGTCGACGCGACCGAACAGACGCAGATGTTCCGTGATGTCGTAGCGCGCGGCCAGGTTGACGACCGTATAGGCGTCCAGCGTACTGACGCTGTTGCCGTTTTCGTCGGCTGCCGAAGAGATGGCGTCGCGTTCGCCGACCCAGCGGCAGTCGAGATTCACCCCGAACGGTCCTTGGGTGTAGGACGCCGTCAGGTTGACCTTGTTGAGCGCCCGCCGGGTCAGGCGCGCGCCGTCGGGATCCTGGGTGTCGTTGTAGGTGTAATTGAGCCGCAGCAGAACCGCTTCGACCGGGCGCCACTGGACAAAGGTTTCCACCCCGCGCGTCTCGGTGTCGCCGGGCTGTTGGCTGTAGTGCCAGGTGGCCATGTCGAAATCGATGCGATCCTCAAAGGTCTGCTCGAAGTAGGTCACGCCCACCAGCAGGTTGGCGGCGGCGAATTCCTGCTCGAAGCCGACATCCCAGCCCTCGCTTTCTTCAGCGTCCAGGTCTTCGCTGCCGTAGGAAGAGTACAGCTCATACAACGACGGGGCGCGAAAACCGGTGCCGTAGCTGGCTTTGAGTACCAGGCCGAAGTCGGTGACATAGGACGGCGCCAGGCGATAGGTGGTCTTATCGCCGAAACGATCATGGTCGTCATAACGCACCCCGGCCACCAGCTCAAACGAGCTGCCGAGGCGCAGCTGCTCCTGGGCCCAGAAACTCGTGGTGTCGGCGTCCTTTTTGGAGATACCGGACGAATCGCTTTCCATCTCCTCGCGAAACAGCGCCCCGCCCACCGTCAGGGTGTTGGCGGCATTGACCCGGTAACTGCCCTGCCAGCCGATCTCGCGGGATTCGCCGACGTAATCATAGGATTGCGCGCCGTCATTGTCATAACCGTCGCGTTCGTGGCGGGAGCCCTGCAGGTAGAGATCCGAGGTGAGGGCGTCGTTGAAAAAGCGATTTTTGATGTCCAGACGGCCGAGATATTCCTCGGTTTCATTATGGTAGTCTGTTGTGCCGTCGGGCTGGGGCGCATAGTCCGGCCAGCCGCCGAAGCGGTCACCGGTATAGCCGGGGCCCCAATCGTCAAGGTCCACCTCGGCATCGAGATAGCGCAGGGTGGCGACAATTTCAAAATCCTCGCTGATCTCCACACCGAATTTTCCCGAAACCGTGGTGTTTTCATAACCGTCATCTTCGGAGGTATTGCCGTTATGGGGAATATGGCTGTTGTCATCGTTGGCAATGGAGAAGCCGTCCGACTCCAGCCGCGAGACGCCGAGGCTGTAATGGGCCTTGCCGACGGCACCGGAGCCGTTGCCGGACAGTTTCCAGGTGCCGTAGGACCCGGCTTCGGCGCTGAGGGCGGCGTGCGGCGTACCGCTGCCGCGTTTGGTGATGATGTTGATGACACCGGCGGTGGCGTTACTACCGTAGAGCACGCTCATGGGGCCGCGGACGATTTCGATCCGTTCGATATTGTCCGTGGTCAGATGGGCGAGGTCGGCACCGCGATTGGAACCGGAGGGGTCATTGAACATCACCCCGTCGACCAGGATCAGGGTGTTTTTCGAATCCGCACCGCGAATGAACACCGATGACTGGGTTCCCAGACCACCCGTGGCCACGACATCGATGCCCGGCGTGGTCTTGAGCACCTCCTCGACCGTTGTCAACTGTTTGGCCGCGATCTCCTGCGCCGTAATCACCGAAACGGACGTTCCGCCCGTCGTGGCCGTGGCGGTCCGGGTCGCGGTGACCACCACCTCATCCATCTCCACACTTTGCTCCGCCGCCGCCGTCAGCGGCAAACACATCAGCCCGGCAAGCAATACACCGTACAGGGCCGGCACTCCTCTCTTCTTCATGTTTTTTCCTCCTTCGGGAATAAAAATCGGCCCGGACAGGTCTTCCGGCTTCAGGGCGACCTACTGGCCCGCCTTCCCATCGTGGTTGGCTCCACGACAGTGGCTGTTCGGGCGTTCGTTCCCTGTTACGGCTGCGGGACAGCGGGAGACTTGCACTCCTCTTCCCTTGACCGGGCCATGCGATTGCAACATGGGTTGCATTGTGTTGGGCGGTTTGTTCTGACTGGCGCTGGTTTAAAGGGAAAAGGCAGCAAAACCGGGACTGTCCCCGCACGGGGGCTGTCCCAGGCGTTTGCGGTGCAAACCGCCGCCGTTCCATGGCCCGCAAACATCCGGGACAGCCCCAGATAGGACTTGGGACAGTCCCGAGTTTGCTACGAAAGTGCCTCAACCAGTGTCCCGCACCAAACTCACGGCGTCGGGCGTCAACAAACAGCCAAAAAAAAAGTCCGCCTGCGCCAAAGCGCAAACGGACTTTCCGTATTCAAAGTCGGTTCGTATTCTCACTCGCCCTTTACCCTCGGGCGTTTCGAGTGTCTGGATCAGGCAGGTCTTCTGGCTCGCGATTCATCCTCCGGGCAGTCTTCCCGATCCTGGCGATCAGTGACATGGTTGCCCTTCGTCCTCGCTCACAGCGGCGGGTCCGCGGGGGAATAGCTCCGTGAGCGTCACCCCTCTTCCCTTTTCACCCTAACGGGCACCGTGATCCGATATTTGTTGTTTTCCCGGGCAGCCCACGGGCCTTTTGCCCGGCGGCGTTCCCTGGTGGAGTCAAACCTGAATCAGTGGCTGGACGGAGCAAAAGCGCGGCAAATGCGTGCCGTGGGCCTTAGGTGCGGTCATGGCTTGTGTCTGAAGCCACTGCCTCCGTCACGGATTCAGGTCAAAAGCAATAACAGGATTACTCATAAAATTCCAGTAGATAATTGCCGCTTCAGACATTTTGCCGGGCGACGATGTCATCAACCAGGCGTAATAACGACGACCAGTCCGGTTGTTCGTCAACGTGCGGGACAATCTCGCGGCGGGTTGTGCCGTCCAGTTGCATCGCCAGATAGCGCTGCAGAAAAAGCCGCTTCTGCGCGTCGGACAGATTCCCGGCATAACGGTCGGCGATCGGCAGCTGAAACGGCTCGATGCCCATCTCGAAGCAGGTGTAAATCACCGACTTGCACTGGAAGCGGATGTCGGCCGGGTCGAGCGGGCGCCTATCCGACAGTTGCCTGGCCAGTTGCTCGACCAGCAGGGTGATCGCGGTGTGGTTTTTAAGTGTCCGGTGCATGCGGATCATCCTTTCCCGGAGAGTCAACGGGCTCGACCTCTTCACTGAACTGCTGGGCCAGGCGCACGGCGCCGATGGCATCACCGGCATAACCGCTGGCACCGATTTCATCGGCATAATGCTGGTCGACGACGGCGCCGCCGATCATGAAGCGCACCCGCGCCAGCCCCTCACGGCGGGCCAGGTCAATGACTTTTTTCATCTCCACCATGGTCGTGGTCATCAGCGCGGACAGGGCGATGATATCGGCGCCATGGTGCTTCGCGGCGCGGATGATGTCTTCGGCCGCCACATCTTTGCCCAGGTCAATCACGTCGAAATTGTAATTGTTGAGCATCAGGGCGACGATGTTCTTACCGATATCGTGGATATCGCCCTGCACCGTGGCCAGCACCACCTTGGCGCCTTTACGCCCCGGCGTTTCACTGGCGGCGTCGAGAAACGGCTGCAACAGGCTGAAGCCTTTGCGCATGGTGTCGGCGCAGGTGATCAGCTGCGGCAGAAAATATTCCTTGCGGTCGAATTTATCTCCCACCAGATTGATGGCCGGAATCAGCCGGTCGTCCACCAGCGCGCGCGGTGACGCGCCGCCGTCGAGAGCCTGATGGATGGCCTGCGCCACGCCTTCTTCATCGCCGCCGACCACGGCGTCAAACACCCGTTCCGCCGCCGTACGCGAGGCTTTTTTCGCCGTTGCGCCCGCGCCGTCCTGCGTGCTGAACCGGGCGATATAGCGCGCCATGCGCGCATCGCGTCCGGCCAACGCATCGAGGGCGTAGACGCTGTTGAGCGTCGCGTCGCAGGCCGTATCGATAAACGCCGCGGTCAGGCCGCGACCGGCCGCCATGCTGAGAAACGTGGTGTCGAACCAGTGGCGCGTCCGCAGAGCGTAGCTGAGGTTGGAAATGCCCGCCAAAGAGGACAGCCCGGACCGGGCGCACCAGTCGATCAGCTCCAGACTGCGCCGGTGGGCCGCCGGGCCGGCCGCCGCGGTAAACACCAGGCAGTCCACCAGGCAATCATGCGGCGCGATGCCGTAGCGTCCGGCGCAGGCGATGATTTTTTCGATGCGGGCAATGGCCTCAGCCGTTCCGCCGCCGGTGCCGCCCCCGCCGGAGTCATCCACCGGCATGCAGACGATCACGGCGCCGTAGCGCGCGGCAACCGCGCACATGGCTTCCATGGCGCCCGGTTTGGCGCAGACGCTGTTGACGATGCCCCGCCCCGGAAACACCCGCAAAGCCTGCGCCGCCGCGTCAACATCAACGGTATCCACGGCCACCGGCCTGCCGCAGCCTTTGGTTGCCGCCAGCACCGCCGCCCGCAGGGTCGCGGCTTCATCGACACCCGCCGCATGGACGTTGATGTCGATAATCGCCGCGCCCCGGCGCGCCTGATCCTGAGCCATTTTGCGCACCCACGCCATGTCGCCGTTGCGCAACCGCCGCGTCAGGGTCGGGTTGCCGGAGGGATTGATTTTGCCGCCGAACAGGGTCATGGGCAGCTCGTTGCCGAGGCACACCGTTTCCCGGTAGGAGGAGACCGCGGCCTGGCGCTGCGGAACGATCGCCGACGGCTTCAGGTCCGCGGTGCTGTGCTTGAGAGCTTGGATGTAGGCGGGGTTGGTGCCGCAACAGCCGCCGAGAATCGCCGCCCCCGCTTCGACAAGGCGCGGCATATGGCCGCCGAATTCCTTTGCCGCCATGTCGAAGGTGGTGACACCGTTGACCAGGCGCGGCATCCCGGCGTTGGGCTTGGCCAGCAGCGGAACGTCGGCATAGGGTTTCATGGTGGCAATCACCTTGGCCATGTCCTGCGGCCCGGTGGAACAGTTGCAGCCGACGGCATCGGCGCCGAGGGATTGCAGGGTGATCAGCGCCGACAGCGGATCGCTGCCGTTGAGGGTGCGGCCGTCGGTGCCGAAGGTCATGCTGACCATCACCGGCAGATCACAGCTTTCCCGCACGGCGATCAGCGCGGCGCGCGCCTCCTGCAGATCCATCATGGTTTCGATGACAAAACCGTCCACGCCACCGGCCACCAGCGCCCGTGCCTGCTCGGCATAGGCGGCGACGGCGTCGTCAAAGGGCAGATCGCCGAACGGCTCAACAAACAGGCCGGTCGGCGCCAGATCGCCGAATACCAGCGCCCGCTCGCCCACGGCCTGCCGCGAAATGCGCGCCAGGGCGGTGTTGATCTCCGTCGTCCGTGCCTCCAGGCCGAACTCCTCCAGTTTGAAGCGGTTGCCGCCAAAGGTGCAGGAATACACCGCATCGCTGCCGGCGGCCACATAGGCCTGCTGAATCTCCCGCATCACCTCGGGATGGTCGAGCACCCAGGCTTCAGGCGACACTCCGGCGGGCATGCCGCGCAGCGCCAGCTCCGTGCCGGTGGCGCCGTCCAGCACCAGTACCGTGTCGCGCAGCCGTTGTCTGAATTCCTGTTTTGTCATGACGGCCCTCCGCTGAAGGCGCCGCGGCGCAGCAGCATGCCGGGGTCATGGCCCCACAGGGCGTTACAGGCCTGCACCGTGGCCATGATGCTGTCCGACGCCGGGTTGGCGATGGCCATGGTCAGGCCGCGCCCCATGGCCATGCCGAGGAAGGCGCCGTTGATCCACGGTCGCTCGGGCATGCCGAAGGAGACGTTGGACAGGCCGACAATGGTATTGGCCCGCAGCGTTTCCGAGCACCACGAGATAAGATCCAGGGTCTGGCGGGCCGCCTCGGGATTGGAACTGATGGTCATGACCAGGCCGTCCACCGCGATATCGTCCACCGTGCAGCCATGGCCCGCGGCCGCCGTCATCACCGTATCGATCACGGCGATCCGCTCTTTTACCGTCGGCGGAATACCGGCGTCGGTCAGCGGCAACACAATGAACATGGCGCCATACCTGGCCGCGGCCGGCAGGGTTTGCTCGATCCGCTCGCGCTCGCCGGACACGGAATTGACCAGCGCCCGCCCCGGATAACGCCGCAGCGCCGCCTCGACCACTTCGGGCCGGGTGGTGTCGATGCACAGCGGCAGCGGCGTCAGCTGCGAGAGCACCGCGACCGCGTTGAGCATCATCGCCATTTCGTCGATGCCGGACAGCCCCATATTGACGTCGAGCACCGTGGCGTGGCGCTGCTCCTGCTCAGCGGCAAACTGCCGCACCAGATCAAGGCTGCCGTCGCGCAAACTTTGCTGCAACGCTTTTTTGCCGGTGGGATTGATCCGTTCGCCGACCACGGCAAACGGATGCCGCGGGCCGAGAAAGGCCGTGCCGCGGCTGGAAGACAGGGCGCTGATCGCGGTTTTCGCCACGGTCGGCGGCGCAAGCTCGCACAACCGCCGGGCCAGCGCCGCCACCTGCCCGGATGCGGCGGACGGAGCAACGCCGATCAGGTTGGCACCGGCCTCAACACAGGCCGCCCCCGTGGTCGCGTAGTGTTCCACGTCATCCGGCGTTGCGGGGCGCGCATAGAGCGGCACCGTGGCCGAGGGCTTGACGCGGGCGATGAGCGCTACCAGGTTAACGGCGTTGTCGGCGCAATGAAAACCGACCGCGTCGGCCCCTAATGACTGCAGGGTCACCAGGGCACTAAGCGGGTCGGTGCCGCCGGCCATGCGCCCGGCGCCGTCGATGACGATCTCAACAATCACCGCCAGGTCATCGCCGCGTTCGCGCAACGCGATCAGTGCGGCTCGCGCTTCCTGAATCTCGCTCATCCCGGCGAGGAAAAACCCTTCCGCCCCACCTTCGACCAACGCCCGCGCCTGTTCCGCGTAACCGGCCACGGCATCATCAAAATCAAGCGGGCCAAACGGCTCGATGCGTCGGCCGGTTGGCGCGCAGGTGGCGAAAACCGGCAGGTCGCCCACAGCCTCGCGGCAGCGGCGCATCAGTTCCCGGTTGATGGCGACGGTTTCGTCGCCTTGACCTTCGTCCTCCAGGCGAAAACGGTTGGCGGCTGCTGACGGGCAACACACCAGAGCACAACCGGCCTCTTTGTAGCCACGTAGCGCGGCGGCAACCGGCGCAAACTCTTGCAACAGACCGGTTGCGGGGCACGGTTTGCCGTCACCGGCGGACGCTGCGGCGGCGATCATTAACGGTCGTTGCCTGACAAGGCGCGTGAACTCAAGGCGATTCATGGCGTGGTTTCCGTGGGCAATGCCGCTTCAATGCCCGCCACGGCGGTAACCGATTTTTCCGGGACCAGCATGGCGCGCGACGTCAGGCTCAAACCGAGACGCTCCAGTTCGAGCAGATCGAAAAACAGGGTCTGATTGTCGAGGCTGAAATCGCCGTATCCCGGCGAAAACCGCTGGGCCGTGAGGCGCTCGGCGTGACGGCTTAACCGACCGCGGACAAATTCGTTGAGCCAGTTCATGGCCGCGTCGGCGCTCTGTCCACCCACCGCATCGAGGATCACCGCCGTGGCACCGTCGCCGCGGGCCACCGCGTCCGCGGCCGCCTCGACAATATCCGGACCGACGGTGGTCGCCATCAGCACCACGGCATCGCTGTGGCTGAGCAATGTGGCCAGTGAGCGGCTTTTCAGAACCCGGCCTCCGGCCAGCACCACCTCATCTTCATTCTTTGCCGTAATCGCCACACGCCGCCAGCACCCTTGCGCCTCACACAACGCAAAACTGTCGCCGATGGTTTGCTCCAGCTTGTCGCGTTGAGCAGTGGACAGGACCGTTTTCCGGCTGCGGTAGCCGAGACGGGTGAGGATCATTTTCAGCGGCACCTCAATCGGTATGGATCGGAAAAAGGTGACGGGCGTGGTCATGGGATGTTGACGCAAAGGTTCATGGTTGAAATTCCTGTAAGGCAATTGACCCGCCTGTCTCTTCAAGGTCATCGCGGGTAAAACAGGGCAATGTTAACGTTGCTGTTGCAACACCAGTTCTTCCCCCCAGCTTTTTACCAACTGCTGCATGGCTTCAATCCTGCCGTTGGATTTCAGGAAAGGGGCCACGGTGGTACGAAACTGGTGAGCCACGCCGCTGGCGCGCACCAGTTCGGCGCTTTGCCGCGCCTGTTCTCCACTGGCGGGACACTTGGTGATGATTTCGTAGTCGTCAAACGGCGCTTTGAGGTCCATACCGACCCAGTCGCACAGGGGCAGCAAGGTGCGCAGCCGTTCCGGAAACGCGCCGTTGGTGTGCAGGGCGACTTTGAGCCCGAGGCCCTTGACCTCGCGCATGGCCTCTTCCAGCTCCGTTTGCGCCGTGGGCTCGCCGCCGCTGAACACCACGCCGTCGAGCAGGCCGTGGCGGTGGCGGAGAAAATCCACCACCAGCGGCCAGGCGAGCTGTTCTTGCCCCTGATCCGGAATCAGATCGGCATTGTGGCAGTAGTGGCATTGCCAGGGACACCCCTGGCAATAAACCACGGCCGCCAGTTCTCCGGGAAAATCAATGGTGGTGCAGCGGGTCAGGCCGCCCACCTGTAATCGGCAACTCAACAGGTGCGGTCCTCGTTGAAGAATTGCCGTTGTTGGTGTTCGGATTTTTTGCCGGAGTTGAAGGAACTGACCGGGCGATGGTAGCCCATGACGCGGGTCCAGACTTCGCAGGGTTGGCGTTGGCTGTCATCGATGGGAGTGGTATTTTCTTTCATGGTTGGTCTCCTTTTTTTGTTGGTTGGTGTTTGTTTAAGGTCAAAGTCTCAAGGTCAACACCGCCGGGTCTCGGCCCGGCAGCCGACATCCTTTTGACTGGCCGCTCAAAAGGATGCAAAAACCGGCTGAACTTCTCCTGAACCTGGGTTTAACTACACTGGGTCGATTTCCGTGATGCTTTGCTTTTCCGTATTTTGCACCTCAGTCCTCCCGTACAGCAGCGCCGTACATATGGAATCCGCAGGGCGCGCTGCGGTTGTTATTAATCGGATGAACGAGAGCTGTTGCGTGAGATTTTTTGCGCCAGCAAGGCAGAGGGAGGAGCCATAGTGGTTCTATGGCGACAACCGATAACGCTGCTGACGTGAAAAAGATCTGCAACAACTCCGTGAACTCTGATTGATGACTACCCCTTGGAAGTCGATTTTGCGCCACTTTTGTCGACGCAAAAGTGGCCAGACCTGTGGGCGCGGAAGCCCACGTCACGTGCGCACCAAGTCGCGAATCCGCTTAGTGTTCCCACGAGCAACAAAGCTCACTTTCAACCATCCCTTCTCAAGCTGTCTTTCTAGCACTCTCCAACTCCTCATCACACAAAGGACAAAACGGATGCTCTCCAGCCAGATAGCCGTGTTTCGGGCAGATGGAGAATGTCGGCGTGATGGTCAGATAGGGGATGCGATAATTTTCCAGCACCCGTTTGATCAGTTTACGGCAGGCTTCCGGGCTGCCGATGGGCTCGCCCATGTACATGTGAAACACCGTGCCGCCGGTATATTTGCGTTGCAGGGTTTCCTGCAGATCCAGCGCTTCGAACGGATCATCGCTGAAACCCACCGGCAGTTGCGACGAGTTGGTGTAAAACGGTGCGTCTTTTGTTCCGGCCTGAAGCATGTCCGGGAAGCGTTTCTTGTCCTCGCGGGCAAAGCGGTAGGTGGTGCCTTCCGCCGGGGTGGCTTCGAGGTTGTACATGTGGCCGGTCTGCTCCTGGAATTCGACCATGCGCTCGCGCACGTGATCCATAAAGCGGATGGCGAACAACTGGCCCTGCTCACTGGTGATGTCATCCCCATCATCCGTGAAGTTACGGATCATTTCGTTGAGGCCGTTGACGCCAATGGTGGAAAAATGGTTGCGCAACGTGCCGAGATAACGCCGGGTATAGGGGAACAGTCCCTGGTCCATCTGGCGCTGGATGGTTTTGCGCTTCACTTCCAGGCTGGTGCGCGCCAGCTCGAGCAATTCATCGAGACGGGCAAGCAATCCGGCCTCATCCCCGGCAAACTGATAGCCGAGGCGGGCGCAATTGATGGTGACCACACCGATGGAACCGGTCTGCTCGGCGGAACCGAACAGGCCGTTGCCGCGCTTGAGCAATTCGCGCAAATCGAGCTGCAACCGGCAGCACATGGAGCGCACCATGTTGGGCTGCAGCTCCGAGTTGAGGAAGTTCTGGAAGTACGGCAGGCCGTACTTGGCGGTCATGCTGAACAGCCGCTCGGCGTTTTCGCTCTCCCACGGGAAATCCGGGGTCATATTGTAGGTGGGGATGGGAAAGGTAAACACCCGCCCTTTGTCATCGCCATTGGTCATTACCTCGATGTAGGCGCGGTTGATCAGGTCCATCTCGTCCTGCAACTCGCCATAGGTGAACGGCATCTCTTCACCGCCGATCACCGGCACCTGGGTTTTCAGGTCATCCGGGCAGGTCCAGTCAAAGGTCAGGTTGGTGAACGGCGTCTGCGTACCCCAGCGTGACGGCACGTTGAGGTTGAAGATCAGCTCCTGCATCTGCTGTTTGACGTCGTCGTAGGTCAGATTATCTTTACGGACGAACGGCGCCAGATAGGTATCAAACGAGCTGAACGCCTGAGCACCGGCCCATTCATTCTGCAAGGTGCCGAGGAAATTGACGATCTGACCGATGACACTGGACAGATGACGCGGCGGTGCCGCTTCCACCTTGCCCGGCACGCCGTTAAAGCCTTCCTGCAACAGCATCCGCAGCGACCAACCGGCGCAGTAGCCGGACAGCATGTCGAGGTCGTGGACATGCAGGCTGCCGTCGCGATGGGCCTCGCCCAGTTCCGGCGCATAAACATGGTTGAGCCAGTAGTTGGCCGTGACCTTGCCGGAGATGTTGAGGATCAGCCCGCCGAGCGAATAGCCCTGGTTGGCGTTGGCATTGACCCGCCAGTCCGACTGGTCGAGGTATTCATTGATCGACGCCGCCACGTCGACCACGGTCTTCTGATCCTGACGCAGCTTTTTGTGCTGTTCACGATAGACAGCATAGGCGCGCAAGGTGGCGAAATGGTTGGCGGAGATCAGCGTCTGTTCCACCACATCCTGAATCTGTTCAACTTTGGGGGACTGAAACGGAAAACGATGCCGCAACACCTTGAGGGTCTGCTGGGTGAGCAGCGCCGCTTCGGACTCATCGAATTCACCGGTGACGTTACCGGCGCGGGCAATGGCAAAACGGATTCGTTCGCTGTCAAACGGCACGGTGGTGCCGTCGCGTTTCATCACGTCGGCGGGCAATACCACAGAGGTCAGTTGGTGGGCGTGTTCGGTTTCCGGCATCGACGGCTCCTTTAACGGGTTAGACCGCGGCACGGGAGAACGTCAGCACCGGAAACACAAAAAGTCCGCAGGGGCCAAAGCACCCTGCGGACTTCGCGTATTTAAAATCCGGATACATGCGTCACTCTTCCTGTACCACGAGGAATCATTGAGTGTTCAGATCAGGCAGGTCTTCTGGCTTACGCTTCATCCTTCAGGCGCCTTCCCGGTCAAAACCAGTGGCAGGAAGCCTGTCGTCCACGTTTACAGCGGCGGGTCCGCGGGGGAATTGCACCCCTCTTCCCTATCAAGCCACAGGAGACATTTGAGCTCCCGTCGGGCACCGTGATCCATGATATGACGTCCACAGTTCAATGTGGATTTTTTTGGTTATCTTTATCCGATAATGGGGTGAGTGTCAAGAGGATTCACAACATGTTGTGGTTTCTGACAGAAAACTCATTGTTGTCGCCGGTTTTCCCCCATCCATGGTTAGCATAAAGCAATGAGTACTCTTCGCCAAACATTAACCTTAGACGACAGATAATTTTACCCTTTTTCATGTCTAAAATCCGCCTACGAATTCAGCATGATTGCATAATAAATCAGCATATATTGATCCTTAAATATTTCTCAATCTAACTAAATGCCTGATCTATATTAGAAATAGACTCTGGCACGAGTTCTGCTATGCATTCCTCTCGCTATCACCAGTCGATAGCCTCTTTTCCGTGCACTGACGCACGACGTTTATCGTGGAGGATATAATGAAATTCGGGACAAAGTTGTTTTTCGCTTTTTTTCTCGCCGGACTGACCCCCTTTGCCATTCTGGCCATCGTCTACCTGCAAAGCGCGACGGACTCGCTGTCGGAATCCGCCTTTCGCCATCTGGAAAGCGTTCGCGACACCAAGCGCGCTTCGGTCCAGCGCTACTTTGATACGGTCTCCAACCAGATGCTGTCGTTTGCCGAAGATCGCATGGTCGTCGAAGCCATGGGCCAATTTAAACAGGCGGCGACCAACTTCATCGCCGACAACGGCTATGCACCGGCGGATATTGCGCTGATGCGCAACAAATTAACCACCTATTATCGCAATGAGTTTGCCGCGGAATACCGCCAGCGCAACGACGGTAAAGCAGCGGACGTCAACCGCCCCCTGTCCATGCTTGATGACGATTCCATCGCCCTGCAATATCACTACATTCGTGCCAACCAGAACCCGCTCGGCTCCAAAGAACAGCTTGATCGCGCTGCCGACCACTCCCGTTACAGCGCCCTGCACAGTGAGTTTCATCCAATCGTTCGCAACTTTTTGCAACGCTTTGGTTATTACGACATCTTCCTGGTCGATTCCAAAACCGGCGACATTGTTTACTCGGTGTTCAAGGAGCTGGATTACACCACCTCGCTGATGAATGGCCCTTATGCCGACACCAACTTTGGTGAAGCGTTCCGCCGCGCCAATGCCGCCACCAGCAAGGACAGCGTTGTGCTGGTCGACTACAAGCGCTACTTTCCGTCCTACAACGACCCGGCCGGATTTGTCGCCTGCCCGATCTTTGACGGCAACACCAAGATCGGTGTGGCCATGTTTCAGTTTCCCATCGATATCCTCAACGAGATCATGACCGAGCGCTCCGGCCTCGGCGACACCGGCGAATCGTACCTGGTGGGCAGCGATCTGCTGATGCGTTCCGATTCCTACCTCGACCCGACCCATCACACGGTGCGCACCGCGTTTGCTGACCCGCAAAACGGCAAGGTCGATACCGACGCCGCCCATGCGGCCCTGGCCGGCACCACCGACAGCCGGATTATCATCGATTACAACGGCAACCCGGTGTTATCCGCCTACACGCCGCTTTCTATTGGCGACACCACTTGGGCGTTGCTGTCCGAAATCGACGTGGCCGAAGCCTTTGCCGAAGTCAGCCGCCTCAAATGGCTGGTGGCTGTCCTCGCCCTGATGTGCATCGGCGGCATCAGTGTCGGAGCGTTCTTCATCGCCCGTTCCATCACCCGGCCGGTGCACAAAGCCGTGGCCATGCTCTCTGACCTCGAACAGGGCAACCTTGACAGCCGCATGCACCTCACCCGTCAGGACGAACTCGGTCAGATGGGCAACGCCATGGACGCGTTTGCCGACAACCTGCAACATGAAATCATCACCGCCTTTGAAAAACTCGCCGCCGGTGATTTCACCTTTGAAGCTTCAGGTCTGATCAAGCAGCCGTTGGCCAAAACAAATGCCAGCATGACCCAGGTTCTTGAGCAGGTGCGTTCCACCAGTGAGCAAATCTCCTCCGGCAGCTCACAGGTTGCCGCCAGCAGCCAGACCCTGTCGCAGGGGGCCACCGAGCAAGCCAGCTCTCTCGAAGAGATCGCCTCCTCCATGACCGAAATCGGCAGTCAGGTGCATCACAATGCCGACAATGCCCATCAGGCCAGCGTGTTGGCCGGTGAAACCAAAACCGCCGCCGACCAAGGTAATACCAGTATGGCCGAGATGATCGCCGCCATGGACGCCATCAACGAATCCAGCGCCAACATCTCCAAGATCATCAAGGTCATTGACGAGATCGCCTTCCAGACCAATCTGCTGGCACTCAATGCCGCTGTCGAGGCCGCCCGCGCTGGACAGCACGGCAAAGGCTTTGCCGTCGTCGCCGAAGAGGTGCGTAACCTCGCTGCCCGCAGCGCCAAGGCCGCTCAGGAAACCACCGAAATGATCGAGAACTCCGTCGGCAAAGCGCAAAGCGGTAGCCGGATCGCCGCCGAAACCGCCGACGCCCTCAACGAGATCATGCAGCGCGTCACCAAGGTCACGGATCTGGCCGATGAAATCGCCCAAGCCTCCAATGAGCAGACCGACGGAGTCAGCCAGATTTCTCAAGGGTTGGATCAGATCGATCAGGTCACACAGCTCAACACGGTCAGCGCCGAAGAGAGTGCCGCCGCTGCCGAGCAGCTATCGTCACAGGCCGATCAATTGCATACCATGTTGTCACGGTTTAAATTGAGCCAGACAACGAAGATGATTGCCCGTTAGTGAAACGACAAAGCCCGCATCGATTTCGATGCGGGCTTTGTTTTTCGGCCGTTTAAAGTTTTGTTAGTGGCCACATGGCGTGGGCTTAGACGATCACGATATTACGGACAATCGACTCAAAGAACTCTCGCGACCAGATGTCGAGAGCTTCCGCCTGCCGGACGAAGGGCAACACCTCGGCACGGGCCTGATCGACATTCAGTTCCTCAATCGCGGCCAGCAACCGGCTCCTGAACTCCCCTTCCGTCAGAGGCGCAGTCCCCTCCCAGTGTCCACTCTGGCGCAGCCGCTGCTCCAAGTGCGCCAGGTGCAGATTCGGATGTTGCGCGCAATACCAGACCAGATCGTACCAGTCCCGCCCTTTCACCCGGTTCTTCCAGCGACGGCAGAGCAACGCATGCATTTTTCCGGCGAAAAGATCAGGCAGGGCGTAAGTCCGCACACTGAACGGGATGGGTCGCAGCAGATAGCGGCTCTCGGTGATGAAGCCGGGCGGCGGATCGGTGTCAACTTCGAGTTTGATCCGCACAACCTGACCGGGAGGAATCTGCCGGGTGATGTCCTCTCCGGCCTGGATCACCAGCAACTGATTAACCGTGTTCGTTTTCAGAAAAGCCGACTGAACCGCTGTCGCCACCGATTTGTTCTTCTGCTCAACGCTGACGGCAAAGCCGAAGGCCTTCAGTTCCTGCTCCAGGGCGGTAGCGTAGCGTTGCAGCTCGAAAGCGCTATCCGGCTCCAGCAGAGAGAAATCGAGATCCTCGGAGAACCGGTCGAGACCGTAGAGAATCCGCAGGGCCGTTCCACCGTAAAAAGCCGCTTTTTCAAAAAATTTACTACGCCAGAGTCCGAGCAGAGCGACTTCCTGCAGAATTTCCCGCAGCGCCCGCACATAGTCGTCCGCGCTCCGGCAGTCATAACGGTCCAGCATCTGGGCTACCGCATTTTGCATCACGCCCCCTGTTTCCGTTTAAGAGTGTTGACCAGCTTCGCCAGCAGGCCGATTCGTTTCGATTGATAGGCCGTCGCCAAAGCGTCGAGCAGCTCACCGTCAAGGGCCGCCAGATCATTAACGTCGATACGCAGGGAGTCGACCAGATAATCGAGACTCTCTCTTTGACTGCGAATGTTCAGGCCGCGGTCACTACGAAACTTGTCGGCCAGAGCCTTTTCCGGCGCGGCCATCAAAAACGCCCGGCCGTCCGCCATTTCAATGCGCTGCAGCCCGACATGAAACCCCGCCTCGGGCACGTTGCGGTAAAGAAACAACCCGGCCGGGGTCTGGAACTGTTTCGACCGTTTGGGCGTAACCGACGTCACCGCGTCCGCCCGCTCCGGAGTCAGGCCGTGGTAATGCAGGGCGTATTCAAGGGAAATGCATGAGGGGCCGTAGATCAGATTGGCGAGGATTTCTCTCGAATAAGGCGCGGAACGGTAGGCGTCGCCGAAGACGTACAACCCCTTTTTCACCCGGATGATGATCCCCTTGGCCAACAGGCTGGAAATCTTGTCACGCGGATGGGCATAGTCCCGCAGAACGTCCAACAGGATCTGGTAATCGAACTCTTCCCAGGGGATTGCTCGCCGAAGAGAAGTAATAATCTCCATAAAATGTCTTTTCCATCCTAGTAAGTAGGAATATTATCTACATACTAGGCATAAAAAGACATAATGTCAACGTCGGTTGGTGCGGGTCAGATGAGGCCTGTCCCAGGCTTTTGCGGTGCAAACCGCCACCACTTCTTCAACGATCGTTTATATTTCCCCCCAATTGGACTCGTCCCAGACGAAAAGTAAACGATCATTGAATTTTTTATCTCTCCTGGACGTTTTAGGTGCTATAGTAAACGAACGTTGAATTCTGGAGGTGAACGATGGAAATTCTAAACGCCGGCGATCTCGGCGCGCTGATTCGCAAAAAACGCAAAGAGGATGGGCTTACGCTTCATGATGCTGCCGCACTCTGCGGAGTCAGCCACGTCTTTCTTTCGGCGCTGGAGAATGGCAAGGAATCCGTGCAACTGAATAAGGTCCTGCAGGTCGCCGCGTGTTTAGGCATTGAAATCCACGCACGATTCAGAGGCTGGAAAGCCAGGGATACGCAGGCATGATATCGAAACTGGTCGTGTTCATCGACAGTGCCGTGGTTGGCCATCTGTGGCTGGATGAAAAGAAATCCTTTTGTTTTCAGTACGATGAAAATTGGCTGCAAACCTCCGCGATTCCCCTGTCGCTTTCCCTCCCATTACGCAGTGAACCCTATGTGGCCGATGAGTCACACGCCTTCTTTGCCAACCTGTTGCCCGAACAAAAAATTCGCCAGGTTGTGGCGCGAAATTTAGGGGTCTCCCCGCACAACGACTTTGGCTTGTTGGAAAAAATCGGCGGGGATTGTGCCGGGGCGGTGTCTTTATACCCCGATGGCGTTCAATCCACGGCAGAAAAGACCTACACCGCTGCGTCCACCCAGGAATTGGCGCACATCATCAAGGAACTGCCGCAAAAGCCCTTTCTGGCCGGGGAGTCCGGGTTCCGGCTTTCACTCGCCGGAGTGCAGAATAAATTACCTGTCTTTTATTCAGAAGGACAGTTTGCACTTCCCCAGGGCGGAGCGCCAAGCAACACCATCATCAAACCGCCGATTGAAACCTTAGACGGCACGGTTGAAAATGAAGCGTTCTGCATGGCTCTGGCCAGTGCCATCGGTCTGCCGGTGCCCAACTCATTCATTCATGACCTTGATGATTCCCGGATCTTTGCCATCGAGAGATACGACCGAGCCGAGAGTGAAGACGGGTTGAAAAGAGTGCATCAGGAGGATTTCTGTCAGGCCATGGGAACGCTGCCGGAATACAAATACGAGCATGAAGGCGGCCCCAGCTTTGCGCAGTGCGTCGCATTGATGCGCAAAGTCAGCGCAAAACCAGCTAAAGATGTCATGGCCCTGCTGGATTGGCTGATCTTCAACTTTTTAATCGGCAATTCAGATGCGCACGGCAAAAACATTTCCTTCTTACTACTGCCGCAAGGCCCGGCATTGGCCCCGTTCTATGACCTTTTGTCGACACGGATTTACGCGCATTATGGTTTGACCAGCGACATGGCCATGAAAATTGGCGGTGAAGTTGCCCCGGACAAAGTAACGAAGCAAAACTGGGAAGCCCTCGCAGAGGAGATTCAAATCAGTCCCAGATATGTCGTGCCGAGGATTGTTTTGATTGCCAATAAAATTGAGAGCGCCAGGCTGCAACTCTTCACCGAAAAATTTGCGCCATACAAAAGTGACTGTCTGTATCGGTTAAATCAGCTTATTGCCGACTCGTGTGAGAGGACGATAAGAAGACTTACATAAGAGAAACGAAAGATGCCCGACCAGTTGCCGCCCTTTGGATTGCACATACGGACCCATAACTTGCCAATTTTTCAAGGTTACAGATGACAACCCCAAAAAACGAGATAAAACAGCTCAAGGAGAAACTGTCTTCTCTCAAGCGCGTGCGCCGTTTCATCCGCTGGGGAGAATCAGCCGGCTTGGCGCGTGAACTGCGAAATGTGCTGCAGCAGATTGAGGAGCAGGTAGACGACCCTCAGATCGGTTGTGAACTGGTGGCAAATTTTTACACCACTGACCGCAGTGTCTTTGACCGTTGTGACGATTCAAGCGGACATGTTGGTGATGTTTATCGCTTTGATGCACAGGAACTGTTTCTCTCCTACGCCTCTCACTACGCAGACAAAAACCAGCTGGCTAAATTAGTGCTTAAAACCTCTCTCAAGGATGATTACGGTGTACGTGATGCGCTGGTGAATAGTTCCGCTGAATTCCTGCCGGAAGAACAGTTGCGCTGGCTGATCGAACAATTTCAGAAACTGGCAAATACAGAGTCAGATGAATTTGCACGCCGTCACTGGCACTACCAGGTGGAATCTTTGGCCCGGCAGCTCAAAGATCCACAACTGTTCGAGAAAACGCGTCTGGCGGCATGGGGAGCGGACCTTCCGACCGCCGGCAAGATTGACATTGCCGAAGCCTACCTGGAAAGTGGCGATGAACACACCGCTTTGAGCTGGTTGGAAAAAATTCCGCAAACGGAGAATTACCAACGGGAGAAGCAGGACAAATTGCTGCTGAACATTTATGGCCGCCTGGGAGACATTGAAAAACAGAGAGAAGTCGCCCGTCGCAGCTTTCGCCGTCAGCGCAGCAGAAACTTATTCGAACAGTGGTTTGTCATCGCCGGTCAGGATCAGCATTCCGCTCTCCTTGCCGAAGAAACGCAGATCATTCTGAACACCCCGCTCCTCTCTCTGACCGATGCCGCATTTCTGACCGATATGGAACAGTATGACGCCGCTGAAAGCTATCTGCAGGCCCGCGCTGAACAGCTGAACGGTGATTATTATCAGCACCTGCTCCCTCTCGCCGAAACCTTTGAATCCTTGTCCCGACCCTTGACCGCCAGTCTGCTCTACCGCGCCCTGCTCAATTCAATTCTGCGCCGTGGACAAACAAAAACATACGGACATGGCGCACGTTATCTACGCAAGCTGGACCTGCTGGCAAAAACCGTCAGCGACTGGAAGGAGATGAAACCTCATGCGGAATATGCTGCTGAAATAAAGCAAACACATGGTCGAAAAACCAGCTTTTGGGCACAGTATGAAAAACGATAAAAGCGGGTCAATCTATGGCTTTGCTATCCGTTAGGTCTCTTGAATTGAATATACTCCCCCGAATGCTGGAAAATGTTGCAATTCATGACCTGACCCTGCTCCGCTGGTTTGTGCCGGAAAAACTCTCGGAGTGTTCGATACACAGAAGTCCTTAACTCTGTTGAGAAATCTCTTAAACTAGCGCCACTCTATACTGTCCCCGAAATTCTCGAAGGCTCCCGACCTTGGTCGGGAGCCTTCCATATCAGCTATTCGCTTTCAAACGATCAAAAAGCTGCCCTCGAACAGCCGATTTCTCGCGACAATCCGCAAAGCCAGAGACCGCTAGAATTTATACTCGAAATTCATCCCTACGGTAAGCGGATCGCCTGTTTTGCCATACCATGAGTTGAACATCTTAAACGCTCTGGTCAGGTACTCCTCGTCAGTGAGATTTTTACCCCAGATATAGGCACTGAAACCATCGCCCCGATAACCGATTTTTGCGTTGACAAGTTTATAGCCTGACTGTGTTTCGGTGTTGGCGGCATCGAAATAGGTTTTGCCGACGCCGAGGCATTCCGCGTCTAAATAAAAACGTCCCAGATCATAGCGAACGCCGACCATGTAGGTGTATTCAGGAGCGTTGGGAATCTTGTTGTCGCGGTAATTTTCACCGCTGTACTCATACTCGTCAAATGTCGCGTCGGAGTACCCAAAACCGCCGCGCAGGCTGATCGAATCGGTCACCCTTAAATTCGTGTCAATTTCGACGCCGCGGGATGTTGCTTCACCGGCGTTCTGTATGGCACTGTATCCACCCGCCTTGATGACCTCAATTTGTACATCGTTCCAGTCGATCTGAAACAACGCCAGATTAAATGTCAATCTGTCACTGAACCAGTTGGTTTTTATCCCGATTTCGTAATTCCATGTATCTTCGGGATCAAACTCATCACCGACACTTTCAGCCAGGTTGTAGCCACCGCTCTTATAGCCCTTGCTAACCGAAAGATAGGGCATAATGTTCTCATTGACGATGTAGCTAACGCCGAATTTGGGAAGCAATGCGCTGAAGGTTTTCTCCTTGTTTCCCTCTTGAGGCATATAGCCCAAAGCGGAGCCTCCCTCCCAGAGATAATCAAACTCCTTGCGTTCGACATCATAGCGGAGCCCAAAATTCAGATCGAGCCCCCCCAGGATTGAATAGATCAGGTTTCCATAGAGCGCGCCTCCCAAGGTTTTTGTTTCGCCGTCGTTGATGCTGTTGACGTTACCACCGGATCCGAAGAGCATGTCCAGATCGAAAAAAGTATCGATATACTGACTTGCGTCTTCGTAAAATCCGTATGCTCCGGCAACGTATTTGAATTTTGAGGGGCCACCGTCAGAGACAAAACGAAATTCCTGTGAAAAAGAATCCGTCTCTTCTTTCAGATGAAAACGCAGCATGTCCACGGAGGTGAAATCAAGGTCCTCCTCACTGTCGGAATCATCGTTTCTCAATGCGGAAATTGAAATAAGCCGATTTTCTCCGGGCAGGGTTTTTTCGACCTTAATTGAAATCCCCCGAGCGTCTTTGTCAAGGTTTCCGGGGTCATTGACGGTTACATCGTGCGGATTGCTTTCCAGCGCCTCAAGGCTTGCAAAGGTCGCCCAATTCCCTCTGTATCTCTGAAAGTCAAATCCGACATCGATGTTTAGGCTGTCCGTCGCCAAGTAGTAGAGATTTGCCCGCAGATCAATCGTTCTGCTTTCATCGACGGCATCGTCATTATCAAGGGTATTGGTTTTATAGCCATCGGTTTCAACACCTCTGCCGCTGATTCTTGCGTACAGGGTATCGTCGATCAATGGGGTGTTAAGGGAAAAATTCAGGACTTTGTCATTGTGCTTCCCGTAGCCGACGCCGATCATTCCCGAGCGGTCCGCAGCCGGTTTTTTTGTAATGACATTGATGGCGCCGCCCTCGGTGTTCCGGCCATAGAGCGTCCCCTGAGGCCCGCGCAGCACTTCTATGCGCTCGATATCGAACAGCGAAATATCACTGCTCGGATAGTAGACGTCATCGACAAAAAAGCCAATGACCGGAGCGCCGTTCATAAGCTGCGTAATCCCTCGAATGCCCCCATAGGTTTGAGTCCCCTTGTTTCCGGTCTTCAAAAGATGCATATTGGGAATGGTTCTGTAGAGGTCCTGAATCTCATTAATCTCCCGAATTTTCACTTCTTCTTCTGTAATAACCGAAATACTGGAAGTAACCTCGGTCACATCCTGGGAGATTTTATTTGCGATTACGATTATCGGATCAAGCTCGGAATTATCCCCTTCTGCCATGCTGAGAGGTGGGGACAGAAAAAGTCCCAGAAATACGATCATCAATACGTTTGTCACCCTAGTCATCACTATCTTCCTCCAGTTGTTGATTTTGGTTTTTAATATCAATTGAAAGCGATATGATAGTACAATATTGCTTTAGCGGTTTTTGGAATATGCTTAACGGAAAAGGGAAAATATGGCTTATTGGATGAGTGAAGAAGAGTTCTCGGAACTATTTTTACCTGACGGTATCTGTTCATCACAAAGAATAGACCTGCGGAACTCTTTTCCGAATCGATTGGGGAAAGGCGCTTTTTGGGTCTATGGCGCGGGAAACGGCGTGCGTATGCACGCCCATACGTTAACCACCGATCAGGATATCGTTATCCAAAACACGCAGAAGAAAGGATTTTATTTTTGCAATTACAGGATTGCCGGCCATTCTGAAGTCCATTGGAGTATATTCGGAAACAGGACATTGGTATTTGAGGAGGGAGACCTGACGTTCGGTTATTTTTTCGGAAGTGAAATAAAACGATTTCACGCAAATAGCGTATATTCAGAGGTCATCTTTCTCATTGAGGAAGAGACGCTGGACGGTTGGCTTGCCGGCGATCACCCTCTGAAGGGGAAAATGGATAAAAAGCTGGATTTTCCATGGAAAATATTCGAGCAGAAAAAGATATCCCATTATGAAAAAATCCTTCTGAAAAGAATATGCGACACGATAAACTCGCACGTTTTCAACAAGATAGATATCGAACGTGACATCCTTGATCTTTTCAGCCAGTTCTTCTCACAATTCCCTTCAAATACGCCGATCAAAAAAATTAAAAAAAAGGAGCGGAATATCTATCTGGCCAAAGGGATACTGCTGAAAGATCTTGCCCATACCCCAAACATTAAACAACTGGCGCATAGAGCCGCCATTAACGAGTGTGACTTGAAAAAAGGGTTCAAAGCTCTCTTTGGTGTGACTGTGGGGGAGATGCTCAGAAGAGAACGCTTAAGAACAGCCCACAGGCTTTTGCGGGAAGGCGAAAAGGATGTCTCAGCTGTAGCCCACAGCATAGGCTATAACAGTGCTAGTCATTTCAGTAAGATATTTTACGCACACTACGGTATCCACCCCAAAGAACTGAAAGGCTGACCTTTTTTCTTGTTGAAGACTCAAGGCCGAAAGCCGAACAAAGGGTCTGCAGTCAACTTCGTGCAATTCCGGTGACAGTTTACTTATCTCGAAAATCCCGCTTCCAATCCAACTGAAGGATCATCCGCTGAAACTTACAAAATGTCCTGCAACATCTTCAGGCCACAAATTTTGCTCATGACGCCCAAGGATTAAATAGACGACAGCCGCAACGTTCAAAATCAACAACATTCCTGGTCGCAACGGTCAGACCGTTTATTTCGGCCGTGGCGGCCAACAAAGAGTCGATGACCGGAAGTTTATTTCCTTTTTGTTCAGCTTCTCCCTGCATTCTGCCCCAAGCTACGGCCACAGCTTCATCTATCGGCAGAATCTTACCGGCGAATCGCTCAATCAGGTCATGTTCCAGCCATTCACGTAGAGCATCCTTGCGCGGCACATTCTGTAGTTTTGCAATGCCCTTTTCCAATTCTCCCAGGGTCAACACGCTTAAAAAGATCCTGCCTTCATCGACTGCGTCAATCCATTCAACAACCTTTGGATTCGGCTGTGCTTTGACCAGCTCCGAGACGACGCATGTATCAACAAGAAAATTCAAAGGTCGACCTCTCTTCCCGTTTCGCGGCTACGTTCAAGATCGAGCTCAATGCCGCGTAGTGGTGAGGTCTGAAAAAACTGCGACAATGGAGTCTTGGCTCTGGTCAGCTCCTTGTACTGTTCAAAGGAGAGAACCACGGCAGCCGGGGCACCGTGAACTGTGATTGTCTGCGGCTTCCCGCGTCGTGCTTCTTCTACGACACGACTTAAACGATTTTTTGCCTCCTGCATTTGCCACTCACCCAAGTGACCTGTGCTCTCTTTACGAATTGCCATAGTGCCCTCCATTTTTCCAGCTAGACTGTCTAGATTATAGTCGGAGTTATGACGGAGGACAAGTGGTGACGGAGAAAGAGGAGAACCTAAAGCTCATTATTTTTCTTCGATCTCTCCACCATCAGCCTTCACCCCTTTAAAACTCCCCCGTTTCTCATCTCCACGCGCAAACTGGAATACATTCTTATCCACGCAGCGCGTGAGGGAGATATCCACATAGGTGGTCTGGTTGGATGCGACAATATCGGTCAGTGTGACGCCATCGGAGCGGAACTCGGCCCACTGGTAATAGGAAAAGCCTTGTTGTGGGCGGGCAACCACGCGAATGCCGAACAGGCCGTCTTTAATTTCGTGAAATTGATCGACATCGATGTAAAACACCAGGTTGCTGGTCTTGTTGTTCATCTGGCGATCGCGCAGAAAGCTTTTCGGCATGGTTTTAGGCTGATAGGTTTTACCGCCAAGCAGCACTATGTCGTAGTCGTCTTTGCTGAAGGTGTTGCCCTGATCATCCTGAACGCGGAACACCAGCATGGCGTAGCGTTCATTGGTTTTATCCTGACGGGCTTTGGTTTGGGTCTCTTCGGTCAGGGCGGCCAACTCGGCAGCTCGCTGCTGGTAGGCAGCGGCTGACTCGATTTGCAGGCATTTGAGAATGTCGGCGACCACGGACTGTTCCGCGCCTTTGTCTTTATCGATACTGCGCATGATGCCCATGGTTTTGCCGGAATGGCTGTATTGGTTGTAGACCCCAAAGGGCACGGCAGGCGACACACGCACCGGGTGACTCGCCTGCGTGACGAGTCGGGTGGTGTAAGGATTTTTGCGCAACACCTCGTCACTCTGGCCCACGGAAAAGAAGCGGTAATTCATATTGGCCCCGGCGACGCGGACCACGCCATCGCTGCCGGGCTCGGTCAGGTAGTTGTTGATAAAGTCGTAAAACTTGCGGTCAATGCCCTGACCGGTGAGAACGAAGGGATAGACGTTGTGCGCGGCATAGTCGTAATGCAGGCCGCTTTCGTTGAGGCGGCGCTGCCCTTCACTGCCGAGGCACAGCCAGTCAAGCACACGCTGCCCCGGTTCAACGCCTTTAAACCAGGCATCAATGCGACCGACGCGCTGCTTGCCGAGGATGGCCAGGGAGGAGCCATGATTGGCCGGAGCCAGCATCACCAGATGGTGCAGCGGAGTAACGCTGAGCCCTTCCGGGCCATAAAAGCGATTGAGCCAGTAACGCACCACTGGGCCGCCGGTGGAATGGGTAATACACGAGAAGGGTTGAATCTGATCGCCATTGCCGGGCAGATCGTGCAGGGCTTGATGCAGGCCACGGGCAATATCGTCGATGGTGACTTCGTCGTGAAAGCTGACGTATTTGCCGAGGTAGATATGATGCAGATCAAGTGACAGGTCGTAATCGGCTGAGGCGGCTTGCAGCGCCTCGGGCAGTTGGCCGTAGGTGTCAGTATTGGTGACACTCCAGCCATGAACAAAGATCAAGCGCATGATAGTGACTCCCAGGAACATTGCATGACAATTCATTCATAATATGGCGTTCACTATCGGCTTCACGTCTAATTTTGTCAAGAGAAAGTATTAATTTGTTTATTCTATGTATCGCATCCAGCCTCATCCATTCACGCTACATAGTACGCACATGAAGTGGGCTTTCGCGCTGCTGAACGGGAGGGCTTGGGGGCTAAATAACTCGCTGAAGGGTGGGCACCGCCCCACCCGTTTGATCGGTGCCACACCAGAGATAGAGAAAGACGAAAGATCGTTATCAACGTTTTACGCTAGAGCTGATGAGACGCACAATTTGCCGAGCTGACAGACGGTTGAAAACCGTCTGTGGAGCCCATGGACGGGCGGCCACCATCTCTGATGGTGTAAGCAAGACGGAAATCGCATTTTCGGCTGGCGTTATTGGGAAACACAGGACGTGTTTATCCAATATTCATCTTGTAGTCAGGCAAGCCGGATCTGTAACGTAAAATGGAAACAGACTCAGTGTAGGTGGGTCCAGGTTCAGGAGGTGTTCAAGCTGGTTTTTGCATACTTTTGAGCGGCCAGTCAAAAGTATGTCGGCTGCCGGGACGAAACCCGGCGACCTTGACTTAGGGGACGCTCTCAATCAGCTTTCATGGCATTATTTTGTGTCTTTTCCGCGTCTGCAGCGTTACACGTCGTTGCCATAGAATAACTATGACGCCTCCATGTGCCTTGCTGACACGAAAAATCCTTCAAAATAATGCTCATTCTTCTAATCGAGAACGTCCCCATAAAATTTTCCCCCTGAAGATCAAACGCCAGAAGAACTTTTCAACGCTCTATGTTATGTTGTGCAATTACGCCACAAATTGGAGCCAAAGCACACACATGCAACCCCTGATCGACATCGACAACCTCAGCTACGCCATTGGCGGCCAGCCGATTCTGCAGGACATCAGTGCCTCGTTTGAACCGGGCCTGATTCACGGTGTCATCGGCCCGAACGGTGCCGGCAAATCGACGTTGCTGCGCAATTTGTGTCGCATCTGGGAGCCTGCGAGCGGTACGGTGAAGATTCATGGCCGCGACCATCGTCACATCCGTCGCCGTGAGCTGAGTCAGATGATCACTCTGGTGCCGCAGGAGTCGCGGGTTGATTTTTCCATTCGCGTGTTTGACTTTATTGCCATGGGCCGCCACTCCCATCTGGGGCGTTTTTCGTGGCTGGGCAGCAATGATCTGAGCATTATTGAGCAGGCCATGGAGGTGACCGGAACGTTGCCGTTCAAAGATCGAGTGATTAATCAGCTGTCCGGCGGTGAAAGTCAGCTGGTGAGCATTGCCCGCGCGTTAGTGACGGAAGCGCCGATTATCCTGCTTGATGAGCCGACCAGCTCGCTGGACATTCAGCACAAGTTGCAGATTATGGAGTTGCTCACCCGGCTCAAGGCACAGGGCAAAACCATTTTGATGAGTATTCACGACCTGGATCTGGCGCGGCGCTATTGTGACACCCTGATGTTGTTGGAGAGCGGTCGCCTGTATTGTCAGGCGCCGACGGAAGAAGCGTTTCAGACTGCGCATATTCGCCAGGTCTTTCATGTTGATATTGAGGAGAGCGAGACACCGCATGGCGTGTCTCTGTTGTTCTATGCATAAACAGTTGATCCTGTTAACAACCTTGCTGTGTTTCAGCTCCATCGCTTTGGCCGAGGCCAAGGACGGCGAATCTCTGGATTTCCCCCTAGACATGGCGGAACTGCGTGCCGAGCTGAGCGATGCCCATCGCCCGGAAACCCGCGACAATCGTTACCCACGCCGCATCGACTATCAGATCCGCACCTGGAACAAAATCACTGATGCGCTGAACAATCGCTCGGCCAGCCTGCTGCTTGAACAGCAACCGCAACGGGTCATCCCACATACGGTCGGCCTGACTGAGGAGCTGTGGGCGATTGTGCCCCATGAGCGCATTGTCGCTCTGCATGAGAGCTGCCGGGTGTCGGCGTATTCGTTTTTGGCGGAACAATTTCCGCCGGACATTCCAACCTTTCTCACCGAAGATGCCGAGATGGTCATCGGCCTGCAACCGGAGTTGGTGATCACCAGTTTTTACTCTTCGGCGGCTTTTAAACATCAGCTCGATCTGGCGGAAATCCCCCATGTTCAGACCGGTTTTTTCGGCGACATCGATGACATTCGCGAACAGATTCACCTGTTTGGCGACATGCTCGGCGTGGAAGCCAGCGCCCGTCAGCTGCTGCAAACCATGGCGCACAACAGTCAGGCAATTTGCACGGTGGTGGCCCAACGCCTCGACGGCAAGGTGCCGACCCTGCTCTATTACGACCGCATGGGCTTTGTGGCAGGCAAGCATACGCTGTTTGATGCGTTGTGCCGACGCCTTGGCGTTAAAAATGCCGCCAGCGAACACGGCATTGGCTTTTTCAAGCAGATCGGCTACGAAACGGTGTTGAAGTGGAATCCCGACATCATTGTTGTGCCGGCGGACAGTGGTCTGAAGGAGCGCCTCACCGGCCAACCGATTCTGGCCATGTCGAACGCAGTGCAACAGCGCCGCATCTATGCGATCCCTGAATATTATCTGACCGCCTCGTCGCAGTTCGTCATTGCCAGCCTCAATTACCTTGGGGGAATTCTCAATGACGAGTGAGGCGCACGGCACGACCATCGGTAAACCGTTGCTGTCCCTGTTGGCCACGCTGGTGTGCCTGCTGTTGGGCATGACCTTGTCGGTATCGATCGGTTCGTGGTCAATCTCGTTGTCCCAGATTGGCGAGATTCTCGGCCATGTGCTGAGCGGCGGGGTCATTGATCCGACCGACCCCACCGGCACCATTGTCTGGTTTGGCCGGGTGCCGCGTACGCTGTGTGGTGCGCTGGTCGGCTTTTCACTCGGCTGTGCCGGTGTGGTAATGCAGGGCGTGTTCAAGAACCCCATGGCCAGCCCGGGCATTATCGGCACCAGTTCCGGTGCGGCGCTCGGTGCGGTAACCGCCTTGTATTTCGGGCTCGCGGCGACCAGCCTGTATCTGGTGCCGCTACTGGCCGTGACCATGGCTTTTGTGTCGTTGATGGTGGTCCTAGCTGTCGCGACCAGTGGCGGCCTGACGTCGCGCTATACGCTGCTGCTTGGCGGTATCGCCTTTAACGCCATTTTCACCGCCATCACCTCGGTGGTGATTGTCCTATCCACGGAGCAATATGATATGGCCCGCAAAATCGTCAGCTGGTTGATGGGCGACCTGACCAACCGGTCGTGGGAGCATGTCATCATCATTGCGGTCATTGCTCTGGTCGGCTTTATCGGCTCTCTCCTCTATGCCCGCGACCTCAACATCCTCATGATCAGCGAGGAGCAGGCGCGAAACTTCGGCGTACGCGTCAACTGGTCGCGCAATATCCTGCTGGTGTTTTCCGCCCTGCTGACCGGTGGTGCGGTGGCTGTTGCCGGCGGCATCGGCTTTGTCGGCCTGATTGCGCCGCACATGATGCGCAGTCTGGTGGGATCGGATAACCGCCTGTTGCTGCCCGCTGCCGGTTTGCTGGGTGGGGCGCTGGTGGTCTATGCCGACTGTCTGGTGCGCCTGGTAGGCAGCGGCGGCCTGCGCATCGGTGTGCTGACTGCGCTGCTCGGCGGTCCGTTCTTTTTGTTTCTGATCATCCGCGATCGCAAAAAATACGTTTACTTCTGATGTTCTGACCAACAGCCGTCCCTGGGCGTCACCAGTTGCTTTCACCAGACTCTTTTCACTGATTTTTTACCCGTTCACATGACGACGCCCTCCTGTTCACATGCAGAACATCTGTTGCAGAACGGGACACTTTCTCCAGGCTTTTCCCATCCGTTCCTCCCTAGTCAGCTACGCCGCAACTCCTTTTATTTCAACCAGTTACTAGATACAGCGCTCTCTTCTCTCCGTGTCGAACACCTTTGGTACGCTCTTTGCCATTTCTCCATAGCGAGCATTTGTTCATTTCAGGGCAATGTTTGGATTTGTACATCACGTGGTCTTAAATCTCCGGGCTGGAACCATTGACGCTGACACTCATGGTGGCCGCCCTTCTGCTGGGAACGGAGAGGTCCACCGATACGAAGAAACTGTTCACCTGCGACAACGGAGAGAGACACCCATGGATAAAATTTTTCGCGTAAATATGACCACCCTGACGACGACTGTTGAAGCGGTGCCGGAAGCTTGGCTCGGCCTCGGTGGTCGCGCTTTGACATCAACCATCGTCGCAACGGAAGTTGATCCGGAATGCCACCCGCTGGGTCAATTTAATAAGCTGGTTTTCGCTCCCGGCCTGCTCAGCGGTACGGCCGCGGCCCAATCCGGCCGCATGTCCTGTGGTGCCAAGAGCCCGTTGACCGGTGGGATCAAAGAGAGTAATGCCGGCGGCACCACCGCCCAGCAGTTTGCCCGCATGGGCATCAAGGCGATGATCATCGAGGGCCTGCCCCAAGAGGACAAGTTTTACAGCCTGCACATTACCAAAGACGGCGTCACCATTGCTGAGGAGTCTGAGCTGCTCGGCGCCGGCAACTTTGCGGTCATCGATGCCATGGTGGAAAAGTACGACAAGAAAATCGGCGTTATGACCATTGGTATTGCCGGTGAACTGAAAATGGCTTCGGCTAATATTTCAGTCAAAGACCCGGACGGCAAGATTCGCAGCCATGGTCGTGGCGGCATGGGCGCCGTAATGGGGTCAAAAAAGATCAAGTATATGACCGTTGATTCCGACGGTGCCGGTGCCGTGCCCATCGCCGACCCGGATAAATTCAAGAAAGCCGCGCGCATATTTGCCAAGGCAATGCTGGATCACCCGGTCAGTGGCGAAGGTCTGCCGACCTACGGCACCAATATCCTGGTTAATATCCTCAACGAAGCAGGTGGCCTGCCGACCAAGAACTTCCGTTACGGCCAGTTCGAGCCGCACGACAAGATCAGTGGCGAGACCATGCACGACACCATTGTTGAGCGTGGCGGTCATCCCAAGCACGGGTGCCACAAAGGCTGCATCATCCAGTGCTCTCAGGTTTATGTCGACAAGCAAGGTCAGTATGTCACGTCAGGGTTTGAGTACGAGACCATCTGGGGCATGGGCGCCAACTGTTGTGTGGACAACCTGGATGAGATCGCCGAGGCCGACAACATTATGGATGATATCGGCATCGACTCCATTGAAGGCGTCGTTATGTTTGGTGTGGCCATGGAAGCGGGCATCCTGCCTTTTGGTGACGGCAAGGGGATTCTGCGTATGCTGCGCGAGGAGATCGGCAAAGGCACACCGCTCGGTCGCATTCTTGGCGGCGGCGCCGGTTGTGTTGGCCGAACCTACGGTGTGACCCGTGTTCCGGTGGTCAAGAACCAGGCGATTCCCGCCTATGATCCGCGCAGCGTTAAAGGGATCGGTGTGACGTATGCCACCAGTACCATGGGGGCGGACCATACGTCCGGTTACACCATTGCCACCAACATTCTCAACGTCGGCGGTTTTGTTGATCCGTTAAAAAAGGATGGCCAGGTCGAGTTGTCGCGCAATCTGCAGATTGCCACTGCCGCCATTGATTCCACCGGCATGTGCATCTTCATTGCGTTTCCGGCCCTGGATATTCCCGAGTGCCTGCCGGCGCTGATCGACATGATCAATGCCCGCTTCGGCTGTGAGCTGACCGGCGATGACGTCACGGAACTGGGTAAGCGCGTCCTTAAAATTGAGCATCAGTTCAACCTCGATGCCGGTATGACCAACAAGGATGACCGTCTGCCCGAGTTCTTCAAAACCGATCCGGTTCCGCCGCATAACGCCATCTGGGATTTCAGCGATGACGAGATCGACGCGTTCTGGAATTTCTAGGGGACGTTCTCAATCAGCTTTCATGGTACGCCGGTCGTTGCCATAGAAGTACGATGACGCCTCCATGTGCCTTGCTGACACAAAGAATTCCTCAAAAGAGTGCTCATTCTTCTCATTGAAAATGCTCATAATCCGGTGACTTACCTTGTGTAAGTGGTCGCCAAAAATCAAAAGTTGCTGTTCTCTCATTGCCGGATGTGCCCTCTCCTCCTTGGGCACATCCGGATTTTTTTGAGGACGCGGTCGATCCGGCATCACGCTCAGTCCCAGATTCAGCGACCTAAAAACAGAAAAGGATCGCCAAGGCGACCCTTTTTCCGTTTTGGGCGGATGATTGTCTGAACCGTTAGAGTTGATACGAAAAATGATCGGAACACTTGTAATCGTACAACTCAACCAGGTCATCGTTGATGAACCCACTAAAATGTGAATCGCTGTCCGGATCGTAACCATCAAACAGCTGTCCGTACACCGACAAACTGGTGTACTGACGGCAATCTTCAGAATAAGCCACGCAGTAGCTCGTTCCTTCAAGACCACCTGACTCACTTTGGTGCTCTGCGGGTTTCACCGGTCGTTGCCGGCACATCACAGTCAGATCACGCTGAACATTTTCATCCACATCCAGTACAGACATCTGCAGATCTTCCTGCCTGGCCAGTTTCGCCGCAACGTAGGCAATGTACGCCCTTAACTCACTTTTCATTGTTTCCTCCCATACCGTGAGTGAATAAACTCCAGTTGAAGGATGACCCATCAACTGAATGCCTGAATCAACGCGAATCGTTGATCCACCTCCGTATAAAACAAGTCAAGAGAGTATGATGCGAAACAAACAGTACTTATACTGTATACAATAAAAAATGAGATTTGTCGAACAAGGTGGGCTTTTTTTGGCAAAAAAAATAAAGGCTCCCGCAATGGGAGCCTTTAAAAAAGCTCGGTGTTCCAAAATGTTACAGCTCAGACCCTGGAAAGAGCCGGCAACTCTAATGAAATGAATGCTGTCTTCATTGGAAAGCGTAGTGTTGTCAGAGCACTACGCATTAAGAGGGTGATTGTTGGTCAGAGCATCGAGGCTCTTGCGCAGCAGCATGGTGATACTCATGCCGGAATCTTCAGAAAGGCCACGCAGAATCTCCATCTCCTCAGTGTTGATGCGGCACGATACAATGTGTTTTTTCGGATGTTCTTTTTTGCGTCCCATAGTCTTTACTCCTGTGAAATTTTCTATGTTAAAACAACGGCTTAAATTGATTCATCAAACTTGACTATCTACAATTGCAAAGTAATTGCCAATTTTTTCAATCTTGGCAGAAAAATCTTAAACCAAGTATTTTCAACAAGTTATACAGCCGCTCTTCCAACGCTTCAATTCCCGCCATATTCCGTGCGTAACAATGTGGTGCAGGTCGAAACGGAGTGAGACAGTATACGGTGAATTATGCGCCAATTTTGGCACATTAAACCGTTTACGCGACATGCCGATGCCCCTGCTTCATCCCATCAGACCCACCGTGAACACTATGAACAAAATGACCTTAAAAGACTAAAAAGAGATTAATTCCAGAAACTTACAATTTCATACAACTGGTTCTATGCTGTGTATAACACAAAGATCAGACGCGGTTGTGCCCCTTCCAACCGCGTTGCCAAGACCCCTCAGCAGAAAAGGAGAATCGCTATGTTGTACATCCAGTTTATGTTCCTGCTCTTGATGTTGTATCTGGGAAGCCGCTATGGAGGAATCGGACTGGGCGTTGTTTCCGGCATCGGTCTGGTGGCCGAAGTGTTTATTTTCCAGATGCCGCCGACCTCACCGCCCATCACCGTCATGCTGATCATCATGGCCGTCGTCACCTGTGCCTCGGTGCTGGAAGCCGCCGGCGGGCTTAAATACATGTTGCAAATCGCCGAGCGCATCCTGCGTTCCAACCCGCGCCGGGTGACCTTTCTTGGTCCTCTGGTGACCTACACCATGACGTTTATGCTTGGTACCGGCCATGCGGTGTATTCCGTCATGCCGATCATCGGCGATGTCGCGTTGAAAAACGGTATCCGTCCTGAGCGGCCCATGGCAGCGTCTTCGGTGGCCGCGCAACTGGGCATTACCGCCAGCCCGATCTCAGCCGCGGTCGTCTATTATCTGGCTCAATTGGCCAACATCGATGCAACCATCACCCTGCTGTCGATCCTCAGCGTCACGATCCCCGCCACATTTATCGGCATGATCGCCATGTCGCTGTACAGCATGCGTCGTGGGGTTGAACTGGAAGATGATCCGGAATATCAGCGTCGTATGCAGGATCCGGACATGCGTAAACGCATTGAAGAAACCACCGCGACCACTCTTGATGAAGAGCTGCCGGCTTCGGCGAAACAATCGGTCATCCTGTTTATTCTTGCCCTGGTCACCATTGTTATTATCGCCATGTTCCCGAGCATCCGCACCATCGCGGACGCCGCCAAACCGATCAAGATGTCTGTCGTCATTCAGATGATGATGTTGGCCTTTGGCGGCATCATTCTGCTGGTGACAAAAACCAAAACCTCCAAAGTGCCTGAAGGCGTGGTGTTTAAATCCGGTATGGTCGCCGCCATTGCCATCTTCGGTATCGCCTGGATGAGCGACACCTACTTCCAGTTTGCCATGCCGAGCTTCAAAGCCGGTATCCTGGATATGGTTCAGGCCTATCCGTGGACCTTTGCCCTGGCCATGTTCATCGTCTCCGTCGTTGTCAACAGCCAGGCAGCCACCTGCCGCATGATGCTCCCGGTCGCTTTGGGTATGGGCCTGTCTCCGGCGCTGGTGATCGGCATCATGCCCTCCTGCTACGGCTATTTCTTCATCCCCAACTATCCGTCGGATATTGCCACCGTGGCGTTTGACATCACCGGCACGACGAAGATCGGCAAGTACTACTTCAACCACAGCTTCATGGTTCCCGGTTTGATTGCGGTCATTACGGCCTGTTGTGTCGGCTATGTCCTGGCCTCCATGCTCATCTAAACCCAACGACGCAACAGGTTAAAAGACAGCGCCCCGATCAGTGATTGATCGGGGCGCTGTTGTTTAAGCAGCTATGCGCTGAAAGTAAATAGGTTAGACAGGACTGAAAGGCCCTAATGCAAAAATCAAGAACCGGTTTCTATTGATCGTCATTCCGGCATGGTTTAAGCCGGAATCCAGAGACTTTCAACACACCTGGATCCCTGCCTTCGCAGGGATGACGGATAAAATGACTAGCACCTGAAAGGCTTGGACTCAAAGTCCATGGTTTTAAACCAGCGGGCTGAAACAATAAACTCCGCTGGAGGGTGGGCACCGTCCCACCCGTTTCACCGGTGCCACGGAAGAAATAGAGCGCGACACAATATTGTTATCAATGTTTTACCCCAACAATGATGAGTTGCACGATTCGCCGACCTAAAGGGCGGCGAGCCGAATCCATAAAATAAAATGGAAACAGACTCAATGTCGGTGGGTCCAGGTTCAGGAGGTGTTCAAGCTAGCTTTTGCATACTTTTGAGCGGCTAGTCAAAAGTATGTCGGCTGCTGGGACGAAATCCGGCGACTTTGTCTTTGATCTTCAGTGGTCCGACATTCGGAGCTAATCGCTCCAGCAAACTTCATCCGTTCGCGATCCTGGTACGCACGTGACGTGGGCTTCCGCGCCCACACCTCGGGCCACATTTTGCGTCGACAAAAGTGGCGCAAAAATAATCACTCGGCTAATTTTCAAAACTGAAATAACGCCGCTCCGGCCGCCCGACACTGCCATACACCACATCGGCCGTCAGCTCACTGATCGACACCATGTATTCGAGATAACGCCGCGCCGTCGAGCGACTGGCACCGATCTGCGCGCCCACCTCTTCGGCACTCAGCCCTGCTCCTTGCCGGTCGGCAAACACCTGGCGAATCTTCGTCAGGGTCAAGGGATCAATCCCTTTCGGCACGGCCCCCCGTTCGAGGGCTCTCGGCTGATGGTGACTGTGCAACAACTGATCGATATCGTTCTGATTGAGCACATCCCCCTGCCCGAGTTGCTCCCGGTACGCGGCAAACTTGGTCAGAGCCTCTTCGAAGCGCGCAAACACCGCCGGTTTGACAATATAATCAAATGCTCCGGCCCGCAGTGCCTGTTGGACGGCAGCCACATCCTTGGCTGCGGTGATCAGAATCACATCCACCTCCTGGCCACGGGTACGCAACTGACGCAACAGATCCATGCCGTTACCGTCGGGCAAATACAGATCGAGCAGCAGCAGATCGGGTTCGAGGATGATGGCCAGCTCATCCGCCTCTTCACAGGTCGCGGCCAACCCGCTGACCTCAAATCCGGCGACTTTTTCGCAAAACCGTTGATGCAGCTGGGCAATGCGCGGATCATCCTCAACAATTAAGACGCGTAGCGGTGTCATCAACCTTCCTCCCTGTGCGGCTGTTTGGGAATCATCACGGTAAACAAAGCGCCGCCCAGATCCCCGGTGGAGATGGTTACCTGCCCGGACAATTCCTGCACTTTTTCCCTGACCAGATAAAGCCCGACGCCATGAGCGCTGGGGGACTGTGCGTGATCAATTTTCGACGAATAGCCTTTGAGAAACACATGTTCCTGCTCTTCGTCGGCAACGCCACGCCCGGAATCCTCGATCTCAAAAATCAAATCATGACCGATGTCGGTCATGAACAGTTGAATTTTTGCCGGGCGCTGACTGTTGCGCTGCGCGGCTTCCAGAGCATTATCCAACAGATTTCCGAGAATCGTCACCAGTTTCTGTTGATTGAGGCTGTCCGGGATATCGGCCATGGTGCTGTCGGCATCAATGCTAAACGCGACTTTGAGCTCCTGAGCACGGTTGTACTTGCCGAGGATGATCGCCGAGATCATCGGATGCGGTACAGCTCGGGTCAAGAATCGAATCAGGCTTTGGTAGTCTTCCGCTTCCCGCACGATCAGGTCGAGAGCCTCATCATAGGCTTGAATCTGCAGCAGACCGGACAGCGTATGCAGTTTGTTGGAATATTCGTGAGCCTGCACCCGCAGCATTTCGGTGAATTCGCGGGTCTGGCGCAGCTCTTCTTCAAGGCGGTCCAACTCCTCTTTGCGGCGAAAACTGGCCACGGAGCCGGACACCTCGCCCTGATAAACAATGGGCACGCTGGTAAAAAACATCGGCTGGCCGTCAATGACCAGCTCTTTGAAATGGATCTCCTGGCCGGCCTGCAGCAACGGCATAAAATCACTGTCGGCAAACACCTCGGCGACAGGCCGACCGACCAGAGTCGCCGAGGGATCAAGACCGGTGTGTTGCAGGGCGGCCTGGTTGATCAAGCGGATGCGTGACGCACCGTCCACGGCAATAATCCCGGCTCGGATTGATTGGAGAATGGCGTCACGTTCCTGATAGAGGGCGGCGATCTCATAAGGTTCCAGCCCCAACGTCTGCTTTTTGACAAAGCGGGCAATCACCGACGCGCTGAGCAAGGCAACAACGATCATCATCAGTATATAAGTACGCGGCTCGCGCTGGTAGCCATGAACGATTTCAGCGATATCCTGCGCAAGATAACCAACCGCGACAAAACCGATGATGCTTCTCTTATGATCGAATACCGGCACAATGCCACGTAAAGAATAGCCTAAGGTTCCCAGTGCTTTGGACGTATAAGAGCGACCTTCCAGCAAGGCAAGAGCTTCATCACCGCCGACAAATTTTTCACCGATGCGTTCCACTTCAGGGTGGGACAGGCGCTTGCCGTTTCGATCAGCAACCACCACATATTCCGCGACGGTTTCCACACGGATGGCTTCCGCCAACTGTTGGATTTCCGGATGATGGCCCTCAGGCTGTTGCAGGGCCGCGATAACCGCCGGCATGACGGCCACGGAATGGGCAATATCCAGCGCCCGACGGCCAATCTGCTTCTCTGAGATGCTGCCGATCAGACTGGCAAAAATCGCCCCACTGATAAACAATTCGATCAGTGCCACAACCAGAACCAGCGCCAGCATCTGACCATAGAGCGTGCGCGGTTTAACACAACGCAACCCGCGTCGCAGACGATTGAACTCCATAGATCACCTTTCCTGTAAACAACAGGCGTCATTGTACGACATCTGACTGATTTTCTTCATAGTTTAACAGGAAAAATCCATCGTGCAGACATGCATACGGCAAACATGACCACGCAGGTTATCATTTGCCGTGGACATTCCCGTTCGAGTGTATTAGGCTGAAAAAATTGCATGAAGTCTCTGTTTGAATTCTACCGGTGGAGGAAACCATGGAACACTTTGATGTCATTGTGATCGGTTCCGGTGGTGGCACCAAGATTGCCCTGCCTGCGGCGAAGCGGGGTTTAAAAACCGCCCTGATTGAGCGCGATGCGTTTGGCGGAACCTGTCTTAATCGTGGCTGTATCCCCTCGAAAATGTTGATCTACCCGGCGGATATGATTCATGCCATCCGCCATGCCCGGCGGGTTAATGTGTTTGCCGACCAGCAGATTGAGGGTGATTTTTCTGCGCTGATTCAACGCGTTACCGACACGGTTACACAGATGTCTCGCCATTTTGTCGACGGGGTGCGTCAACTCGACCATCTTGATTATATCGCCGGCAGCGCCCGCTTTGTCGCCGACAAAGAGATTGAGGTGAATGGCCGTCGGCTCACGGCCCCAGCCATCTTCATCGCCACCGGAGCGCGGCCGTCGATTCCGGAAATTCCCGGCCTTGCTGAGACACCGTACATGACCAGTAGCGAAGCGTTGCGCTGCGATCAATTACCGCCACGAATGATTATTATCGGCGCCAGCTATATCGCCTGTGAGCTGGGCCATGTCTATGAGGCCTTCGGCACCGAAACCCACTTTCTGGTGCGCAGCGCCTTGTTGCGTCAGGAAGATGACGATATCCGCACGGCCTTTGCCGAAGATTTCCGCCAACGCCACACCTTGCACATGGGTTTCGAGCCGGTGGACGTGCGCTGGGAGGACGATCTGTTTTGCGTGCGCATGCGCCACAATGAAAATGGCACAGAAAAGGAACTCTACGCTGAAGCTCTGCTGGTCAGCACCGGCGTTGATCCGGTCACGGACGATCTGGGACTGGAACACACGGCCATCACCTGTAACGATAAAGGGTTTATTGAGGTCGACGACCACCTGCGGACGGCGGTTCCCGGCGTTTATGCCCTGGGCGACTGTATCGGCAACTACCTGTTCCGTCACAGCGTCAATTTTGAAGGGGAATACCTGATGCGCACACTGTTCGAAGCGCCGAGTGACGAACCGATCCACTACGGTGCCGTGCCGCGGGCGGTGTTTACCGTGCCGGAAGTGGCGGTGGTTGGTGCCGGAGAAAAGCAGCTTCAGCAACAGGGGATCGACTATGTGGTCGGTCGCGCCGATTATGCGGACAGCAACATGGGCATGGCGCGCATGCTGGAAAGCGGCTTTGCCAAGCTGCTGTTTGAGCGCAGCAGCCACCGCCTGCTCGGTGCCCATATCATCGGTGAGGAAGCGTCAGACCTGATTCACATGCTGATCCTCGGCATGCAGCAACAGGTGACCGTCGAAGACCTGCTGCAGATGATTTACATCCATCCGGCACTGCCCGAGTTGATCCGTGATGCGGTGCGCGATGCCCGCGCTCAACTGTCCTGATCCAGTGACTTGAGCTGCTTCTTGTCGTCATACATGGCGACATCAGCCTGTTTGAGCAACGCATCGGCGGTCATGCCGTCATCCGGAAAACAACTGACACCGATGCTGGTGTGCAGGGTGACCAAACCGGCACTACCGAGATCGATCGGTTCGGACAGTGCTGTGCGCAACTTGCTGACCACCGTATCAATCCCGTTTCCTGCGGCGAAATTCGACAGAATCACCACAAACTCGTCGCCGCCGATCCGTGAAATCAGATCCGAATGGCGCAACGTGTTGCGCAATCGTTCGGCGATGGTAACAAGCACCTTGTCGCCATTTTTATGGCCGTGGCTATCATTGATCGGCTTGAAATTATTCAGATCCAGATAGAGCAGACAGATCGGCTGTTTATTGCGCCGCGCCACGGCCAGGCTTTGCTCCAGATAGCGATCAAAAAACCGCCGGTTGGCCAGGCGGGTCAACGGATCATGAAGCGCCAGTTTTCGGTTGCGTTGATAGGATTTGATCAAGGCAAAATAGAGGATGCCCACCACGGCCGCCAGAATAAAGCCACACACGCGAAAAGCCAGCAAGACTCCGGCGGATTGCCCCCAGCCGCCAACGGGCATCATGGCGATCTGCCAGGAGCCCACCGCCAACGGGATCTCCTGAATCACCGCATCTTGTGAAAACAGGGTAGGATCACCATAGAAAACGTCGCCTTTTTCTCCAAAACCGTCACGCCCACGCAAAGCCACCGCTACCGTTTGTTCAGCAGTCTGCAAACCGCATTGGGCATAAAAGGTCTCTGCATCGATCACGATGCTGGCCACGCCCCACAGGGTCTTTTCAGGAATGGTGTAAATCGGCACCCGACTGATGAAACCGCGGCCGCCCTGAACCAGATCCAGCGGCCCGGCAATCACGACCCTGGCGGAGGCAATCGCCCGGTCAATGGTGCTCATCTGTTCCGGGAGCTTCCGGTAATCGAGCCCCAAGGCCTCTTCATTGCCCTCAAACGGATAAATATAGCGAATGATATAGTCTTGGCTGAGGGCAATATTACGCACATTCGGTGCCTGCTGGTGTAAAACCGCCGCAGCCTTGTTGAACTCTTCTGTCGAAAACTCGGGATGGCTTGTGATAAACACCACCAGCCCCATGGTCAGGTTAAGCGTGGTATGAATCTCATATTCGACCTGGGCACGCAGCAGACTGGCCTTGGCCATCACCTGGTTGCGCTGCTGGGTCAGGTGCAGTTGCCGATACTGATAGGAAAAGAATTCCATCACCGACAATGTAATAATAAACGCAGCAATGGCCACGGGATAATGCAATCGGCGATATGAAAATCTCACAAACATCGGACCAGACCCTTTTGTCACGGATGAACGTTTTGGACGTCCTGCTGACGAACCAGTGGGTGCTCGGGCAAAAACTTCACCACCATCAGGCTGATATCATCTTCCTGGCGGGCTTCGCCAACAAACAGATCAAGATGATGCATTATTTTCTGATGAATGGCACGGGCCGATTTTTCCACATGGCTGGCGAGTACCTGGCGCAAGCGCTCGGTGCCAAACATCTCTCCCGCGCTATTGCGCGCCTCCCAGATACCGTCGGTGCCGATGACCAGAATATCGCCGGAAGATAAAACGATCCCTTCTTCCGGCAGATACTGAGCATCGGCATTAATGCCTAAAGGATAACCGGTCGTGGCCAATTCCTCAATGGTGGCGCTGGGACCTCGATACCACAGCACCGGTCCATGTCCGGCGGAATTCCACACCAACCGCGAGGTTTGCGGATGGTACTGACCGCAGAACAGGGTCATGAAATTATCATCCTGGCTGTGCTCCACCAGGTGACGATTAATCACCGAAAACAGCCGCTGCAAGTCGCAGCTGAGCTGTTCAATGGACAGGCGGAACACCCCTTTAACCATGGCCATCAGCAATGCGGCTCCGACCCCGTGCCCGGAGACATCACCCACGGCAAAACTCAGCAGCGGATGGTGCTCGTCCGGTAAAAAGAAATCGTAAAAATCACCGCCGATTTCATCACAGTAGCGCGAAGAGACGTAAAGATCGACCGGCACATGGCAGGCCTCCACCCGTGGCAGCAGTTTGCGCTGAATTTCCCGGGCCATGGCCAGAGACTGGCGCAATTCATGGGCTCTCTGTCGTTCGCTGATATCGCGAATGATGGCGACCAGGGTGCGGTGGCCGCCGCAGAGAATGGAGCTGATGGACGCTTCGGCGACAAAGGTGCCGCCATCCTGACGGCGATGGTGGCTGGCCGGAATCACATCGACATCACCACTCAGACAGCGGGCCAGATCAAGCTTTCCCTGTTCGCTGTCCACCAGCAGATCGTTGAAGGTCAGCTGCAGAAACGCGTCCGGTTCATAGCCGTACAAACGGCAGGCCGCATCGTTGACTTCACTGATGGTGCGCCGCTTGGCATCAATGAGGATAATGGCATCGGATTCACGGTGAAAAATCTGCTGATATTTTTCACGGGCTTCCTCCAGAGCCTGCTGTTCATGCCATTGTCGGGTGATGTCGCGGGAGATCAAGGCCGCACCAACACACTGGCCGTACTCATCGACCAACGGCGAAATCGATAACGACACAAAAATCGACTGGCCGTCACGGCGTAGATGCATGGTGTGAAAATGGCTGATGCGTTGCCCTTTGGTCACGGCGTTGAGCAGCTGGTTGATCTCATCGTGGCGCTCAGGAAGACACAACTGCCACAGCGACTTGTGGAGGATCTGCTCACGACGGTAGCCGTAAATTTTCTCCGCCGCTTCGTTCCAGCTGATAATCCGGCCATCCAGGCGCATGCCTAGAATGGCATCGTCGGAAGAGTTGATGATCGAACTGAGGAAGGCGCGGGTGATTTCCATGACAGCCCTCTACTCATCCCGCTTCAGGGCATCGGCCAGCAAACCGCGACTGTGTTCGTCATCATGACAATAAATGCACAGGTTTTCCCAATTACTGCCGTCGGCAGGGTTGTTGTGATGATTGCCGTCGATGTGATGCACCGTCAGCAGATGCAGGGTATCGAGGGTAAATTCCCGACCACATTTCGCGCAGATCCATCCATGCAGCTCCAGAGAGCGCTCGCGATAATTGCGATTGTCCTGCTGTTGCGTCTTGGTCTGGCGGACAAAGGCTTCACGCTCTTCAGCGGATTTGAGCTGCGGCCTTTTGCGTGATGTCGGACGAAAATGACGGGTCATGGCTGAATCTCCTCCTGATACTTTTTTCAAGTATAGAGATTCAGCCACTAAATAAAAGTTTTTCACGGAAAAAACCCACCGAAGCAACGGTGCAAAAAAGAGCGCAGGGCGCCCTCAGGCCGTGCTCGGCGGGCCAAACAGCATCATGGTGATGTGGATCTGACGAGGCTCGCGCAGAAGCGTGCCGGAAAATAAAAACGGCGCTGGAATTAACCAGCGCCGTGAGCAAATGAGCGACTGCGATGTTCGCGTGCCTCCTGCACTTCAACCAGCAGGAAGGCCGCCGGATACGCCAGCAACCGACGCAGGCCGATCTCTTCGCCGGTTTCGATACAGTAGCCGTAGCTGCCTTCCTTGATTCGCAACAGTGCCGCATCAATCTGAGCCAGCAGGCGGTTTTTGCGATCATGGGTGATCAGGGTCATCCGGCGCTGATATTCGCTGAGACTTTGTTCGACCAGCTCGGCCGCCCGCACGTTTTCTTCACGCATTTCGCGGGTGGCTTCATGGGCTTCCTGTTGTAATTGGGTTCGCCACTGCTTGAGCTGGGATTCGAAATAGTCCAGCTGGCGCTGGTTCATATAGGGTTCTTCTTCATGGGGGTGATAGGAACCGACAACACGCTTCATCAGAAATTCTCCTCACATCGTGGTTGAGACAACATTCTGGCGCTGAAATGGTGCTGATTAAACCTGCGTCGGATAAAAGAGACGTGAGATGTCTGTTATTGTTTGATGTGAGATGATACCAATGAAATATTTTTTGTTGCTGCATCAACGATACGACTCAATCCGCTCCAGAAGAAAATCCCGAAACGCCTGATTGGCCTGCGACAAATACCCATCTGATTTCCAGGCAATATGCAGCTCCAGAGACAACGGCGGTGCAAACGGCACTGCCGCGACCTGCGGCTCATCCGCCACCACCATACGCAGCAGAGTCGACACACCGACGCCTTCGCGGATCAAAGAGCGCACCAGAGAAAACAGATTGGTTTCAAACACCACATTGGGGGTTTGCGGCAGATCACGCTGCAAAGAATCCGTCCATTCGCGCATGTAAAAACCCTGCTTGAACAGAATCAACGGTTCGCGCCACAACTCCTCAATGGTGATGCTGTCGCGTCGGGCAAAAGTATGCTCCATCGGCACACAGGCGACAATCTCCTCACGAAGGAAACAACGCGCCTCCAACCCGTCGGGAATGTTGCTGCCGGCAATCACGCCCAGATCGACATCGCCGGAGCGGATCAATTGCTGAATCTCTCCGGCACCCTGCCCCATCACCGACAGGTTCAGGTTCGGATAGGCGGCACGAAAATCACTGATCACCCGTGGGAAATAATAGGAACTCATCATCGGTGGAATACCGATGCGCACCTCGCCGCGCACCAGTCCCTTGAGCTCGGTCATCTCCCGTTCGGCACTGGACAGATCATCAACAATGCGTCGGGCATGGCGTAGAAACACCTCGCCCTCGGCGGTCAGAGTGATGTGACGCCCCCGGCGGTTGAACAGAGTCAGCTCCAACGCCTCTTCCAGCTTGGCGATGGAGATGCTCACCGCCGGCTGGGCCAGACGCAGGGTCTCGGCGGCCCGGGTAAAGTTGAGATGCTCGGCCACGGCGAGAAAGGTTTTAATTTGACGGATGTCCATAAATTCAATTTATCGTTTCTATTAACTCAATATATTTTACATATATTGAGACACTCGTTAGGCTGCTGTCAAGAGAGACATCGAGCCCATATCTTCAAGGATCGCCCATGACACCACCCAGCATCGAGCGCGGCACCAGCGACTATCATCGCGCTAATCTGGCGCTGTTCATCGCCGGGTTTGTCACCTTTTCGACCCTGTACACGTTTCAACCGCTGTTTCCGCTGCTGGTGCGTGAGTTTTCCGTCTCTCCGGCCACGGCCAGTCTCACCTTGTCCGTGGCCACCTTTGCCCTGGCGTGGATGCTGCCCATTTCCGGATCGATCTCCGACAGCTTCGGTCGTAAAAAACTGATGGGCTGGTCGTTGATCCTCACCTCACTGATCTCGGTGCTGTGTGCAACCAGCACCACGTTGCCCAGCCTGCTGGCCCTGCGTCTGCTGCAGGGCATCGTCGTTGCCGGAGTACCGGCCGTGGCCATGGCCTATCTTAATGACGAGATGTCACCGCGCGCCATTGGCGCGGCCATGGGCCTGTACATTGCCGGTAACGCCTGCGGTGGTATGACCGGACGCATTCTCACCTCGTGGCTGGTCGATCTGTTTGCCTGGCAGGCGACGATTGCGTTGATCGGTTTCTCCGCGGTACTGATGAGCGTGCTGTTCTGGGTACTGCTGCCGCCGTCACACCATTTTGAGCGGCAGCCGTTTCAGCTGAAAAAAATCTCCCTGTCACTGATTCATCACCTGCGTGATCCGGGGCTGATCTGCCTGTTCCTGCTCGCCTTTCTATTCATGGGCAGCTTTGTCACCGTGTACAACTATGTCACCTTCTATCTGCTGGCACCGCCCTATGACCTGAGCCAGTCGCAGGTGGCGCTGATCTTCTTTGCCTATGCTTTCGGCGCCGGAGGTTCAACGATCATCGGCGGCCTCACGGAACGCTACGGGCGAGCGCGACTGATCACTCTGTCTGTGGCGACCATGATCGTCGGCATTCTGCTCACCCTGCTCAAACCGCTGGCTGCCATTGTCATCGGCATCGTCATTCTCACCATCGGCTTTTTCGCCGCCCATGCCTTGGCGTCGGCCTGGGTGGGCATGCGGGTGCCGGTAGCCCGGGCTCAGGCGTCATCGTTATATCTGCTGGCGTACTACCTCGGCTCGAGTATTTCCGGAACCGGTGGCGGTTATGTATGGAGCCTCTGGGGATGGCCGGGAATTGTAGCTTTGGTCATAATTTTACTTGGGGTGGCCATGGTGGCAATTCGGCTGCTAATTGGCATTGATAAGAAAAACCGGCCCAGATGATAAGTCTTCAAACGGGACTCAAAACGCCCTGCTGATAGCACTCATTGACGAGCAGAATGTCGGACAATCTCTTTGCCGCGCTGGAGATAACCGGTCATGGGGGCACAGGAGAACCGTCCCCATTACTTTTTCAAATAGCGCAGCAGAAGCTGGATCGTCTCTTCCCTCAGCGTCGCGTGGTTCAAGTGTGAGGGTGTGTCGTGCAATACCCAGAGACTGAGGTGGCCGATGGCTTGCTCCATGATTGCGCTGATAACGGCGGGATCGCCGTCACGTACGTCGGGACGCTTGGCAAGCAGCCGGGCAAGACGGTCCAATTCCTCCAATTCGTCTTCACCGGTGTTGACCTTGGATTCACAAATCACATCCCGCTCAAGGGCTTTGATTACAGTGGGGTTGGCTTCGTGAACTTGATCCAGCTCGTTGAGGTAGCGGCGCAGCACCTCTTCCAATGTGATGGAGTGATCGCTAAAGCGCTGGATCGCGTTGCGGGCCACGGCGTGAACCTTGGTCTGGTGGTCGTTGTAAAGGCTTGCGATTAAACCACCCTTGTTGGGGAAATATTGGTAGAGAGAGCCCACTGAAACCCCGGCGCGTTCGGCGATTTTGTCGGTGGTTGTGCGTGAGTAGCCCAGCTCGGCGAAAACTTCGGCGGCGGCTTTCAGAATCGCTTCGACCATCGCTTTTGACCGGACCTGTCGGGGAAACTTGCGATGAATGCGGGCAGCCTGCGTGCGTGTTGCCCGTACGGGAGCCTTTTCATCCTTCTCTTTGAAGTTATTTAATTTTTTCTTTTTGGCGCGGTGATCCATAGCTTTTCCCTGTGCAAGTCATGACTTAGCGTCATGAAGATATTGTAGAAACGCGTACTGAAAGAAAAAAGCGCCACAGGAGCGGCAGAGCTCCTGTGGCGACACCGTCACGACGACGAGCACATTGGAGAGATTCACGTGACGAATGGCTTACAATGATTTACATGGCCGCTTTGTAGATTTCGACCACTTGCTGCAAGGTTGCCTTACGGGGGTTGGTCAACATGCAGGCATCTTTCTGGGCATTTCCAGCCATGGTTTCCAGGTCTTTTTCCTGAACGTTCAGTTCGGTGAGTCCGGCCGGAATGCCGATATCGGCCGACAGACGGCGGATGGCGGCAATAGCCACTTCCGCGGCTTCAACATCGGACAGGCCCTCAATGTTTTCTCCCAATGCCACGGCGATATCGGCAAAACGTTTAACGTTGGCGATGACATTGAACTCACACACCACCGGCAACAGCACCGCATTACACACGCCATGCGGCAGGTTGTAGAACCCACCCAGCTGGTGAGCCATGGCATGAACGTAACCGAGGCTGGCGTTATTGAACGCCATGCCGGCAAGGTATTCGGCATAGGCCATCTGGTCGCGCGCCTGCATGTTCTCGCCGTTGGCCACGGCCGGACGCAGAGACTCGGCGATGATCTCAATCGCCTTGATGGCGCAGGCGTCGGTGATCGGTGTGGCAATGGTCGAGACATAGGCCTCAACCGCGTGGGTCAGGGCATCCATGCCGGTGGCGGCGGTCAGCGACGCTGGCATGCCGACCATCAACACCGGATCGTTGATGGCGATATTCGGCGTACAGCGCCAGTCGACAATGGCCATTTTTACATGGGTGTCGGTATTGGTAATGATGCAGAAACGGGTCATTTCCGAGGCGGTACCGGCGGTGGTGTTGATGGCCAGAAACGGCGGCATCGGCTGGGTGGATTTGTTGAGTCCTTCAAAATCGCGAATGTTACCACCACTGCCGATCACCAGGCCGACCCCTTTGCCGCAGTCGTGAGCACTGCCGCCGCCCAGGGTGATGATGCCGTCACAGTGGTTTTCCTGATAGGCGGCGACACCGTCGGCGACATTTGTATCGGTCGGGTTGGGTTCGGCGCCGGCAAAAATAACCGCCTGCAGTCCGGCCTCTTCGACGTAGCCTTTGATGGTATCAGCGACGCCTAACGCTTTCATGCCGGCGTCAGTGACAATAAGAAGTTTGGATGCACCAAGCGCTTTGGCCTGGTCGCCGGTTTCCTTAGCGCAACCGACCCCCATCAGGGAAACGGTCGGGATAAAAAAACCGTACGTTTGATCTGCGAGTGCCATAGTATTCCTCCATGGCCCGTCACTCAAGTTGCGGGCCGTCAATGTTTATGAAGATTCCATTCCGGCGTCGATGAATGCGTTGAGTCCGGCAATAAAGCCTTCGACATCCTCTACGTTGTACCGTGCCAACAAGTCGCCGAGCGGCTGAGGATAGGCGCCACCACAGGTAAACGGCTTAACGTTGTTGAGAATGAAATAGCGCACGGCCCGCGGATCACGATCAAGGATCTCTTCAACCAGGGTCTCTGCGGTAATCGTCATCGTCTCTCTCCTTGCCGAATCGTTGACGAATCAGCCGACGGGGAACAGGGATTGACCGGTCCCTGCGCGAAAGATCGCGAAGAGACCGGTGAAACATGATTAATACAAGCCGATTTTCTCTTCGCTCATGCTGATGAAGATATTTTTCGCCTGGCTGTAGTGTTCGAGCATCATTTTGTGGGTCTCGCGGCCGATACCCGATTTTTTGTAGCCGCCGAACGGGGCATGGGCGGGCAGTTGGTTGTAGGTGTTGACCCACATACGGCCGGTTTCCACACCGCGGGCGACACGCAGAGCGCGGTTGATGTCACGCGTCCACACCGCACCGCCGAGACCGAACTCGCTGTCGTTGGCCATGTCGATCACTTCTTTTTCATCCTTGAACTTGATCACGCACACCACCGGACCAAAGATCTCTTCCTGGGCAATACGCATGGAGTTATCGACATCGGCGAACAGCGTCGGGGCCATAAAGCAGCCTTTGCCCAACTCACCATCAGTCAGTTTGACGCCGCCGGTAACCAGACGCGCACCTTCCTGCTTGCCGACATCGACATAGGAAAGAATCTGGTTGAGCTGGCCTTCGTCGATCTGGCAGCCCATCATGGTGTCGTCGTTCCACGGCAGGCCGACTTTGACTTTTTCAAACGCCGTGGCCATGTCGGCAACGAATTTGTCGTAGATCGCTTCGTGAACAAAAACCCGTGACCCGGCGCAGCACACCTGGCCCTGGTTGAACAGGATACCGATCTGGGTCCCTTCAATGGCTTTGTCCCACTGGCAGTCGTCAAAATAGATGTTGGCGGATTTGCCGCCGAGTTCCAGCGTGGCCGGAATCAACTTCTTGGCCGCGGCATCGGCGATGTTGTAACCGATATCGGTGGAACCGGTGAACGCCAACTTGGTAAACCCGGGGTGTTCAAGGACAAAGTTGCCGGTGGTTGAGCCTTTGCCGGTAATGACGTTCACCACGCCGGGAGGCAGCACCTGATCGAGCAGTTTGGCCAGCTCCAGCAGACTCAATGAGGTGGTGGAGGATGGCTTGATCACGACGCAGTTGCCGGCAGCCAGGGCCGGAGCAATCTTCCACGCCGCCATCAGGAACGGAAAGTTCCACGGAATAATCTGGGCGACGACACCGATGGGCTCACGCAGAATCAGGCTCATGGTATCCTTGTCGATCATGGTCGCCTGACCTTCCTGGGTGCGGATGGCCGAGGCAAAGTAGCGGAAGTGGTCGCTGGCCAGCGGCACGTCGACATTGCGCGTTTCACGAATCGGTTTGCCGTTATCGAGGGTTTCCACCATGGCCAGCTTCTCGGCATTGGCATCAATGAGGTCGGCGATCTTCAGCAGATAACCGGCACGCTCCTGGGCACTGACATCCTTCCAGGAATCATAAGCGCCCCAGGCCGCATCCACGGCGGCATCGACATCCTCCTTCGTGGCATTGGCGCAGGTGGCCAGCAACGTGCCATCGGCCGGGCAATGGGCTTCGAAGGTTTTGCCGTCACTGGCATCCACCCATTGACCGTTGATGTACAGTTTGTACTGGGAATCAAGTTGGTTTTTCATAGACTCTCTCCTTTGATAAAAAAATGAGTGCGTTGGGGAGCTCAATCAAGCACCTGAATCAGTGGCCCCCTTGACGACAAGTGACACAGATCATTGAACTGATTGAAAACGCCCCCTGACACGCGGGCATGAGAAGCCTAATAGCAACCGATATGCCAGCATCCGCCGTTGACACTGGAAACAAGAGGGACAAAATGTCTAATCGTTTGATTTTAAGGGGGAAAACCGTATACGGAAAAACCGGCAGTATACGGTTTTAGTGGTGGGTCCGTGTGACAAACGATTGTTCCATCCAGAGGACAAACGCTCTCGCAATGAAACATGTGTCACAAAAAAAGGACAGCGCAAGATACGGCCAGCGCGGACAGGCCCTGATCAATCGAAGCGGTAGTCCCGGGAGATGTCGTAGTGATGCATTTTGCGGTAGATGGTATTGCGTGACACAGCCATCTCTCGGGCAATCAGACTGATATTGCCCTGATAACGCTGCAGCAGATCAACCAGCAGCCGGCGTTCCTGTTCACCAACAGCCTTCTTAAGGCTGGGGACATCCTGTCCCGTGACAGCGCTGCCGCGTGGTGTTCCGGCAACCGTGCCATCGCCGCAAATTTCCTGGGGCAGATGCGCGCAGGTGAGAGTTTCACCGTCAACGGCGTGGATCATCCTTTCCACCACGTTTTCCAGCTCACGCACGTTGCCCGGCCACGCATAACGCAGCAACGCATTGATAACCGCCTCATCGACATGGGGACGGGCCTGGTGCAGCCGCAGACTGATCTTTTTGAGGAGAAATTTAAACAACAGCTCAACGTCATGGCCCCGCTCACGCAAAGGGGGCACATCAATGCGGGTGACATTGAGCCGATAATAGAGATCCTGACGAAAATGGCCTTTGCCCACCGCAGCCAACAGATCCTTGTTGGTCGCGCAGATAACCCGCACATCCACGGGAATCACCCGTTCGCTGCCAAGTCGGGTGACCTGTTTATCCTGAAGTACGCGCAGTAACGTCGCCTGTTGGTCCAACGGCATGTCGCCGATTTCATCAAGCAGCAAGGTGCCGCCCGAGGCCATTTCAAACTTGCCGGGCCGCCCTTTGGGGCTGGCCCCGGTAAACGCGCCCGAGGTATACCCAAACAGCTCGCTGGCAATCAGATCACGCGGCAAGGCAGCACAATTGACCGCCAGAAACGGGCCGTTGCGGCGCATGCTGTGATTATGAATCGCCTGGGCCAGCAGCTCTTTCCCGGTTCCGCTTTCACCGAGAATCAGCACATGGCTGAGATTATCCGCGGCTTTGCGTGCCGTGCGGATGGCTGCCTGCAAACTGTCATGTTCACCGATGATGTCTGAAAAATGGAAGGTCGCCTGGGCACCGCCGAAACGGTTGACCAATTTTTTCATTTTGCGGATCGGATTAAAGAAGACCACGGCTCCGGACTGCTCGCTGTTGTCATCTTTGAGCGGTTTCATCGTCAACAGGGCCTCAACCGCCTCGGTCTCGGTCTGCATAACCACATCGAGATCCTTGTACGACTGGTGTGGTCGGATGACTTCTTGACTGTCCACAGGGGTGATGATGCGATTGAGCTGTTCACCGCTCAGCTCTTTTCCAAACACTTTACGGGCAACGGGATTCATCTGGATCACCCGACCATCGGCATCAATGACCAGAGCGCCGTCGGACATGGTCTGAAACAGATGACGAAGTTGGGCATTGGCCAGGACCAGTTCATCATTGCGCTGCCAGACACTCAACTGTTTACGAATCGCTTCCGCCGCAGCCACGACCATCCCCAGCGTATGCGGATGGGTTTTTTCACACGGACCGGACATCTGCAAAGCGCCGCTGATCTTACCACTTTCGTCATAAAGTGGTGCTGCGGAGCAGGTCCAGCTGTGCAGTTTCTGACAATAATGCTCGCAGCCGGACACCTGCACCGGCCGCCCGGTTGCCAGCGCGGTGCCGATGCCGTTGGTCCCTCCGGCATCTTCAATCCAGCAGGCCCCCTGAATCAGATTGACCTGAGCGGCGGCTTTGAATGTCTCCGGATCGCCCAGCGCTTCGAGAATATAGCCGTCCCGATTGGCCAGAAACACGATGAAACCGGATCCTTTGACGAATTCATACAGTTGGTTCATAAAATGGCGCACCAGAGAGATATAGATCTTTTGGCTGTCCAGCACGGCGCTGATTTGTGCGGGCGTCAGCAGTTGATGGCTGACGCCGTCGTAGGGATCGACATCCATCTCACGGCAGCGCTGCCAGGAATGCCTGATGTCAGCATTATCCAGAGCTTTGTCGAGTTTTCCCGTTTCGATAAACTGTTGCCAGACGTGTGCACATCTCATGGTCATCATCCTTTTTTGGGGAACGCCCCCTAGTTCTACACCCAGGCGACCGGCTCTGTAAAGTCAGCCTGATTTTCCCGCCGGGATAGCCTATCTGTCCAGTTTGAGTTAGAATAGCTTCAGTACGTCCCGGTTCTTTTATTCATCCTGATTTCCAATCAGTTCAAAAAATAATAATAAAATTTGCAGCCCTTTGTTATTACTGGAAAAATACGCTTGCTTTTTCACATCAGGGGTGTATTCTCCCCTGCCGCTGATGCGACACTGTGCAGTGTAACCTTTTGGGAATTTAAGTAATGGCTGAGACAAAATCGACCGATCTCGAAATCGCCGGTGAGCGGATTAAACCTGGAGAAATCCGTTTAATCTCTCTGCCATTGCCGCGCCTTTATGATCGCACCGAACTGGCCATGCCGGTCCATGTGTTTCGCGGCCGTCGTCCCGGACCGGTGCTGTTTGTCAGTGCCGCCATTCACGGCGACGAAATCAATGGAGTGGAAATTGTCCGCCGACTGATCAATCTTAAACTGCTGAAGTCATTGCGCGGCACCTTGATCGCTATCCCGCTGGTCAATGTGTACGGCTTTCTCAACCGGTCACGCTATCTACCGGATCGCCGCGACCTGAATCGCTCATTCCCCGGTTCTGAGGAGGGATCATTGGCCTCGCGGGTGGCCCACCGTTTTCTTGAGCAGATTGTCAGCCAGTGCAGCCATGGCATCGACCTGCACAGCGGCTCGAACCACCGCAAGAACCTGCCGCAGATCCGCTGTGAATGGGAAGATGAAGCCGAATTGGCGTTTGCCCGCTCTTTTGGCGCTCCACTCATCGTTCACTCACGACTGCGTGATAATTCGCTACGCCAGGCTGTCCATGAGATGGGCGTGCCGATTCTGGTCTATGAGGCCGGGGAAGCGTTGCGCTTTGACGAGCCGTCGATCCGTTTCGGTGTGCGCGGCATTGTTTCGGCCATGCGCCACCTCAACATGCTGCCGGCTCGGCCCAAGGCGCCGACAACCGAGTCCCTGATCTCGCGGCGCACGTTCTGGGTGCGGGCACCGATCAGCGGTCTGTTGCGCCGCACCTGCGAACTGGGCGACCTGGTCAGCGATGGCGATACCATGGGCTATATTGAGAACCCGCTCAACAATAAACGCACGCCGGTGGTCGCCCAGCGCCGCGGTGTGATCATGGGGCTGCAGAATTTACCCCTGGTTTATCAGGGGGACGCCTTGTTTCACGTCGCCTCCCCCGATGGGGATGAAGAACAGATTGTCGATTCCATGGAGGCATTCCAAGCCCTGGTGGAAGATTTTTATTAACCTGAGTATTTTGCACAAACATCAACCTCTACGTTAAGGAGCGGCCATGGACACACAAACGGTCGTTGGATGGCGCGAATGGCTATCCCTGCCACACCTCAACATTTCGTGGATTAAGGCCAAGGTCGACACCGGAGCGCGCACTTCGGCATTGCATACTTTTTTTGTCGAAGAGTTTACCCGCGACAATCAATGCTGGGTTCGATTTCGCCTGCACCCGTTACAAGGCACTAAAACACCGGAACTGACCTGTGAGGCGCCGCTTAAAGACCGCCGGACAGTCTCTGATTCCGGTGGTCATCGTGAACAACGTTATGTCATTGAAACCCCCGTGCGCCTCGGCGACCAGGAGTGGCCGATTGAAATCACCCTGACCAATCGTGAAACCATGCGCTTTCGCATGCTGTTGGGGCGCACGGCCATGGACCAGTTGATCGTCGACCCGAGTCGATCGTATTGTTTTGACCGTCCTGATAAAGAGACCCTGAACACTGTTTATCCCCAGGGAGAAGTAAAATGAAAATTTGTATTTTGTCGCGTAATCCCGCCCTTTATTCCACCAGCCAATTGGTCAATGCGTGCAAAGAACGTGGCCATGACGTGGAAGTGATCGACCCGCTGCTGTGCTATATGGTCATTGCTTCCCATCGCCCGACCATCCATTACAAGGGGCGTGAGCTGACTGATTTCGATGCGGTCATCCCGCGCATCGGTGCCTCCATCACCTTTTACGGCACCGCCGTTGTCCGCCAGTTTGAAATGATGGGCGTGTTCTGTGTCAATGAGTCGGTGGCCATCAGCCGCTCACGTGACAAGCTGCGCTCCCTGCAGCTACTGGCCCGCAAAGGGGTTGGTCTGCCGGTGACCGGTTTTGCCCACTCCACCAAGTTTACCGGCGACCTCATTTCTCAGGTCGGTGGCGCACCGCTGGTGGTCAAACTGCTCGAAGGCACTCAGGGTGTCGGTGTGGTTCTCGCCGAAACCCAGAACGCCGCGGAAAGTGTCATCGAGGCCTTTCGCGGTCTCAAGCAGAACATCCTGGTGCAGGAATTCGTCAAAGAAGCCAACTCGTGTGATATCCGCTGCTTTGTTGTCGGCGAACGCGTCATCGCCGCCATGATGCGCAAAGGCAAAGCCGGCGATTTCCGCTCCAACCTGCACCGCGGCGGCAGCGTGCTGACCGTCCGCCTCACCCCGGAGGAGCGATCCACCGCCGTCCGTGCCGCCAAGATCATGGGACTCAATGTCGCCGGCGTTGATATCCTGCGCTCCAATCACGGGCCGGTGGTCATGGAGGTCAACTCCTCGCCCGGCCTGGAAGGGATCGAGACGGCGACGGATATTGATGTGGCCGGGAAGATGATCCAGTGGATCGAAAAGAATTGTGCGACAGGAACCACGCGCACGCGGGGGAAGGGTTAGACGAACAAGCGCAACACTGTCATTCAGACCATTTGTTTTAAAAAAAACCTCCTGTAACAACGTCGTTATCTTTAAACGTATAAAGCCGTCGGATCAAATCCGACGGCTTTTTCAATTTCATAAGGAACAACTTATGATCTGCGCCTGAAGCTCTCTTTCCATTTACTTAGAAGAGTTATTCAACAATGAAAGGGTATGACAATTGTTATAGCCCATCTTTTTGCATAGAGAGGCAACTTATTATAATCACAAAGGAATCCTGCCAATCCTGTTTTTGACAACTATTTTTGCATACCCCTGGCCTCTGCTGTCTAAATCAATTTTCCTCTGAAAAATCAACCCTTTATTCATTTATTACCTATTGGCACAGCAATTGCTCAATTAACAACCCGAACTTAAATTTTCGTTTCTCACGATGGGAACTCGATTTTCATCTTCGTAACACCATTTAAAACTCGGGGAGAATGCATCATGTTCAAATTCAAAAATCTCAGTCTTGCTAAAAAGCTTTCCGTCGGCTTTGGTGTCATCCTTGTTTTGTTGATTATTGTCGGTGGGATCTCTTATTCAACGCTTGATAGCTCCTCTTTGGGCTTTGCAAGCTATCGCGGCATGGCGCGCGATACCAACCTTGCCGGACGCATTCAGGCCAACATGCTCATGGTTCGGATGAATGTCAAAGATTACATCATTAGCTCCAGCGATAAAGAGCTGTCTGAATTCGACGAATACTGGCAAAAAACGACCGACTTCATGCAAACAGCCCAGCAACAGATTCAAGCGCCAAAACGCGCCCAATTGATTGATACCATCGATGAACAACTGCAAGCCTATGGCAACACGTTTCAAACCGTTGTCAGCCACATCAAAGAGCGCGATCTCCTGGTCACGACGGTTTTGAATAAGCTGGGCCCGATACTTGAAAAAGATCTCAGCGCCGTTCTCACCTCAGCCAAGCAGGACAATGACATGGTGGCCGCCTATGGGTCCTCCTTGGCCCTGCGTAACCTGATGTTGGCCCGACTTTATGTGGTAAAATTCCTCAACAGCAATGATCCGCAAGCCGTACAACGCGTCAGCAAAGAATTTTCCGAGATGGATACGGTTTTTGCTCAACTCAACACTGGCCTGCAAAACCCTCAACGGCAGCAGCTGCTCGCGCAGATCGTTGCAAATAAAAAGAACTATATCGAAGCCTTTACCCAGGTGGTCACGCTGATCACTGAACGTAATGCCCTTATCCATAACAAACTGGACGTTATCGGTCCACAGATTGCGCATCTCGTCGAACAGGTCAAACTCGATATCAAAGGCGAGCAAGACACTCTGGGTCCGGAATTACAGCAGAAGAATCAACAGGCCGTGACAACAATCATGACGCTGGTTATTTTGGCTCTGTGTCTCGGTGTCGCCGTCACCATTGTCCTGGTGCGCAACCTGACCAAGCCGATCATTGCCGGGATTAATCTGGCCAACAAGATTGCCCGCGGCGATTTCAGTGACCGCTTGAGCGTTGAACAACACGATGAGATCGGCCAGATGACCCAGGCCCTGAATGACATGGCCGAAAGTCTGTCGCAAAATGCCCAGGCCGCGGAACAGATTGCCGAGGGGAATCTCGATGTTGATGTCAAACTGGCATCGCCGGAAGACCAACTCGGCCTGGCCCTGCAAAAAATGGTCAGTGGACTCAATGACAGTCTCGGTCAGGTGCAGATGGCGGGCAGTCAGATCAGTTCGGCCGCCGGTGAAATTGCCGATGCCAGCCAGGCGCTGTCGCAAGGTGCAACGGAATCTGCCAGTTCCCTGGAGGAGATCTCCTCCTCTCTGCACGAGCTGGCCGCACAAACGACCACCAACGCAGATCATTCCAGCCAGGCTAACATCATGGCGGATAATGCCAAAAAGGTCGCGGAAAAAGGCAACGAGCAAATGAAGAATATGGTGCTGGCCATGGCAGAGATTAACGATTCCAGCCAGAGCATTTCAAAAATCATCAAGACCATCGATGAAATTGCCTTTCAAACCAATCTGTTGGCCTTGAACGCGGCGGTCGAAGCCGCCCGGGCCGGCCAACATGGCAAAGGGTTTGCCGTTGTTGCCGAAGAAGTGCGTAATCTTGCGGCCCGCAGTGCCAAAGCAGCACAGGAAACCGCAGAACTCATTGAAAGCTCGGTGGTACGAACCAATAACGGCAGTACCATGGCAGAGCAAACCGCCGGCGCGTTAAACGAAATTGTCAGCGAAATCGGCAAGGTTTCCGATCTGATCGCTGAAATAACCGCCGCCAGTAAAGAACAGGCCCAAGGGGTGAACCAAATCAATATCGGTGTCAGCCAGATTGACCAAGTCACTCAGCAAAACACGGCCAGTGCCGAACAAAGTGCCGCGGCCTCCGAAGAGCTGTCCGGCCAGGCCATGCAGATGCAAGAGATGCTCAAGCAGTTCAAACTTAAAGGCACGGCCCATCAGCAACACACGGCACCTTATCAGGTTCCCCATCAGGTAGCCCAAACCACCTCAGAGGGCTGGGGAAGTTTAGAGCTTGTCTCTTAAACGGGGACAAAGCACGAGACACAGAGAAAGCCGTCGGAATTTTCCGGCGGCTTTTTTCATAGGTGAGCCATTTTGCGCGGCGAACAGGCTGCTAAAAAATGCTTCACACCGTACAAGCTCAAACACGCGACTTCCGCAAGCCTGGCACACACCTCCAACCACCTGAGGCAATTGCCGGCAATGATCCTTGCTGTGATTTCACCAGAGTCTAACGTGCATTTTATGCTCCATGACTAGAATTTTCGGCGGGTTACAACGTTGACAATCACCTCATCACGGATCGGAGAAGACGCATGTCAAAAAAGCTCAACATTGTTTTTGTTTGTGAAGCAAATTCGTGTCGAAGCCAAATGGCCGAAGGATGGGCTAAGCAACTGAACGCCGATGCTATCAACCCTTTCTCTGGAGGGATTTTCCAGCACCCCATCGATCCTCGGGCCATTCAAGTGATGGATGAGGCGGGTGTGGATATTTCTAAACAGGAAACGCATGACATACAAAATTTTCTTGAGAAGGACATCGATTATGTTGTCACGGTCTGCAGTGAGGCGGCGAAACAATGCCCGACCTTTCCCACGCAGGTCAAAGTCATCAATCAACATTTCGACAATCCTCCTGAATTAACGCGTGAAATGGCCACTGAAGAAGAAAAACTTGCCGTTTATCGACGGGTGAGAGATGAAATCAGACAGTTTGTTGAACAACTACCGGAAAAAATTATGCCCTAATCGTTGAGCAGGGCGTTCTTGATGAGAAGGATGGGAACGCCCCGCCTGAACAAACTCTCTGGACTTATCCGTTAAAGATAAACGGATGAACCTCCCGGTCATCAGTCTTGTTTCCGCCTCATGGAGCGTGTCACAACGCAGCTCCATGGATTTTTTACCTGACAACCATCGTCACCATAAATATAACCAAAACGGTTGACAATTATCTTTTCCATGATATATATGAATACATGAATTTAAATCACAACGAGGGAGAACATCATGAGTCTACTTAGAAAAGCATCCTGGAGTCCGTACCTGGCCGGTGCCCTGGTCGGCATTCTGGCTGTGCTGTCGGTCGTGGTTACCACGGTCGTTCTTGATAAAGGAAAATATCTCGGTGCGTCCACCACCTTTGTCCGCGCTTCCGGCCTGATCGAACAGGTCGTGGCTCCACAGCATGTGGCGGATAACGCCTATTTCCAAAGCAAAAAGGTCAAAGTCGACTGGCAGATGCTGTTTGTCATCGGTATCTTTGCCGGCGCGTTTGTCTCCTCACGCCTCGGAGGCAGCGCCCAGAGGGAAACCGTACCGCCGATCTGGCGGGAACGGTTTGGTGACAGCGGGCTGAAACGGGGTATCGGCGCTTTCATCGGCGGCGCGATCCTGTTGTTCGGTGCGCGTATGGCCGGTGGCTGCCCCAGTGGTCACGGCATGTCGGGTAACATGCAGCTGTCGGTCAGCAGCCTGCTCGCTCTGGTCTTTTTCATGGTCGGCGGCATCATCACCGCACGCCTGCTTTACGGGAAAGGAGGCCAATGATGGAACTGTTTCTCGGATTGATCACTGGATTTCTCTTCGGTTTCTTTTTGCAAAAAGGTCAGGTGTTACGCTTTGAACGCCAGGTGGGCTTTATGCTGCTCAGGGATATGACCATCATTAAATTCATGGCCACGGCGGTGGTTGTCGGTATGGTCGGCATTTACGCCTGTCATGCCGCCGGGCTGATCAGCTTGAGCCTGAAAGCCACCAATGTCGGCGCCATTGTCATCGGCGGTTTGATCTTCGGGGTCGGCTGGGCCATTGCCGGCTTCTGCCCCGGCACCTCGGTGGGTGCCCTGGCTGAGGGACGCTTTCACGCGCTATGGGCGATCCTCGGTATGCTGGTCGGTGCCGCAGCCTATGCGGAAATCTATCCCAGCCTGAAAAGCAACATTCTCAGTTGGGGTAATTACGGCAAGATCACCCTGCCTCAAGTGCTCGGCGTATCGCCCTGGCTGGTCATCGCCGCATGGATCATCGCGGTAGTGGCATTCTTCTCTTGGGCGGAGAAAAAAGGGCTTTAGTTCTTACGTGACTGGAAAAAACCAAAAAGGACATGCCTCTGGGCATGTCCTTTTTTATTAAAACCTAGACTGTTAACTTGACAGGATTCGATCACCTAGCACACTGAAAAGAAACCCGATCGGAAACCGCCTATGCACAAAATATATGCGAATCCTGAAAAAAATTACCTGTATGTAATCCTGAGTGGGATCATTGACGCCGACGATGCCCAGGCGATCAGGGATGAAATACTCGCGGCTCTGGATGAGCTGGAAGACGGATTTCACCTTATAAGTGATATGAGCGAAGCGGTCTGTGGTTATGTCAGCTGTTTGCCGTTGTTTCAGGAAAGCATTACCGCTATCGCCACCCATCATGTTGGCCGGGTGATCCGTATTGTCAGCGACAGCGTCTTTCATTCTCAAATCATTGCGGTCAGCCAGCAGTTTGCCCGCTATACCGTTGAACAGGCATCATCTCTGGAAGAAGCTGAAGCCATGTTGGCACAAAACGTAACCGCTGCCGATCCCTCATGACAGAGATGTGATCTTTTTTTGCGCCAGGACCGCGACGACGGTTTCCCAGGCAGAATCGGACAGTACAGATTGTGGGATCATGATAAAGCTGTCCGCTCCGTAATAAAGCAACATTCCCGCTTTGACCTGGCGATAGCGCAAGAAATTTTCCCACGGCTGGACCATGCCCTGATGGCCACAGCGTAACGTCACTTCGTCGTCATCGAAAATCAACGTGACCATTTTGCCGAAAAACGGATGGCGGCGCGCCTGCCCCACTCGGCGCAGGGCGAGAAGATTGGTCGCCGACAGACCGATAAATCCCGTGAGCAACAGCAACATGGCACTAACCTTATTGGGATAGTATCCTGCCACACCGGCGCAGCCGGCCATCAGGCACAGTACACTCAGCGCCATCCGCCAGCGGACACCGGGTTGTCTGGCATAATGGGCACGGGCAAATTCCAGCCAGAGCGCCTGATCAAACGGATACTGGCATTGAATCGGCAGTCGTTGCACAACAATCTCTCCAAATCCCCGTCAACACATGAATTTTTCACCGCGAAGACTAATTGGCCTTGTCGCCGCCTGCCGTTAATGGCATAGTTCCCCGGTGTTGCCGGATGGCCACTTTAACATATCCTCCCCTCTGTGACACTTTGAGATGAAAGGCTTTCGATTATGGTTCCCGAATCTGTACAACATGCCTGGCAGGCGCTGGATGAAAAAAAGAAGCTGAAGATCAGCCGCGGTCTGGCCAAACGCCAACCGCAAATCTTTGCGCACTGGGTCGAAGCGGCCGGACTGAGAAGCTTCCGTCAGGACTCGTTGCTCAACCGCAAGGCCGGTACCGCATCACGTTTTGACGGTGTGCTGTTCAAAGCAGCCCAAGGCGCTCTGGCCGCTGACGTGCTGGTCGCTTACTTTACGGAACTGGATTCCGCGGTCAACGAAGAATACCTGGCCATGCTCAAAGGCGCCGGTAACGAAGAAGTCGCCACCCGCATCGGCATTTATGTGCAACTGGCCGCTGAATACCAGGACTGGCCTTTTCTCGATCTGTACCTGGCCACGGCCTTGTGGATGGGTGAGATTGACGAAAGCGAGCTCGACACCATCAAGCAACAGGCTGCTGAAGCCTGATCTCCTTTGATCCGTTCAGCCGGACGGAAGAACCTTTCCGTCCGGCTGTCCCCCTCCCATGAATCCCATGTCCTCTGACAACTGGCTGGTTTACATCATCCGCTGCCGGGACAACTCCCTGTACACCGGCATCACCACCGACCTTGAGCGGCGCTTTGCCCAACATGCCGGCGGTCGCGGTGCGCGCTACTTTCGCGGCCACGAACCAATCGAAGTGGTCTATCGTGAATCCGGCCACAGCCGCTCGTCGGCCAGTCGCCGCGAAGCAGCCATCAAACGTCTCAAAGCCGCCGACAAATGGCGGCTCATCGAGCAAAGCGCTCCAATATAGACACTAAACCACGATGCACTAAAAGTCCCTAAAGCAAAAATCAAGACCCGGTTTCTATCGATCGTCATTCCGGCATGGTTTAAGCCGGAATCCATAGACTTCCCCCCCCCTGGCCCCCCTGCCTTCGCAGGGATGACGGATAAAATGAGTAGCACCTGAAAGGCTTGGACTCAAAATCCATGGTTTTTAAACCGGCGGGCTGAAACAATAAAAATCTTGACACCGCTCAAGTGGTTGCGTATACAACTAAATATGATGTTTTCTTATGACCACAACAAATCTCTGGGGTATTTAGCGTCCCTGGTCAGTCGGTTGCTGAGCAATATTCTCTCGACAAGGTTTCAGGAAGCCGGCATCGATATGACGGCCGAGCAGTGGGGGGCGATCATCGTTCTACTCAATGGTGAGGCCGTGACCCAACGGGAACTTGGCGAACAACTTCACCTGGAAAAGTCCAGCGTCAGCCGTCTGACGGACGGACTGGAAAAGCGTGGCTGGATTGTCCGGACCCGAGATCCTCAAGACAGCCGCCAAAAACTGGTGACACCGACACCGAAGGTTATGGAGACGGCGGAGCAATGCGCCACCATTGCCAGAGAGGTTCTTGAAAAGGCACATCGCGGTATGAGCGAAGAGGAGACGGTGCTCTGCACGTCTCTTCTCTCCCGCATTATCATTAACCTGAGGCAAGAGGATCAGGAATCAAAGGCATAAAAAATTTGGCCAGATAGTTGCATATACAACAAACAGTGTTAAGGATAACGTACTCCCGCGTATCCTTGAATCAGTCAATGCGTCTCAGATTAAGGAGAAAAAAATGATCAGACAAACCATCCTCGACGACACCCAAACGTTTCTGGACCATCTGGGTTTAACGGAAGAACCCTTTGGCGTGTATTACGCTGACGTGAAACCGGAAAACTCCTCCGGCCCGAAACCCGGACCGCCTCTTTCGCGCGAACTGGAAGAACAGGGCAAGGTGGACATGCAGGAGGTGTTCAAGTGCTTTTCCTGTATTCTCGGCAACATCTGGAAAGCGCGCAAGAAACACACTGCGGCCTATATTTCCGCCGAAGAATACGGCTGTCCCGGAGGAATTTTTTACAGCGCCGTAGAGAAGCCCAACGTCCGCTTCATCGAACACTACGTGACCACCGGTTTTGACGGCACCCCTCTTCACGGAGAACGCTACCTGCCCTCACCGGACGCCATGCGAAAGTTCCTGGCCGAGGTTGATCCGCGTGAAGCCCCGGCCAAATACTGTATTTTCAAGCCGTTATCCACCTTCACCGAAGAGGAAGAGCCGGAATTCATTATCTTTTTCGCTCGACCGGAAGTGTTGACCGGCCTGTTCACCCACACCATGTTCACCACCGGCGATGTCAATTGTGTGGAATCTCCCTTTGGCGCCGCATGCACCAACATTATCAGCTGGCCGTTGCATTATAAGGAACAGGGTCTCGAAAAGGCGGTACTGGGCGGTTTTGACCCGTCGGCGCGAAAATATATGAAACCCGACGAGTTGACATTCACCGTGTCATTTTCGCTGTATCAGAAGATGTTGGCCGCCCTGCCCGAGTCCATGTTCAATGTCGATGGCGAATGGTCGACCGTGCGTAAAAAGGTTCGGCGCAGCGCCCAGGCCTGGGGTGAAACCGAATAAACCGTTGCTGAATGTAATGTTATTCGCCTCCTCTACCCGCCTGGTTTTCCAGGCGGGTTTTTTATGAAAAACGATTCCTTACCCAAACGAAACTTCACAGAAGAATCCCTGCCATTTTGAATCGAGTAGGGTGAGGTGAGATGGTCAATTCTCACCTCATCCCTCTCACAGAACCGTGCGTACGGGCCTCGTACACGGCTCCTGTTCATTCTTCTCTCTAATAGCTCTGAGGCAGATAGCCCGTCTCTACTCTGCTTAGATCAAAAAGTCCCTGCTTTGCAAACCAGATGTTCGGCATTGCATAGTTGGCCAGGTTGCTGGCGGCATTGCGCCATGAGTTCATTTTGATGGCCTTGAACTCGCCCTGATAGCCTAGCTGCCGGAGTCTGCGGTGGAGCCGTTGCGGCTTTTTCCACAGTGTCAGCTGCTTGGCTCGCAGGCGTCGGCGAATCCACCGGGACAGTTTTCTGAACTGCTCGCGGCAGTTGGCTACCCGGAAGTAGTTGGTGAATCCACGCAGTACCGGGTTCAGGTCGTGGATGACCTTGGCCAGATTGACTGGTGTATTGCGCCGGGTGATCCGCTTCACCTTGGCTTTGAACTGTCGAACCTTCTCGCTCTGTATGCGTGTGTACCGGCTCGTGATGATGACTCCGAGATAGGGTACGCCTTCGCTGCTGTGAACAATCCGGCTCTTGCGTTCGTTGACCCTCAGGTGAAGGGTTTCTTCCAGATAGTTTCTTGCCACGTTGAAGGCGTTTTCCGCCCCGCTTCTTGATCCACACAGGATCAGGATATCGTCCGCGTAGCGGACGATTCGATGCCCTCGGTTTTTCATGTGCTGGTCGAAGGCGTCGAGGTAGACGTTGGCGATTAGCGGACTGATCACCCCGCCTTGGGGGCTCCCTTGTTCGCTTGCTTGCCAGCCGTCTTGCGTCATGTTCCCGCTTTGCAGAAACAGCCGAATTAATCCCAGTATGCTTCCATCGGTCACCCGGCGACGAATGCTCTGGATGATCTGGTCATGGTCTAGGGTGTCGAAGCATTTCGACAGGTCCATGTCCACCACCCAGCGCCGTTGGTAGCGCCTGATAAACAGGCTGGCTTTGGCGATCGCCTGATGGGCACTGCGGCCCGGACGATAACCGTAGCTGGACGGATGAAAGTCAGGATCAAAGATCGGCTGCAAGATGTCCAGCAGTGCCTGCTGGACGACACGGTCACGAACCGTCGGGATTCCGAGCCGGCGGACGCCGCCGTCAGGCTTGGGGATTTCTACCCGCCTCACTGGCTTTGGTCGATAGCTCTTGTCCTTGAGTTCGCCCACAAGGGCGGCGATTTCTTCCGGCAGGTGGTCGGCAAAGTCCTCTACGCTCTGGCCGTCGATTCCGGCCTTGCCTTTGTTGGACCTGATTTTCGCGTATGCCCGAAGTAGTCTCTGTTCGTGTAACAGCCGGTCGTAGAGACTGTAGTAAATTTTCGCCATCTCTTGTGCTTCCTGCGTTTTCCTTCCTCGACGGTGAGCGCGTTTTGCCTGCCCTTCCTGGCCCGAGTGCCGACCTTTTCTATCCCGATGGGCAATATGGCTGCGGCATGGTTCGGGTTGCTTGGACGTGGACGGTTCGTTGCGGCAGTCTGCTTTCCCCTCAACCGCATGCAACGTACCTCGCCTCGTCAGGCGACTTCGTGTCCGGCCCTACGCCTTGCCGTCGTTTCCGGAAACTTTCGAATGAACTTCATCCCTTCGCGTTCTGATGAGGCTTTTGGCGCTCACCAGCCCCTGACGACTGAGCGACAGGTCATCCCGGTTTTATCCTCCAGTCTGTTACCAGCTTTCTCAGGCCGGGACTTCTTCACTACTACGGATTCATCTGCCACCTCGCACCGCGTCGAAAGACCTTGAGTCTCCTCTTGTGCCTTTCTTACCCGACGCCTTGACCGACAGCTTCGGGACAATACGAGGCTTCCCCAGTTACCTTCCGGCTCCCGGTAAACTACCCCATCCTCAATCACGCTACGGGGTACGATCAGGTATCGGGCTTCGCGTTATTTAGCACGCTTACCCCCCCCGTAGCGCCGAATCAGGTTCGCTTGCGCTATGTGCAGTTTACTTCCTATCGCTTCCTTCAGACCCTGCCGTTGCCAGAAACGCCCTTGCGATTCGGATTGTCTTCCCCCTGATCGGGGCGACGCCTGTTTCTTTCAACAGGCCGGGTTTGCCAGCTCCGCTGGGCAAACTAAAAAAAAGCGGCCCTCCTAGAGGACCGCTTTAATGACAAAGTCAGCGTTACGGCCGTGCAGCAGCTCCGGTGGACTCATCCATCCCAAGCCAGTGACAGGCTTCAGAATAGTCATTAATCATCTGTGGAGTGAAAGTGATCGTACCATCCATGCTGCCATCCATCATGACATCGATGGAGTCGAACAGGAGCCGTTTGACATAGTAGCGGTTGTGGGCATAGCCACCTTTTTCCTCTTCCACATACAACCGGTTCTGGTAGGCATAGTAAGCATTGTCCGCCACGGTCGTGGCATTTGTTGAATCGACGACAGTGCTCAGATAGTTGGCATAGCCGGCAGTGTTGGCAAGAACCTCGCCGAGCAACTCACCGCTCTCTTCATAGCCGGATTTTTCTTCTTCGAGCATGTCAACGGTAACTTCATATGAAGAATCGGGGATATGGCACGTGTTGCACACCCCTTTGGTGGGCAATGTCACGTTGCCAAGGTCATCTTCACCCATAATGGCAAACGTATGGTTTTTGGTCTCACCATCGACCATATGGCAGGACACGCAGGGGTTTTCAATTGTCCCATGGCCATGCTCTGAGAAGTAGTCAAATTCATAGTTCAAACCTGGATACTCATGGCCCATGTGGACATATTCGGAGAACAGGCTGCCGCCGGCCGGTGCGTGGTGACCGACAAATCGGGCACTGGGCGCGGAGTCCATGTTACCGCCACCACCGTGGCAGGCCAGGCAGACATTGGAGGAACCCTGATCGGGAATCACAACGGTCTCACCCTGGTAAGTCACGATTTTCTCAACCGGATCAGCACCGGCAAAGAAGTTTCCGACAGAGTCATTCACATCAAGCAACGTCACATAACCCGGATCTCTCAGATTCCCTGAATTGTCACTGTGACACGCCCAGCAGTAGATCATCTCACGCTGTCCGTCTTCCAGATAAGACAGATCGTTGGCCGTACGGTCATAGGCACTCGGATCGGTCAGGTAGTTCTTGGCACCGGTTGAGGTATGGCAACGCTCACAAACGCGGCCATAGTTGCCAGTGGCTTCACCGTCAGGATAGGAGAAGTTGTAATGCCCGGCAAACGCTTCTGAAGCGGAACCTGCCGCTTTGACGGCAACCGTTTGCGCGGTTGTTCTATCAACCTCAGACTCTTGTGCAACAGCTTTTGCTTCGCTGAGATGTCCGGCGTGAGGCGATTGCGCCCACTGATCGTTAATGGTGGTTGTGCCGCTGCTTGCGCTGATCTCCATAACCGTATGCACATCATGGCAATCGCGACAGGAACGATCGCTCAGCTTGTTGACCACGTAACCCTCGATTTCCTGGGTTGTCGGATCATCGTAATGGGTATCGGTAATCAGACGATAAAAGCGGTCAGCATGGTACATCCACGCGTCACTGCTCGGATCATCACGATCACTCATGTGACAGGTCAGGCAAGTGGCGTATTCCGCCGAGCCGACCACGGTGCCGTGATCTTCCATCTCTTCCATCAACAGGCCACCGGCATTATGCGGATTGTGACAGGTACGGCACTGCACCGGTTCGTCACTGGCAACAGGCATAACCGTTGCCTCAAGCTGCGCCTTTGTCGACACATCTTTGTACAAACGGCCGCCAAGGTCGGTGTGACATTTGGAGCAAAGGGCTTCATTGCGTACGCTCGCCGTAAAGTGGCGTGAAGCGACATAGTTGGTCCCAATTGAGCTTGCTTCCGGATGATGCGGTAGATGGCTTTCCGGCAGCTCATCATGACAGGCGGCGCATTCCGCGATGCCCGGCTCCGCCATGGGAATCGGCCCGACGCCGTAGTGCTCACCGCCGGCACCGTGACAGTTCTCACAGCCCACCGCGGCCAGACCGTCGGCAGGCACGTTTGTCGGGTCAATCAGACCGGCCAGACCGGGACCGTCGCCAATCGGGTCATGGCAGTCCAGACAGCCGTCCGCGGCATTGGCCTGGGTAATGTGATCGCTGTGAATCACGTGCTTGCCCTGGAGATATTCTTCGACAATCTCCGCGCTCCAGCTGAAGTCTTCATGACAGTCGATACAGGTGGCCGCACCGACATACTCGATGCCGGTATCGGTGTCCGAACCCAGATCATCGTCCGCCGGAGCAGCCGACTGATCGCCGCCGCTGCCGGAGTTACTTCCGCAGGCCGTCAGCAGCAGAATGCTGCAGAGCACTACGAAAAATGATAACCAATGTTTTACCTTCATTCCTACCTCCTATGTTGTCGTGTGTGTTAGTGACACTTACGGCAGGTTCGGCCATCGCTGGCACGAAGCATTCTTCCATCAATGTCATCCCAGTCCTTGGGATGGGGGTTGATGCCGAGACCGCTGCGGGCGCTGTGGCACTTGATGCAGACATCGCCTTCGGGGTGGCAGGCCTGGCAGGTCACTAAGTTCTTGCGTGCCTCGCGGGCATGGCCGCTGGTCCATTCGTGTGACGGTAAGATCGAATCCACGTGACAGGTCTGGCATTGAGATTCACTGAAATTCTCATGGGCCGGACCGGTCGGACCGACGGTTAAGCTGCTGAAACTGCGCTGATGCGAAATGCCGGTCAAAGAACCGCGACGGAAATCGTTGTGGCAGTCGGAGCAGAAACTGCTCTCATGGCAGCTGGTACATAATTGGGGGTTGGTGCGCGCGGCGATCGGGTGGGACACATGGAAATCACTGCGGTGCACGTTGGTCATGCTGTTACCGAAGTCACCCATTTCGTCGGCAAACCCGGCGCTGTGGCATTCCAGGCAGTCATTCTGCTGATGGCAGGCGGCGCAGTCCATGGATGTGCTTTTTGCCGCAGCGCGGTGACTGAGCGACCAGGTGACATCATGGGTTTTCAGCCCGGGAAACGTGACGTCTTCGACCATGGTTGCCTCATGGCATTCCAGGCAGATAGCGACATCGGGAATGATGCTTTGCGCATCGGCCACATGGCAGGTGCTGCAGTCTTCGCCTTCGAGGATGGCAACGTGCTCGTCATGATCGAAGGTGGTGGCCCAGGCCGTGGATGTCACCAGCACGACCATAACGGTCCAAACGAATAATACTGTGTGCTTCATATGTGACTCCTTTTTAGAAACGGATATTCAGGCGAACGCGGCCGCGGTAATACTCGTCCCACAGATCGCTCTCTACCCGTTCAACCTTGGCCTGTACGTTGATTTTGCGGTTAATGGTGACGGTGCCGTCGACCCAGATGCGCGAGTTGGTGGTTTCATCGTCGTCTTCGTCAAGATAGCGTTCCATGACGTCGAGATGAACACCGGCTCCGGCCTGGAAGCGGTTGGTGATGGCGGCGGCCGCGTAGACTTTGATCCCGGCCAGATCCTGACCGTCGGGGTCTTCGCGCCAGGTGCCGATGACGTAACCGGAGAAACGCCCGGTGCGGATCTTTTCGATCCCGGCTTCAAACACGTCGGCATCGGCGTCGTATTCGTACATTTCACGGGCGTAGTTGACGAACGCCCGCAAGCCCGGCATCAGACGCTGCTCATACTCGACGAACAGCTCCTCGTACTCATCCACGGCAAAGACCGAGTAGATGGAGGTGGAGGAAAACACCGGCAGTGAGTAGAGATACTCGGCACGCAGCGACCAGTTGTCACTGCGGTGGTACTTGGCACCGCCGAGAAAGTAACTGACGGTGTTGGCGAGATAGTTGAACTGGGTTTCGCTGTACACGTACAGCATGTTGTTGAAGTCGTAATCGACGTCGAGACCGAACAGCTCATTGGCCAACTCACTCTCATCCCATTTCTGCAGGTAGGACAGCCCGAGGTTCAGATTGTCCATAAAGGTGCGCCGCACCTCGATCCCGGCAATGAGATCCTTGGCGTTGTAGCCGTCGTAATACGCAACGTCACCACCACCAAACACGGTGATGTCAACGTCACCCCACCCCGAGTAATCCACATACAGACCATCCATGATGGACGCCCCGGCGGTGGTGGCAATGAACTGGCGTCCGAAACGCACGTCCAGATCCTCGATCAGATCCTTCTTCTCCAGGTACGCGTAATACAGCCGACTATCGACATCCGCTTCGTCGGCCAGATCATCGGCAAGGCGACCGTACCCCCGAAAGACCAGTCCGTCGTTGTCAATGTCGTGGACATTGAGCATCAGGTACTGGTAAAAGGGCACAGCGGTGTCACCGCTGCCGGTGTCGTACCATTCGATTTCGGTACTTGACCGTCCTGATACTGTTATCCCCAGCGCGCTGTTCAGCGGCAAAGCCACCGTGGACAGGACAGCGACGCAGAGAAACAGCCGTAGCCAACATTTCATTCTGCCTCCCTTTCTTCTGTGTTGGACATCATTGGGTCTGCATTTCTCCTCTCGGGCCTCCTTAACCTCCGGATTCTGTTTTGAGAAATGTAGAAACGAATATTCTTTCATTTTCATAACGGCAAAAATGATTTAGAAATTCGTATAATCCCAATTCCTTGTGCGAGTTTTATGCCATACGAACAAATCCTATAAACACGGCAATCGCACAATGCGAGCCGCCGGAAAACGCTATATTTAACGATCTGCCTGCTAAATATGGCATTACTGTCATATTTAGCAGGTTTTCGCCGACACCTTAGACCGGCGCCGACGCCTCCTTAAATCAACCGCTTTATTAAATAGTTACAAAAAAAAGCCGCCAACAGCAGCGCTCTCTACACCAAAGTAAAAAAAATCCATGATGGACTACAAATTTTTATCTCTGCTTCATGAACTACCATATATGGCAACTGCAGTTGTTATATATGACGAATTAGTGTAAAGGTTAGAAAGAGGAGCTATCGGCCGTTATTTACTGAAGGATCAAACATGGACGTCAGCAAGGATGAATTCTTCCGCGAAGTGACTTTGAGAATTTGCAGCAGTCTGGAACTCAAGACGGCTCTTTCAAGAGCGTTTGAGCATCTGCGCGACCACTTCCCCCTGGACAGCCTTTCGCTGGATATCCCGGACAGAAACCTGAGTTCAATTCGTCAGATCGCCCTGGCCTCCGGCCACGCAAAGCGCAAAGAAGCCATTATTCCGCTTACTGAAGACCTTTGGAAATGGCTGATGGAATTACGTGAACCACTCATTCTGTCCGATCCGAACCAAAACGAGCGCATTCGTTCCTTTGCGCCTCTGGTGAAACTGCAGGGTTTCAGCGACCTCTCCCTGCCTCTGCGCATTGAGGACAAATTGATCGGCTTTCTTGTTCTTCGCGTCAAAGGAAAAGATCAATACACCAAGGAGCACGCCGAATTGCTTGCTTCGGTGGTCGAACCTTTTGCCATCGCGCTCAACAACGCCCTGGCCCATGAAGCGGAAATCAAATATCGCGAAATCCTTCTCGACGACAACCGCTTTTTCAACCGGGAACTCCTGGCGCACAACGCCGAAGAGATCATTGGGGCCAATTCAGGTCTGGCTAATGTCATGGAAATGGTTCGCCAGGTGGCACCGCGTTCCAACACGGTACTGCTCATGGGAGAAACCGGCACCGGCAAGGAAGTCATCGCCAACGCCATCCATTTTGCCTCATCGCGCAAGGAGGGCCCGTTCATCAAGGTCAACTGTGGAGCCATCCCGGAAAGCCTGATCGACAGCGAACTGTTCGGTCACGAAAAAGGCGCCTTTACCGGAGCGTCTTCAGAAAAACGGGGACGTTTTGAACGAGCCAACGGCGGCACCATTTTCCTCGACGAAATCGGCGAGCTGCCGCCCCAGGCCCAGGTACGCTTGCTGCGCGTGCTGCAAAACCGGGAAATTGAACGTGTCGGCGGCGTCAAACCCATCCCTGTCGATATCCGGGTGATTGCCGCCACCCACCGCGACCTGGTCGACATGGTTTCCAACAATCAGTTTCGCGAGGATCTCTGGTTCAGGCTGAATGTGTTTCCGATCATGGTGCCGCCCCTGAGGTTAAGAAAAGAGGATATCCCGCCACTCACGCGACACTTTGTTGCGGTTAAAAGCCACGAAGTCGGCCTGGCCATACCGCCGGAAATTGCCCCCGGGGCACTGGACAGGCTGACCAATTACCGCTGGCCGGGCAACGTCCGCGAACTGGAGAATGTGGTGGAGCGTGAGTTGATCCGCCACCGCGGAGGACAATTAGGATTTGACGATCTCGTCCCCGGCGAAAGACCCGTCGCCCCCGAAACGGCCGGCGAAAGATGTGAAGACACTCCATTAAACCTCGATCAGGCCATGGCGTTGCACATTACCAACGTGCTGAAAAAGACCGGTGGAAAAATTCATGGCCCGGGCGGCACCGCGGAACTCCTCGGCATCAACCCAAGCACACTCCGCGCGAGAATGAATAAACTCGGCGTCAAATACGGCCGCAGAGCAGTTGCGAATGACGTTGAGGACATTTCCCAATGAAAAGAATGGGACGATTTTGCGCGTTTTTTCCTGTCAACAAGGCACATGGAGATGCCATCGTCATTCTATGGCAACGACATGTAACGCTGTTGACACGGAAAAGACCTAAAAGATGCTGATTGAGAACGCCCGCGAGTAAAAAGACCCCGATGGGTCTTTTTCAACATCCTGCCAGACCTCTCTGCTGCCGGGGAACAGACCGTCCGCCAAAGACCATGCTCCCACCGCGCGGATTGCCGCATATCGCAAAACCGCCACATCCAACAACCATATTTGACAATCCAGGCCATTCAGGTACCGCCGTTACGCGAAAAGCCGCCGGGATCAAAGCATTATAATGCTGGCACGATTCTCGCTATCAAACTAAAAATCGAACAGTCATTCCATTAAAAAGAAATCATCCGCACAAGCGGATGTTGAATCCGAACGCAAACAACCGCGTACCGGCCTTGACCATTACACGTAAAGGAAACCTGGAACAGAGCATATGGGAAAAATACAGATCGCTTCCGAGGAAAAACGCAAACGGATTCTGCTTGAAGCACGCCGCCTTTTTGCCGAGAAAGGATTCCATGCGGTGTCTATCCCTGAAATCGTCAGAGCCTCAGGGGTGAGCACCGGAACCGTCTACAACAACTTTTCGTCCAAAGAAGATCTGGCGCGCGAAATCTACAGGACATCCAGAATCGAGCTGGAGAGAAGGGTTGAGCTGCGCGTCAACAAAGAGGCGACAGCATATAAAAAGCTTTGCGCCGTCATCGATTCGTTTCTTGAGCTTGCCGAAATCAACTACGACCTGATCGCCTTTTTGTTTTTGTCCGAGAGCAGCGAATTTTTCAAAAAACCGGCAAGCGTCTTTGATCTGCCAACAGGTAAGATCATTTTGAGAATCTTTTCCGAGGGCATTGAGCAGCTCGATATCAAGCCCGGCAACCTGCCGAATAAGGTCTGTGCTTTTTACGGCATCCTGTTGATGGCGATAAAAACAAACTTTACCAACCAAAGCAATGACCCTCTCCCTCCAACCCGCTATAAGGATATTCGGCGAAGAGTCTGGAGCGCTTCTTTCATATAGCGGGTGGTTGAAAACGTCCCATCCGAAAATGCAATTTCCGCCTTGTTACAGGCTGTTTTTCAACCGCCGGACAGCGAGGTGCACTGATTAAAAAATCCTGCCGTCGGCTCAAGGAAGAACGGCAGTCAGATGGGCACAAAGCCCGTCCCCCATCAACAAAGGAAAAGTCATGAGCCCCCATGAGCTTGAAAACATTCAGGAAATCCTGTGCCGCCTCCATGGAGCGCGGCTGATTTTATTGAAAACAAGTGCGATCCCCGATCACATCGGCCACATCTCATCGAGCGCCGGCAACTACATCAGCCTGACGATTGAAGAGATCAAAAAGAATGAAGAGTATATTGTCATGACACCGCACTACCCGTGCATTTTTCCCTGGGACCGCATTCTCAACAGCCCGAGCTGCCCGGGATGCATGCGACACTGGACGCGGCCGAATCCGCTGCACAGGGAAGACCAGTCGAAACAGGTTGGAAAGGCGTTGCAATTGATCGCCAAGTCCGAAGAGGAAATCCACCAAACCGACGCGCAGTGGAAAGCCCGATGCCTGGAGTTTCTCGCCGAAGCACGCTTTAAACTGGAACGACTGCACGGAGATCAATTCCGCTATTTTCCGAATCTGTGACAGGCCATGGAAAAAAATCTTCCATGTCGCTCCCGTTGGCAGGCTGGTGAAAAAGCTCCCTAGCCCGGATTTCTCACAAGCGCCCTTCTGCCAGTGGCTCCTCCTGTTGCGCATCGCGCGCAAACATCAGGGTTATGGTACAGGCGACAACAGCGAGTAATCCGTAACACTCGGCGATCCGGAACAGGCTCATAAAATGGGACAGTTGTCCGGCGATAAAGCTCGGAATCGCCGCACCGGTGTAGGAGGTGGCATAAATCAGCGACAACACCCCGGCACGCTCAGAAGGAGTGATGTCCGCCAACAGGGAACGGATACTGCCGGTCAACGTCGCGCCCTGAGCCACACCGGCCAGCGCACTGGCGATCAGAAACGGTACGATCACTGACCGGTTCAGCGCGACGAGAATCCCCGCCAGAGCAAGGGTGAAGCCGACCATGCCGACCCGCTGACTGGTGGCCGGTGTCAGGTTTTTCGTCAAGGGTCCCCCCAAGGCACTGGGCAGCAAAAACGACGAAAAGACCAGAGCGCCACTCAATGCGCTGGGCGAGGCGAGCTGATCCGCCGCGATAGAGGGTCCGAAGGCCTGATAAAAGCCACCCAGTGCCCATGTCGCAACAAAGGTGCAGGCGGCAACGGGATAGAGCCGCCGATCTGCTTGCGGCAGCGAGAAGCGGGGCCGCAGAGACGCCACAAGTCCCGGATGGTGCGTGACGGTGTCCCGGCAGAAGGCGATCATCAAGGTGCAGGCCGCCAGCACCACCAGTACCACGCCATAACACAACGTTCGCGGATAAGGCCCGTATTCCACCAACATGCCGGAGGCCAACGCCCCCACGGTCAGTCCAACCATGGCACCGCAACTCAGGACCGTCGCGGCCAGCCAGCGTAACGCGTGCGGGGAGCTGTCGACGATATAGGCGGTGACCGAACTTGAAGCCAAGCCGCACGCCAGGCCGAGCAACAGCCGCCCGACAATCAAAGGCGTCACGCTGTCGACATCGAGCAGAATCACACAGGCCATGGCCGCCAGGCAAACGTGATCAAGGTCACCACCTTGCGGCCAAGATGATCGGATATGCGCCCGAATACAAGCAGCGCGGTCACCGCGCCGATGAAATAAACAACCGCCGTCAGCGAAAGATCGCTGTAACTCAAGCCATCGGCGCGGCGATAGATTTCATAGAGCGGAATAGGCGTCGCCGATGCGGCGAAAATCGCCATGAATGAAAGCGATGCGGCGAAAATCGCCATGAATGAAAGCGATGTGGCGATAAATGTCAATGCGTGTTTCATGCGTTGCGGTCCAGTCGGCTCGATGTCCGTTCAATGACATCGAGCCATTCGTGAAGTTTCAAGCCATCGTCAAAGCTCGGGGCCTTGCGGCTTCCGGTGTTGATATCTTCGGCAATCAGGGCATAGATGCCGGCGACATTTCGCACGATCACCTCTTCCGGCAACCCCGTGTAGAGGTTTTCCGGCAGCGGCAACGGTGCCATCTCCGCCTCTTCGCCCCGCGCACCCCAGAGCGACAATGGCGTCATCTGGGTATGACCGATGGACGCCCTGACCTGAAGATCCCCCTGTGTTCCGTTGATCTCCCAGAGAAAATTCGTCCCCCGCGACAATCCGCCGCGGTAATGGGCCGAAAAGGCGGCTCCGTCGGCCATGACGCCATGCACCATGATCTGATCTTCCGCCGTGCTCGGAACCGTTTCACCGGTGTCGCTAATGTGCACAGTGTTACGCCGTTTCACCATGCGGCCGGACAGGTCGGCAAAGTCACCCAACACATCCCGGACCCCGGCCAGAGTGTGCGCGAACGGGATGGTCAGCATGTTCGCCCCGTTCGCTTTATCCGAGAGATAGGCAAGGTCGGCAATGGTTTCCGCACCTCAATTTCCGCCGCTGCCGATCAACGAGGTGGACAAAACGTCACCGACATACCCCTCGGCAATGAGCCGGCGAAGGTAGTGCAGCTCCGGTGCGGTGCACAGCTCGGTCCCCACCGTAGCGACAACACCTTTCTCATCAGCGAGCTGCGTCAGTTTTCTTGCTTCCTCCAGGCCATTGCCCAGCGGCCATTCGCAGTGAACGTGCTTACCCGCATTAAGGGCCATGCGGACAAGTTCATAATGAAAAGGCACTTTGACCGTGACAACCACCAGATCAATCTCATCGCTGGCCACGAGATCTGCAGGCGTCGCAAACGCATAGGGTAGATCGAGCGCTTGCGCCGTCTTCCGCGCGCTGGCTTCCGTTGAGTTGGCTACACCGACGATCTCAAAAGAGTCACAAAGAAAATGGACTGCCGGAACATGAGCCATTGCAGCCCAGTGGCTGTCGGGATTCAAACCGATAAAGCCGATACGGATCCGTTTCTCGCTCATTTTTTATTCCTTCTGTTTTTTATCGGTCCATCACGCCCAATGACAACAACGCCGGAGCAACAGGATTCGCACCGGCGTTGTCGACATGGACTACTTGAGGCTGGCGTTAAAAAACGACTCCAGCTTGTCAAACGGGATCAGCGTGACATCGTCGTACAGATCGATATGCCGCGCCCCCGGAACAATGTAGAGCTCCTTGGGCTCGGCGGCCACTTTGTAGGCATCTTCGGTAAAGTAACGGGAATGCGCTTTGTCACCGATGATGAACAAAATCGGCCGTGGTGAAATCGACGTGATGTAGTTCATCAACGGAAAGTTCATGAAGGCCAGATTACTGGTCTGGGTAAAGGGACCATGGGAGCGTGGATGGTGTCCCCGTGCCATGCCGTAGTATTCAAAGAATTCACTGGAGATCGGATCGAGCCCTTCAGGGATCGCATCAGCCGCTTCACTGGGGAATCCCGCAGGCAACAGAGGCTGGCCTTTCTCAAAATCCTGCCAACGCTGCGCACCGAGCTGATCAAGCGCCTGACTGCGCTGTTCGTCGGTCATGGTATCTTTCCAGCCATAGCGGATCACCCGGCTCATATCATACATACTGGCCGTAGCCACAGCCTTGATGCGGTGGTCCACCTGAGCGGCGGTGACGGCAAAAGCGCCACTGCCGCACAAACCGATCACGCCGATTTTATCGCGGTCAACAAACGAGCGCGTACCGAGATAATCCACCCCGGCGCTGAAGTCTTCAACAAAGATATCCGGCGACGACAGGTGGCGCGGTTCACCGCTGCTTTCACCATTGTAGGATTCATCAAACGCCATGGCGACAAAACCGCGTTCGGCCATGGTTTGGGCATAAATACCGGCGCCCTGCTCTTTAACACCGCCATACGGGGTGCCGACCAGAATAGCCGGATATTTCTTCGCAGAGTCCATCTGCTTGGGCACATACAGATCGGCGGAAATAGTGATGCCGTAGCGGTTGGGATAGGACACCTTTTCGTGAACGACCTTGTCGCTTTTTGCAAACGTCTTGTCCCAGGTCGGCGTTTCAGCAGCCGAGGCTGTCGCACCGGCAGACAGCGCCACGCCCAGAGACATCATTGTCATCAGTTTTTTCATGGTAAAACTCCTTTCAAGCACTTACTTCACGGCCAGCTTGAGAATATCGGCGATACGCTGCTGAGGATAAAGCTGGTCCATGCCCCACAGCGTGGCATTGCCAAAAGCATTTTCGGCAATCGGTTCGACCGTATCCGCGGCAAGACCAGCCTCGGCAAAGGTGACCGGAGCGCCGATGGCACGGAACCAATCGGTCAGTTTGACAATACCGGTCTCGGCATCGGCAACACCGAATATGTTCTGCGCAAAGCGCTCGAAGCGCTGCGGCATCTGGTCTTTGATCGCCTGCATCCAGGCCGGCAAAACAACGGCCAGACCGGCGCCGTGCGGTACATTGTAGAGCGCGCCCATGGCATGTTCGATCATGTGGGTATCATAGGTATTACCCTCGACACCGACAAAGGTATTGCCGTTGAGCGCCATGGTCGAGGCCCAGGCAAATTCGCCCCGTGCATCGTAATCATCCGGGTTTTTCATCAGCACATCGGTGGTGCGCATCACCGTCTGGAGGATATCTTCCACCAGCGCCATGGTATATTCGGGGAAATGCTTGGCCGTGAAATAGAGGTCGAGACAATGGGAGAAGATATCGACGGCCGAATAGGCCAGATATTCAGGGGTTACGGTGGCCATCAGTTCGGGATTGATCACCGATACCTTGGGAAACAGCAACGGCCCGCCGATGGCATATTTCTGCTGCGTCTCTTCATTGGTGACGACACCGTAAGGATTCATCTCACTGCCGGTGGCGGCCAGGGTCATGATGGTAAACACTGGAATGGCCTCTTTCACAACGGCTTTTCCGATGAAGAAGTCCCACACGTCGCCGTCATAGTTGGCTCCGGCGGCAATGGCTTTGGCCGAGTCCGCCACCGAGCCGCCGCCGACGGCGACAATGGCCTGCAGGTCATTCTCTTTGACGACCTTGACCGCATCACGCACCCGGCTGATCACCGGGTTGCTGATGACACCGCCGAGCGCGGTGCAGCTGATGCCCTTGTCCTCCAAAGAGGCGGTCACCCGGCCGAACAGACCATCGTTTTTGATCCGCTCCGAGCCGTAAAGCACCAGCACACTGCCAATACCAAACTCCTGCACATACTGACCGATGTTGGCCTCTTTGCCTTTGCCGAATTCAATTCTCGTCGGATTGTAAAATGTAAAATCTCGCATCATCACTCCTTGTCGCATCATGAGGTTACTGGCGGGTTATCTGCCTACAAGCATAGCGATTGGGTGTGAAAACGAAATACACAGAACTCTTCGATGATTGCACAATCCTCTACATTGGATCGTTTTGGGTAAGGATTGTGTAAAAAGGTTTCTTCTGGCGGGTTTAATCAGGTGGAAACAGACACGAAAGCGTCCGCCGCCAAAACATACAGCAGCCGTCCATATGTTTATCTCCCCCCTGAAGGGCAGCACTCAACATTGTCGAGATCGTGGTTAAAGCCGTTTTTGGGTTTTTCAGCACCATGCCCTATTTAAAAGATTTTACAATTAAGATTCGCACACATTATGCCGATAGAATAACGACCGTAGGCCCTGGAGCCTGTCGGACTTTCCGGATCGTCACGAGAAACCGGCTGGTCGAGACCAGATATGCGATCGTTTGAGAGCAAATAGCCGTCGCTATTTGTCGAAAAGGATCGGAAATATGGGCCGATCAGATGGTTTCGCAGTAGATTCATGGAAAGCCTGACAGGCTCCTGGGTCGCTTTGCGATGGAATGGATTCTGTTGATTCAATGCAGGGGACAGGAGGAAAAGAAATGAATGTTACGGGGACGCAGTCAGCCCAAAGCCTTTATGGTGTCTACGAACGGCCACGTTCCGGATCCGCGGTTCAAGCAGCTTCCGGAAAAAAGTCTCAAACCGATCAGGTGAGTATTTCAGAAGCAGGAAGAGCCGCGGCTCAAGACGTTCACGTCGAGGTCAGTACAGACGCTGCGGCTGGTGTGAAAAGTATTCTGGCGCATGGTGGTTACGCAAAGATTGTCGATGTTGGTAACGGCAAAGCGGTCCAGCTTGTCGATGCCGAAGGAAATCAGCTCCCGATTGAGGAATACAGTGCCTTCCCGGCAGAGTACTCCAGCTTGCTGCCACAAGCTTCTTTTTATTTTGAAGAGGGAAAGATTGATCAGAGCCGTGCATCCCGGTTCGCTTCGCTATCTCAAAAAGAACGTCATAACTATATGGAATATCTGTCGATATTGGGCAGAGAAATCCGCGAGGAGCATCATAGCAGAGGGATCACGACGCATGCGGAATATAATAAAATGACGGATGAAATGAAAAATGACCTCTATCAATCGGTCGTTGGTCGATTATCAAATGATTCACGAGCCGAAGAGCTGATGGAACTATTTGAAATCAATATTTAAATATTGAACATCTCGATAGTGTAATTGACCGTTTAACAGGATGTTGAAAAACAGTCTGCGGAGACAAGAATCAGGAACTGGTTTTCAAGCGCTTAATTCCGGCTCTGGCGCGGCTCTCAGCTTCTGTCCGTTGAGGGAATGTTCCTCAAGTTAGAGACATCACGCAGCGGCGGCGCTCCGAACAGGCGCCGGTATTCGCGGCTGAACTGCGAGGAACTTTCATAGCCGACCTGATAGGCGGCCCGTGTCGCATCGAGATCTTCCGCCAGCATCAGACGACGCGCTTCCTGGAGGCGCAGATGTTTCTGATATTGAAGCGGACTGAACGAGGTCATGGCGCGAAAGTGGCTGTGAAAGCTGGAAGCGCTCATATTGGCGATCTCCGCCAGATCTTCGATCTTCAATTGCTGGGAGAAATTCCCCTTCAGCCAGTCGATGGCCCGGGCGATCTGATGGCTGCGACTGCCCCCCGAGGCAATCTGGCGCAGTTTGGCGCCCTGATCGCCGACCAGCAACCGATAAAGAATCTCCCGGTGCAGCATGGGGGCAAGAATCGGCACGCTTTCCGGCTCATCCAACAGGGCCACCAACCGCTGAAAGGTACTGAGCAGGGGCAACGTCAATTCCCCCGTGGCCATGCACCGATCGACGCTGGTCGTCCGCGGCGACGGCAGGTTGCTGTCGATCATCAGCTGCGACAGCTCCTTCATGTCGAATTTGAGCACCAGACCGAGATACGGCTGGTCCGGGCTGGCGGTAATAATCTGATACGACGCCGGCACATGAAGCGACGACAGCAGGTAGTTGTGGGCATCGTAATCAAAGACCTCATCTTCAAGATGAATCCGTTTCGCGCCCTGGGCAATGATGCACACGCTGGGCTCGGTCAGGCCGACGCGCGGTTCAGTGGGATGCTCATGGCGCAACAGCATCAATCCGGGGATTTTTGTTTGATGCACATCACAATCACAAGTCCATCGAGCAATCGCTTCAGCCAGACTGTTTTGCACCGCATCCCAGTCATCCGTCTTTTCCGTCCGGTTAATTATCTGTCTTTCCATGGTTTTCTCCTGGTTTCTGTTATGTAAACCCTAGCAGAAAAACACCGCAGTCAAAAAAGAAAAATATGAATACTGCAGGAATAGGCAATAAATGAACAGGATTGATCTATCCCTTGCGCCGTGCATGGCCTAGTCTTGACAGGTAACAATAAAAAATTTCCATTGCTCACCGCGGAGGACGCATACCATGGATATCACACGTAACGGCACGCAAGCTTCCATCACGGGACCGGCCGACTGGTTTACCGGCACGGTACGGATCGATCCCCTGTTTCTTCAAGTCAACGAACCGGCCCGTGCCACGGCGGCCACGGTCACCTTCGAACCGGGCGCGCGCACCGCATGGCACACCCATCCGCTCGGCCAGACGCTGATCGTCACCGCCGGTTGCGGCCTGGTGCAGCGCGAAGGCGGCGCCATTGAAACGATTCGCCCCGGTGATGTGGTGTGGTTTCCTCCCGGGGAGAAGCACTGGCACGGTGCGACGCCGACCACGGCCATGAGCCACATTGCCGTGCAGGAACAGCTTGACGGCTCATCCGTCACATGGCTGGAACATGTCAGCGACGATCAATACCCGAACGAGTCACACTGAATGAGTCATACTGAAAAAGGAGCCGCCATGAACACCATCGCCATCGTCGGGTCCGGTCCCGGACTCGGAATCGCCGTCGCCCGCCGCTTTGCCAAAGAGGGCTTCAACGTTGCCCTGATTTCCCGCGACCAGAACCATGTCGATGCGCTGGCCGACACTCTGGCCGAAGAAGGCGTTACGGCACGCGGCTATGCGGCCGATGTCCGCTCGCCGGAAGCATTGAAAACGGCTCTGGAACGGGCAGCCAGTGAACTCGGCCCGATTGAAATCCTGCAATACAGCCCGGTGCCGCAAAAAGAGTTTCTGCGCCCCCTGCTCGAAACCAGCGTCGCGGATCTGACCGCGGCCACGGAATTTTCCATCAACGGCCCGGTCACCGCCGTCAATCAGGTGTTGCCGGGAATGCGCGCTTTAGGGCAAGGCACCATTCTGTTTGTCAATGGCGCCAGCGGTGCCCGCCCCAACCCCAAGGTTGGCGGCACGTCCATCGCCTTTGCCGGAGAAAGTGCCTATGCGCGGATGCTCCACGATGTGCTCGGCGAAGAAAATCTCTATGTCGGCCAGTTCATCATTCCCAAAGCCATCACTCCGGAGATCCGACCCATGATCCCGACGTCCTCGCCGACACCCTGTGGCTGATGCACAGCAGCCGCGATACGTTCCGCTGGTTTGCCGAAGATCTGGCGGACTGAACCCGGCCGGCGACACGCGACTTAACCCAATCACGCATAAGGAACCAACCATGACCACCTCCCCGTTGGATTACACAGGAAAAGTTGCCCTGGTGACCGGTGCCGCCTCCGGCATGGGACTGGCCACCGCCATTGCCTTTGCCGAGGCCGGTGCAAACGTTGTTCTCTCAGACTACCGTGAAGAGATCGTGCAAGAGCAAGCCGAAACGTTAATCGCCGCCGGGCACAAAGCCCTGGCTGTGGCCTGCGACGTCAGTGACGAATCACAGGTCGCGGCCCTGGTCGAGCACACCGTGGCCCAATTCGGCCGCCTGGATGTTGCCTTTAACAACGCCGGTGTCATGGCCAAAGTGGTCCCGACCGCCGACAGCACCATTGAAGAATGGGAGCGGGTTGTTAACATTAACCTGCGCGGCGTGTGGGCGTGCATGAAGCACGAAATCCGCCGGATGCAGCAACAGGGCGGCGCCATCGTCAATAACGCGTCGGTCGGCGCGATCACCGGCAACCCCGGTATCCCGTCCTACATTGCTTCCAAACATGGCGTGGTCGGCTTGACCCGCACTGCGGCCCTCGAATACGTCAAGCAGGGGATCCGCGTCAATGCAGTCAACCCCGGCCTGATCGACACCAAGATCGGCCGCGACGTGGTGGAAGGCAATGAAGAAGCCTATGCCGCAATGGAGCGTGGCATTCCCATGGGCCGCTCCGGCCGCCCCGAGGAGATCGCCTCCGTCGTTCTATGGTTGTGCAGTCCCGGCGCGAGCTACGTGGTCGGTCAGGCCTTGACCGTCGACGGCGGCATGACGGTTGGTTAATTACCTGCACAAAAAGGAAGGATCTCCCCATGAAACATGCAACGCTTTTATTTTCACTCGGCCTGCTGCTGATGGCCGCAAACGCCTGGTCCACCCAGGCACCCACGAATGAAAAAGCCCCAACGGCACAAACGTTTTACGCTGCCGGAACACAGCAGTCGTTCAAAGGCCCGGACAACCTGTTCACCGGTGATGTCCAGGTGGACATGCTGTTTCCCGCCAATGACACAGCGCACTATTCCGGCGCTTATGTCACCTTCGCGCCCGGCGCCCGCACCGCATGGCACTATCACCCGGCCGGTCAGCACATGATCGTCACCGACGGCGTGGCCCTGACCGGCACCCGCGATGGAAAGATTCTCTCCTTCCATGCCGGTGAAACCGTGTGGTGCCCGCCGAATATCGACCACTGGCACGGTGCCACGCCCGACGCCGCCATGACCCATCTGGTGATCACCGGCTCGCTGAACGGCGAGAATGTCATCTGGAAAGAAAAAGTCACCGACGCCCAATATGCGGGCAAATGATCGTGTCCCGAATGGCGTTAGTTTAAACCTGAATCAGTGAAGTCATTGGAGGCAGATTGCACAAGTCATTGAACTGCCTGAGATTTGAAAAAATCACCGCCGAACCTTTGGGTGCGACTCAGATTTTTTCAAATCTCATTCAGCCCAAGCACTTGCACACTCTTATCCACCATGACCTCACTGATTCAGGTTAAAGGGAAAGAGCAGCAAAACCGGGACTGTCCCCGCACGGGGGCTGTCCCGGGCTTTTGCGGTGCAAACCGCCACCGTTCCATGGTCCGCAAACATCTGGGACAGCCCTAGATGGGGCTTGGGACAGTCCCGAGTTTGCTACGAAAGTGCTTAAACTTGAGCCATTCGATCATGTCCCCCTTTGCGAGGAAAAACCATGAAATCTGCTCTTGGCACCTGTTTGATGGCTTGTTTGACCTTATTCACCCTGTGGCTGCCCGCGGCAGCCGTCAGTTCGGAGGGAACGCCTATGGACACCTCTTCGTCGCTCAACCAACGACAGCAAAGCATTGTCACGATTGCCGCCTTTACCGCCAGCGGTGATCTGGACAAACTCAAGTCCGCTCTTGTCACCGGACTCGACGCCGGTTTAACCGTTAACGAAATCAAGGAAGTGCTGGTGCAGATGTATGCCTATTGCGGTTTTCCCCGCAGTCTCAACGGTCTGGGCACGTTTATGGCCTTGGTCGACACGCGCAAGGCTCAGGGGATTAAAGACGTTATCGGCAAAGAGGCCACCCCGGTGGGCGACGATTTTGACCGTGATCAGTACGGAGCCAAGGTCAGAGCTCAGCTCGCCGGTCTGGAGCAGGATATCTCCGGCGCAAAATGGCAGCTGTTTTCCCCGGTGATGGATCAATTTTTAAAAGAACATCTGTTTGCCGACATCTTTGTCCGCGATATCATCAGCCATCAGGACCGTGAGCTGGCGACCATTGCCGCCCTCGCCAACATGACCGGCACCGAAGGGCAGCTCGCCTTTCACTTGTCGGCAGCCATGAATTCCGGGCTGACGGAACAGCAGCTCAACGCCTTTGTCGCTGTGCTCGATGCACAGGTCGGTTCCCGTCAGGCCGCAATAACAAAGCAAATTCTCGACAACATCGTGCAAGATAAAACCAAGTAAGCATAATTATTCTAATCGAATCAGGAGAAAATCATGTCTTTTCAACATTACGTCCCAACACGGCTTTTATTCGGTCAGGGCCAGATCAAAAACCTTCACCAGCAACAGTTGCCCGGCCAAAAAGCCCTGATTGTCATCTCCTGCGGCACCTCGACCCGCAAGTATGGCTATCTGGAAACCGTTGAACAGCAACTGCAACAGGCTGGTGTCGCGTCTGTGGTCTTTGATGAAATCCAACCCAATCCAACCAAAAAAAATGTCATGGACGGCGCTGCTTGCGCCAAAGCCAACGGCTGTGATTTTATCATCGGCCTCGGCGGCGGCAGCTCGCTGGATGCCTCCAAGGCAATTGCCATCATGGCCACCAATGACGGCGATTATTGGGATTATATTCATGGCGGCAGCGGTAAAGGGCAAAGCGTAACCCACGCGCCGCTGCCCATGGTGGCCATCACCACCACCGCCGGTACCGGCACCGAAGCCGACCCCTGGACGGTGGTCACCAACGAGGAGACCAATGAGAAGATCGGCTTCGGTTTCGACGCCACCTTCCCGGTGCTGTCGGTGGTTGATCCGGAAATGATGACCAGCGTACCGCCGGAGTACACAGCGTATCAGGGCTTTGACGCCCTGTTTCACAGCGTCGAGGGCTACGTCTCCAAAATGGCCCACGCCATGAGCGACATCTATGCCCTGGCAGCCATTGAAAACGTGGCCGCCAACCTCGAAGCGGCAGTCAAGGATGGACAAAACCTTGAGGCGCGCGAAAAAGTCGCTTTGGGCAACACCCTGTCCGGCTTTGTCGAGAGCATCTGTGGTGTCACCAGCCAGCACTCTCTGGAACACGCCCTGTCCGCCGCGCGTCCCGACCTGCCCCACGGTGCCGGACTGATCATGCTCAGCCGTGCTTATTTCAGCCACTTTGCCCAATCCGGTGCCTGCGATGAGCGGATGATTGCCATGGCCAAAGCCATGGGCAACAAAGACGCCACCAAGGCCATGGATTTCGTCGATGCCCTGGTCGCCCTGCAACAGGCGTGCGGTGTGGCTGAATTGAAAATGTCGGATTACGGTATTGAAAAAAGCGACCTGCCCCACCTGGCCCAAGAAGCCCGCCGCACCATGGGACGGATCTTCGACTGTGACCCGGTCGCGCTCAGCGATGACGACAGTACGGCGATTCTTGAAGCGTCTTATCGGTAACGGAACGCTCTGAACAGAAAGCTGTGACAATGATCTTTTTTCAGAAAACAGCACTTGCTTTTTCTGTTCTCATCACTGGAGTTATCCTATGCGGCCCGGGCACCATTGCCCGGGCCGCGGAGAATCAGACCACCATGAAACTATCCGTCAAGGCCAACGGCACCACCATCGTCTTCGAACTCAACGACAGCCCGGCAGCGGCAGCTCTCTACGAGCAGCTGCCCCTGGAGTGCGCGGTTGAGGATTTTGCCGGCAAAGAAAAGATCTTCTACCCCCCGCACAAGCTCACCACCTCCGACACGCCATTGGTCAGTAAGGCACCGACCGGCACCCTGGCCTACTATGCGCCATGGGGCAACGTGGTGATGTTTTACCAGCCGTTCGGTTCGGCACCGGGGCTCTATGCCCTGGGGCACGCCGTGTCGGGGCAGGAGCAGATTGGCACCCTGTCGGGCACTCTGCAGATCAGCCAGGAGAAACCATGACAAACAACACGGTCGCAACGGACGACGCCCTGGGTAAAAAAGAGTTTGCCGTCACTTTGACGGTCGGCGGCACCGTGATCCCGGCCGTCTTGAACGGCAGCCGCTCCGCCCGCGAGCTGCTGAGCAGACTGCCTTATACGGTGCAGCTGCATAAATATGAGCACGATTATTGCGGTGTCATGGCGGAACCGTTGCCCTACGATGACCAGAATCTGCAAAATGGCTGGTCCAACGGCGATATCGCTTTTGCGGCCGACGGCAGTTATTTTGCCATCCTCTACAAGGATGAAGAGATCTCCCAGCAGTTCGGCAACCTGGTGACATTGGGCAACATTACCGCCCCGCTGGGCGTCATGGACACGTTGAATGACGTCGTTACCGTCACCATTGAACGTCAATAGCAACCCGTCAACGGAGTGGAATGACCATGAAAAAAAACATCCTGATCCTGTCGTCAAGTCCGAGAAAAGGCGGCAACTCCGATCTGCTGTGCGATGAATTCATGCGCGGAGCCGTTGACTCCGGCCACAGCGTGGAAAAAATACGCCTGGCGGAAAAAAACATCCGCTACTGTACCGGTTGTTGCACCTGCATCAACAAGCAGGGCGCCTGTGCGCAGCAGGATGATTTCAACGACATGATGCAAAAGATGATCGCCTGCGATGTCATGGTTCTGGCCACGCCGGTCTACTTTCACACCATGAACGCCCAGATGAAAACCTTCATCGACCGCTGTTGCTCAGCCTATAGCCTGGTGAATGACAAGGAGGTGTATTTTGTCGCCGCCGCTGCCGGAGGCACCAGCGAGACCCGCAAGGCCGTCGACAGCCTGCGGGTTTTCACCGGCTGCCTGAAAAACATCACCGAAAAAGGCGTGCTCAGTGCCACCGGCATGTGGCATGTCGGCGGGGTCACCGGCAGCCCGGTGCTCAAGCAAGCGTACACGCTGGGGAAAAATGCCTGAAATTTCTCTGAAAAGGATCGTCAAATACATGCTCACCAGTCTGCTTGTACTGGTCGTCGGTTGTGTTGTTGCCGCCTGCATTGTGGTCAACCAGCCCAAATTCGGCGACGCCCCGCGGGGTGACCGTCTGGCGGCCATCGAGAATTCACCGCATTACGCCGACGGCGCCTTTAAAAACCTCATCGACACCCCCAAGTTCACCCAGGAGGTCAGCACGCTGTCGATCCTGTGGAACGATCTGCGCCATCCGCCGCTCCGGCGGGTGCCGGAGCAGGCTCTGCCCACGGTGAAAACCGATCTGACGGCGCTTGACCCGGCCCAGGATCAGGTGATCTGGCTCGGCCACTCGTCGTTCTTCATTCAGCTTGGCGGCAAGACCCTCCTCCTTGATCCGGTGTTCAGTACGTCCGCCGCGCCGCTGTCCTCCTTCAACAAGGCGTTTGCCGGAACCAGCCTTTATACCGCCGCCGACATGCCGCCCATCGACATCCTGCTCATCTCCCACGACCACTGGGATCATCTCGATTATCCGACCATAACGGCGTTAAAAAACAAGGTGGGCCAGGTGGTGTGCCCGCTGGGCGTCGGCGCTTATTTTGAGAAATGGGGCTATGCGGACAACAAAATTTATGAAAAGGACTGGAATCAGCAGCATGCCGAGGACAGCCTGACCATTCATATTGTCCCGGCACGCCATTACTCCGGTCGCCTGCTGCGCCAGAACCAGACGTTGTGGGCCGGGTTTGTCCTGGAGACAGCGACAAAGCGGCTGTTTTTCAGCGGCGACAGCGGTTACGGCCCCCACTTTGCCGAGATCGGCCAACGGTTCGGCGGTTTCGATTTCGCCGCCGTGGACTGCGGGCAGTATGACCCACGCTGGGCCAACATCCACATGACGCCGGAGGAGGCGGTCAAGGCGGTTAACGATCTGAAGGCCGACACCTTCCTGCCCTGCCATATCGGCCGTTTTTCCATTGCCCGCCACGCCTGGGACGAACCGTTCTTCCGCGTTGCAGCAGCAAGCGCAGGACAAACGTTTCGTCTGGCCACGCCGCTGATCGGCGAGCCGCTGGCCTTATCCGACACCACACAGCACTTCTCCCCCAGGTGGGATACCCTATCCATGAGCAACCAATGAGCCACACCTCTCCACAACCACGCTGGCACGTCCTTCTCGTTTTAAGCCTGCTGATGGGCTTTGCCTCGATCTCCACAGACCTCTATCTGCCGGCCATTCCGGCCATGGCCACATCTCTTGGTGCCGATGCCGGGATGATGGAATTCACCATCTCCGGTTACCTGATCGGTTTCAGTCTCGGCCAGTTGGTGTGGGGCCCGGTCAGTGACGCTCACGGTCGACGGCCGGCGATTGCCATCGGCCTGGTCATGTTCATGATCGGTTCAGCAGGGTGTGCCTTGTCGAACAGCGCCATGACCATCATCGGCTGGCGGGTGGTTCAGGCCCTCGGGGCCTGCGCCAGCGTCGCTCTGTCCCGCGCCATGGTACGTGACCTGTATCAGGGCAACCATGCCGCGCAGATGCTATCCACCCTGATCACCATCATGGCCATTGCCCCCCTGATCGGTCCGCTGGTCGGTGGACAAATTGTCGCTTTGGCTGGATGGCGAGCCATCTTCTGGGTTCTGGTGCTGGTCGGCCTGCTCACGTTGATGGCCTTGTTCACCATTCCGGAAACCCTCCCCAAAGAGCGGCGCAACCGGGAGCACTTTTTCTATGCCATGGGTCGTTATTGGCACTTGTTGCAACATAAACAGTTACTCGGCTACCTGGGTGTCGGCGGCTTTTATTACGCCGGCATGTTCGCCTATGTGGCCGGCACACCGTTTGTCTATATCAGTTATTACCAGGTTCCACCGCAGTCCTACGGCTGGTTGTTCGCCCTGGGGATCGTCGGTATCATGATCTCCAATCAGATCAACTCCCGCCTGGTCCGAAAGATCGGCTACGACCGCCTGTTGCTGTTCGGCACGCTTATCGCTACCTTGTTCTCCCTGCTCACTGCCGTCGCCTGCCAAACCGGCTGGGGAGGATTATGGGGTCTGGTGGTCCCGCTGGTGCTGTTCGTCTCTGCAACCGGGCTGATCGTGGCCAATGCTATCACCGGCGCATTGGCGGACTTTCCAGAACGCTCAGGGGCCATCTCAGCGTTGACCGGGGCATTTCAATACGGCAGCGGCATTCTCGGTTCAGGACTTGTTGGGTTTTTCGCCAATGAAACTCCCCAACCCATGGGTTGGGTGATCGGCTTAAGCGGAATCGGCTGTTTGGTTTCCTTGGTGCTGGTATCACCACGACCTGTGTGCTCTGCACTGAAACGTTCACGTGAAAAACGGCCTTAAAGAGGTTCTTCCTGCGTGATTGGTTCCCTCTTCACCACACCTCTCACAGAGAAAAAACACCTCCGACAAAGTCATTAGGATCATTGAATATTGACTTGAAAAAGCGTATCGTTATGAGTTAATTCATTGCTTCTTCTTCCTGACCAAATCGCAGCACTAACGAGGAATTTTTACATAATGGCCAAAAAGCCCGCAGCAGCGAAAAAACAGAAAAACTTTGAACAAACCCTGTGGGATACGGCCGACAAGTTGCGCGGTACCGTTGAATCCTCTGAATATAAGCATGTGGTTCTCAGCCTGATTTTTCTTAAATTTGTCAGCGACAAGTTTGAGCAGCGCAAGCAGGAACTGATCGATGAGGGTAAAGGTGATTACGTTGACATGGTGGATTTTTACACCATGAAAAATGTCTTCTACCTGCCAGAACAGTCGCGCTGGTCGTATATCCAAAAGCAGGCCAAGCAGGATGATATTGCCGTCAAAATCGACACCGCCTTGCATACGGTGGAGAAAAACAACAAGTCATTGCGTGGCGCATTACCGGACAACTACTTCTCCCGTCTGGGGTTGGATGTCAGCAAGCTGGCGGCGCTGATTGACTCCATCAACAACATCGACACCGTGGCACAAAAAAGCCCTCTCCCCTTGGGAGAGGGTTTGGGTGAGGGCAACACAGCGATACAAACTGAGGAAGATGTTGTCGGGCGGGTTTACGAATACTTCCTCGGCAAATTTGCCGCCACCGAAGGTAAAGGCGGGGGCGAATTCTACACTCCCAAGTGCGTGGTCAACCTGATCGCCGAGATGATCGAACCCTTTAAGGGCAAGATCTACGACCCCTGCTGTGGCTCCGGCGGCATGTTCGTGCAGTCGGTCAAGTTTGTTGAAAGCCATCAGGGCAACAAAAAGGATATCTCCATCTACGGTCAGGAATACACCGGCACCACCTACAAGCTGGCCAAGATGAATCTGGCCATCCGCGGCATTGCCGGAAACCTGGGCGATGTGCCTGCCGATACCTTCTTCAAGGATCAACACAAAGATCTGAATGCCGACTTCATCATGGCCAACCCGCCCTTCAACCTCAAGGAGTGGCGCGCTAACGATGAACTGCTCGACGATCCGCGCTGGCAAGGCTACGAGGTGCCGCCGACGGGCAACGCCAACTACGGCTGGATTCTACACATGATCTCGAAGCTGTCGCAAAACGGTGTGGCGGGATTTGTTCTGGCCAATGGCTCCATGTCCACCAATACCAAGGGCGAAGGCGAAATCCGCCGCAAGATTATCGAAAATGATCTGGTGGATTGCATGATCGCCCTGCCCGGGCAGCTATTTTACACCACCCAGATTCCGGTGTGCCTGTGGTTTCTCACCAAAAATAAAACCGAGCAGCACTTTACTGATGCCCGCGAACCCTTTCGTAACCGTCAGGGCGAAACCCTGTTCATCGACGCCCGCAACATGGGCACTATGATGGATCGCACCCACAAGGAGCTGACTGTCGAAGACATCGCCGAGATCGCCCGCACCTACCATGCCTGGCGTGGTGAAAAGAAGGATGGGGCCTACGAGGACAAGGCTGGCTTCTGCAAGGCAGCAACGCTGGAGGAGATCAAGGCCAACGACTATGTGCTGACACCGGGGCGCTATGTTGGTGCAGCCGAGATCGAGGACGATGGTGTACCGTTTGAGGAGAAGATGGCAGATTTGACCCAGAGCCTGTATCAGCAGATAGCAAAAGCCCAAAAGCTGGATGCAGTGATTCGAAAGAATCTGGAGGCGTTGGGTTATGGGAGGTGAGTGGTTAGTCACAACGCTCGGGGAAGTTGTCGAATTGAAGCGTGGATATGATCTTCCAAAAAGTAAGCGAGAACCCGGAGATATACCCATAATCTCATCGTCGGGCCTCTCTGATACCCATGCTTCGGCTATGGTGAAGGGGCCGGGTGTTATAACTGGTCGATATGGGACAATCGGTGAGGTTTTTTACAGTGCTGAAGATTTTTGGCCTCTAAATACGACGCTCTATGTCCGCGATTTCAAAGGGAATGATGAAAAGTTTATTTATTACTTTCTAAAAACCATCAATTACGATCAGTTCAGCGACAAGGCGGCGGTTCCGGGGGTTAATCGAAACCATTTGCACATGGCTGAGGTTTTTATCCCGCAGTCGGTTGAGACCCAAAAATCCATCGCACACATCCTCGGCACCCTCGACGACAAAATCGAACTTAATCGCCAAATGAATGCCACGCTGGAGGTGATGGCGCAAGCGCTGTTCAAGAGCTGGTTTGTCGATTTCGATCCGGTGATCGACAATGCCCTTGCCGCAGGCAACCCCATCCCCGAACCGCTACAAGCCAGAGCCGAGGTGCGAGCCGCCCTTGGCGACAAGCGCAAACCTCTCCCCGAAGCGATTCAAAAGCAGTTCCCGAGCAGTTTTGTCTTCAGTGAGGAGATAGGGTGGATTCCTGAAGGGTGGGCGGTTGTTCCTGTCAGTTCAGCAATAGAGATCAATCCGAAGGTATCCCTCAAGAAAGGGCAAATTGCTAAGTACGCCGACATGAAAGCCCTGCCCACTTCCGGTTACGCCATTGAAGAGGTAACCGAGAAGGAGTTTTCTGGGGGAGCAAAGTTTGAGAATGGGGACGTGCTTCTTGCTCGCATCACTCCGTGCTTGGAAAACGGCAAGACTGGGATAGTCGATTTCCTTGCTCAAGGCGAACCCGGTTTTGGCTCGACAGAGTTCATAGTGTTAAGGCCAAAAGGGAAGATTAGTACTGCCTTCATAGCTGCTATGGCAAGAGATGAGAATTTTAGGCAGCACTGTATTGCGAATATGGTTGGCTCATCGGGTAGGCAGAGAGTCCAAAACATATGCTTCGATGATTTCTACATTGGTTCACCGAATAATGGTCTGATCTTTGAGAACTATCATGGCACATGCGATCCGATGTTTAAAAGGATGACCTTTCTGAAGGATGAAATTGTTGAGTTGGCCAAGCTTCGCGACACCCTCCTCCCCAAACTTCTCTCCGGCGAACTGCGCATCCCGGATGCAGAGAAGCAGATCGAAAAGGTGACGGCATGATCGATATCAATTCTCTCGATGACATTGCCCTACTGGCTGAATCTTCTGTCCTGGAATGTAAGCTCGCAGGTGGGCGGGACGGCAAAGGGGAGCTGCCGAAGGACTTTTGGGAAAGTTACTCAGCGCTGGCCAATACCGATGGCGGCGTGGTTTTGCTCGGGCTCAAGCAGAAGGGGGATCAGTTTGAGCTGCGTGGCATTGAGCGAATCGAGAAGGTCAAAAAGGATCTGTTCGATATTGCCAACAACCCCCGAAAGGTCAGCGTCAATCTGTTGACCAATGCTTCCGCCCAAACCATTACCATCGACGGCAAGCAACTGTTACGGGTTGATATCCCCCGTGCCAAAAGAGAACAGCGCCCGGTGTACCTGGACGGCAATCCCTTGGGTAATACCTATGTTCGCCGCTTCGAGGGAGATCAGCGGTTGCTTGATGAAGCCGTCAAGCGAATGCTGGCGGAACAGACCGAAGAGAGCCGGGATTCGCGCATTCTCAAGGGTTATGATCTGGATGATCTGTGTTCGGAGAGCCTGCGTGTTTATCGACAAGTGTTTGCGAATCGAGAACCGGATCACCCCTGGAACGAGCTCGATACGCGTTCTTTTCTGCAACGAATCGGTGCCTGGCGCAAGGACCGCGAAACCGGTGAGGACGGTTTGACCGTTGCCGGTCTGCTGATGTTCGGTTATCACACGACGATTCAGGAAGCCTTTCCCAACTACATGCTCGACTACCAGGAGCGCCCGGAAGCGAAGACCGAAAAGCGCTGGATCGACCGATTGACTCTGGATGGTTCCTGGTCGGGAAATCTCTACGATTTTTATCGTGCAGTATTCCGCAAGCTGACCGCCGATTTGAAAGTTCCCTTTGAACTGGCCGAAGGGCAGCGCGTGGACGAGTCACCTGTGCATGTCGCCATTCGCGAAGCTCTCTGCAATGTGCTGGTGCATGCTGACTATTCGGACCGAGCCTCGGTTTTGGTGGTCAAACGCCCGGACCTGTTCGGCTTCCGTAATCCGGGGATGATGCGTATTCCTCTGGAGTACGCCCTGGACGGCGGGCACGCCGATTGTCGTAACCGGGGTCTGCATCAGATGTTCCGCTATGTCGGCATCGGCGATCAGGCTGGTTCTGGAATTCCGAAGATCATGACCAGTTGGAACAAGTGTCACTGGCGTCCGCCGGAGTTGACCGATGCTGCCGAACCATACGACCAAACCGTATTGACGATGCGCATGGTCGATCTTTTTCCACAGGAGCTGGTCGAGCAATTACGCCGGCAGTTTGGGGCCGATTTTGATGTTCTCAGCAATATTGAGCAGATTGCATTGGTTATTGCTGCGGTAGAAAACATCGTCAATCACCAGCGTCTCTGCTCGCTCGGAAATATCCATCCCGCGGATGCAAGCCGGATTCTTCGAAAATTGATTGAGCGTGGTTTCCTTGAGCAGACGGGCAGCAGCCGTGGTGCGGTTTACCATATTTCCGGCACGCGAATTCCCGGGCCAGAGGATGTGTTCGACTCCCCGAATTTGGAAGCGAGCTCCAGTAATTTGAGGGAGAGCTCCCACAATTTGGAAGCGAGCTCCCCGAATTTACCTGAGAGCTCCCCGAATTTGGAAACAAGCTCCCCGAATTTGAAACGAGACAGTTTCGGACGACTTATCTCCGACCAACATGCTCTTCCGTTTGTGGACAACCTGAATCTGCTGACTTCTGAATACCTTGAAGATTTGCAGAAGATAGCGGCGGAACCCAGATCCAAGAAAAAAATACCGCGTGCCGTTATGCGGGAGGTTCTGCAGAAACTGCTGCAGGGGCAATTTGTTACCATCAGTTGCCTTGCGGAACTGCTCAACAGGGAGTCGAAAACCTTACGTGAACAATATTTGAGTGAAATGGTGGATGCGCGGGAGGTGGAGATAGCCTTTCCCCGGACGCCTAATGATCCGCGCCAGGCCTATACCAAGGGCAAATCATGAAATTCACCGAGGAAAAACTGGAACAGGCGATCATCACCTTGCTGGAGGAGCAGGGCTATCCCTACTGCCCCGGCTCTGCTCTGGAACGCCATCCCGGCGAGGTGCTGATCAAAGAGGATCTGCGCAGTTTTCTCGCCAAGTGTTACGCCGCCGACCTGATTACCCCGGATGAAATCAACGCGGTCATCCGCCGCCTGGAAACCCTGCCTGCCACCGACCTCTACGAAACCAACAAGACCATTCATAAACTCGTCGCTGACGGTTTTCTGCTCAAGCGTGAAGACCGCAGCCGAAAAGACCTCTACATCCAGTTGATCGATTATACCGGTCTGGAAGCGCTACGCGCACCTGATCCGGACACGCTGGAAACCGTGGTGGCAGAAGATCTTAACAACTACCATTTGGCCACAGATACCAATCTGTACCGCATGGTCAATCAGCTGGATATCGAAGGCAACGAGAAACGCATCCCCGACGGCATCCTCTATATCAACGGCTTACCGCTGGTGGTGTTTGAGTTCAAAAGTGCCATCCGTGAAGAGGCGACCATTTACCAGGCTTATGAGCAGCTCACCATCCGCTATGCGCGGGACATTCCGGAACTGATGAAGTACAACGCCCTGTGTGTCCTCTCCGACGGGGTCAACACCCGCATGGGCTCGTTGTTCGCGGATTACGATTACTTCTACACCTGGCGCAAAATCACCGGCAATGAAACCATTGAACAAGACGGCATCAATGCCTTGCACACCATGATTGAGGGGCTGTTTAACCCACAACGCCTGCGCCAGACGATTCGCCACTTCATCTTTTTTCCTGACACCTCCAAACACCAGCTCAAAGTCGTGTGCCGTTACCCTCAGTTTTATGCGGCCCTTAAGCTCTATGACAATATCAAGAAACATCGCAAGCCGGATGGCGATGGTAAAGGCGGCACCTACTTTGGCGCGACGGGTTGCGGCAAAAGCTACACCATGCTGTTTCTCACCCGCCTGCTGATGAAAAGCGTGGCGTTTGAAAGCCCGACCATTGTCCTGATTACCGACCGCACCGACCTGGATGACCAGCTTTCCGCCCAGTTTACCAGCGCCAAGGACTACATCGGTGATCAAACCGTCATCAGTGTGGAGAGCCGCGCTGAACTACGGAATTTGCTGAAGGGGCGCAACAGTGGCGGCGTGTTTCTGACCACCATCCACAAATTCACCGAAGATACCGAGCTGCTCACAGAGCGGGACAATGTCATCTGTATCTCCGATGAAGCGCACCGCAGCCAGGTCAATCTCGATCAAAAGGTTCGGGTCACGGAAAAAGGGGTTCAGCGCAGCTACGGCTTTGCCAAGTACCTGCACGACTCACTGCCCAACGCCACCTATGTCGGTTTCACCGGCACACCAATAGACGCCACCCTCGATGTCTTCGGCGAGGTGGTGGACAGCTACACCATGACTGAATCGGTGAAGGACGAGATTACCGTACGCATCGTCTATGAAGGCCGCGCCGCCAAAGTGGTTCTCGATAATCAGAAACTTGAAGAGATTGAAGCCTATTACAATCAATGTGCTGAAGATGGGGCCAGCGATTATCAGATCGAAGATAGCAAGAAAGCGACCGCCAGCATGACCGCCATTCTGGGTGACCCTGATCGCATTAAGGCCCTGGCCAAGGATTTTGTCACACATTACGAAACACGCCTGACAGAGGGTGCCACCATCAAGGGCAAGGCGATGTTTGTGTCCAGCAGTCGGTCCATCGCCTATGCCTTATGGAAAGAGATCATTGCTCTGCGCCCGCAGTGGAATGAAAAAGCCCTCTCCCAGAGGGAGGTGGAGCAAAGAAACGAGATCAAACCCATGGAGCGGATCAAAATGATCATGACCCGGGGTAAGGATGATCCGAAAGAACTGTATGATCTGCTCGGCACCAAGGACGACCGCAAGGAACTCGACCGCCAGTTTAAAAGTGAAACGTCCAATTTCAAGATTGCCATTGTTGTGGATATGTGGCTGACCGGCTTTGACGTACCGGAGTTGGATACCATCTACATCGACAAACCGATTCAGCGCCACAACCTGATCCAGGCCATCTCCCGGGTTAATCGCAAATATGCCGGGAAAAACAAAGGTCTGGTTGTGGACTACATCGGCATCAAAAAGCAGATGAACCTGGCCCTGGCTCACTACAATAAGGCTGACCGGCAAAACATCGGAGAGATCAGCCAATCCATCATTGTGGTGCGCGACCACCTCGAACTACTGGGCAGGCTATTCCACAAATTCGATACCGCACCTTATTTTACGGGTTCCCCCGTGGAGCAACTCAACTGCCTGAACCTGGCCGCGGAATTCGCCCAGATTACGGAACAGCAGGAAAAACGCTTTATGCTGTTGGTCAAACGCCTGAAGACCGCTTACGACATCTGCTGCGGTAGTGAAGAGCTAAGACAGAAAGAACGGGACCAGGTTCACTTTTATCTGGCCATCCGTTCCATCATCTTCAAGCTGACAAAGGGCAATGCCCCGGACACAATGCAGATGAACGCCAAGGTACAAGAGATGCTTCAGGAGGCGCTCAAGGCCGATGGCGTCGAAGAGATTTTCAAGATGGGGGAAGATTCCGCCAATGCCATCGATATCTTCGATGATGATTACCTGGCTAAGATCGAAAAGATCAAGCTGCCTAACACCAAGATCAAACTGCTTCAGCAACAGCTGGCCAAGGCTATCAGCGACTTCAAGAAGATCAACAAAGCCATGGGAACCGACTTTTCCAAAAAGTTTAAAGCACTCGTGGACGCCTATAACGAACGCAAAGAAGATGATGTGCTGGTGAGTAACGTGTTGGAGGATTTCTCCGACGAAATTATCGACCTGATCCATGCCCTGAAAAAAGAGCGTGAATCGTTCAAGGATCTGGATATTGATCTGGAGGAAAAGGCTTTCTACGATATCCTCAAGAGCCTTGCCATCAAGTACGACTTTACCTACCCCGAGAACAAACTGCTAGCGCTGGCCAAGGCAGTCAAGCTTGTCGTTGACGACAAGGTGAAATACACCGACTGGAATCAGCGTGAAGATATCAAGGCGGAGCTAAAGGTGGGATTGATTCTGGTGCTGGCCGATCATGGTTATCCGCCGGTGGATCGGGATGAGGTGTACAAGGAGATCTTTGAGCAGGCGGAGAATTTTAAGAAGTATCAATTGAATTGATCCGCTCATGTTCTGTCAACACTGAAATTTCGAGTCCAGCTTTACCCGCACCATTCCCTCGGCATTATAAAACCTTGACGTCCATTGGTTTCGCGATTTTGCTCCTTGAATCGGGTAGGAGGCGGGATCGCTCCCGCCGTCCTCCCACACCACCGTGCGTACGGTTCCGTACACGGCGGTTCACAAGGCATATTGAAAGCGTCTGTGCTGGTCGAGTAATGAAACCAGCCCCAGCTTGTCAAAGAAAGATTTCCGAAACGCATCATGCATGTGCGAGGCTCCTGAGTTGAACCAGGGGCCTCGCCCGTTTCGGGCCGATTTCAGGGCCCTGCGTTCCGTCAATCCCCGTCGCATCAGATTCCTGGCTCGGGTGAAGGGGCGCTTCCACTGTCGCCACAGGATGCAGCGCAGTTTCCTGCGAATCCAGCCGTCCAGTTCCTCGAAGAGCCCTTTGACTTCGGCAAGCCGGTAGTAACCGATCCAGCCCCGTAGCTTCGGGATCGCTTCTTCGATGGTTCTTTTCAGGCTGAGCCCCCTTCCCCGTCGAAACAGCTTCCTCAGGCTTGCCTTGAACCGTTTCACCGAGCTTTGAGCAACTTTCAGCCGTGGCTTCTTGTGAAAGGTCATGCTGTAGCCGAGAAAGGTTCTCTCCCAGGGACGGCCAACAGCGCTTTTACCGCGATTGACCTTGAGCTTCAGTTGCTGTTCGAGAAACCTTGTCAGCGACGACATAACCCGTTCGGCCGACCGGCGACTGTGAACATAAACGTTGCAGTCATCGGCATAACGGCAGAAGGCATGGCCCCGTTTCTCCAGTTCCTTGTCCAGTTCGTCCAGCAGGATATTCGACAACAGGGGAGACAGCGGCCCGCCTTGTGGCGTGCCCTCCACCCGGGGCGATAGGATCCCGCCTTCGAGAACCCCGGCCCTCAGATAGCGGCGAATCAGTTGCAGTACCCGAGGGTCTTTGACCTTGCGCGAGACACGAGCCATAAGGACATCGTGCCCTACGCGGTCGAAAAACTTCTCCAAATCGATGTCGACCACCCAGCGCCGCCCTGAGGCGACATGCCGCCGAGCGGCCTGCACCGCTTGATGAGCACTTCGCTTGGGACGAAACCCGTAGCAGTGCTCGGAGAAGTCCGGTTCGAACAGCCGCATCAACTCCTGATGCAGCGCCTGCTGAATGAGTCGATCCAGCACCGTGGGGATGCCGAGCGTGCGCACCCCGCTGCCGGGTTTGGGAATATCTACTTTCCGTACCGGCTGAGGCTGATAGTCCCCGTTCAGCAGTTCTTCCTTGATACGCGGCCATTCTTTGTTCAGGTAGTCCTTCAAGGCGATAACCGTCATCCCGTCGATGCCGGGGGCACCCTTATTACCAACCACCCGATGATAGGCAGCCATCATGTTGCTGCGACTGACGACTTCTTCCATCAGTCGCATTTTCGCTTCCGTCCAGAAAGGTTCACTGCATGCCGTGACGTTTGACACACCGCCGCCGTACTCTCGCGACTTCCGGTCGCTACCCTCGGACACGGCCCCTGCCGTCTCAGGCAGGGCTTCTGTGGCTACGTTCGTCATCGAAATTCGAGTCTCCCTAAACATGCCTCGTGTTCGGTCCTTCATCGAACTGGTCAAGCCCGACTACTATGACCTCTGCTGACTTCTGTCGACCCATCCCGACGCCTTACGACGTCGGTAGCACGAGGCAGACCAACAGATCTCCCCGGGTAATGCGCGTGACCTTCCTCCCATATACCCGCCACATCTACAGCCTCACCCTCCCGGATGACTATCGGGCTTTGAAGATGATTGCCTTCTCGCCCGGGTGAAACTGCCTCGTATGTGATTTCTGTTCGTCGGGCCGGGATTTTGCCTACAGCTTCCTTCAGATTCCGGGTCGCCCCGGACACCCTTGCTGTTCAGCTAGCGGTTCCCGTCATCAGGGTCCGCAGAGGACTTGCACCTCCAAGTCACCAATCAACCACCACAGTTGATCGGATGGTGCTAACGCACCACGCGCCCTGCCGGGCGCACAATCAAAAAGAAGGCCACCTGTTCGCACAGGTGGCCTTCGGCTGTCGGCGTACGTGGCGTCGGTTGTCAGGAGTTTTCAACAAGGGGGGCGAAAGGCTCCTACCGATACGCCGACAGATGGCGTTGCGGTTGGTTAACCGCCGATATTGGACATGGCAAAGGCGGTATGATCGCACTGATCCACGCTGACGTTATGCATATCCGGTTTGAGTGTTACGACAGTGCGCAAGGCACCCTGCAGGGCCAGTTGATCGTCACTGTCGAGGATCGGCTTAAGATCCACCCCTTTTTCTGAAAACAGGCAGCTGCGCGCTTTGCCGGTTGAGGTGACGCGAATACGGTTGCAACTGCTGCAGAAATGACCGGTGATCGGCGTGATCACACCGATGGTACCCTTGGCTCCGGGAATGCGATATTCGCAGGCCGGTCCTGCCAGTTCATGGCGGTCCACGGCATCGAGACGGTAGCGCTCTCCCAGCCGTTCGAGCACCTCATGACCGGACAGCGACAGCTTCTGCCAGCCCGGCTCTTTGAGTGCGGGCATGTATTCGATAAAGCGGACAGCAAGGGGCTTGTCGCGGGTCAGTTCGGCAAAACGCTCGATTTCATGATCGTTGACACCGCGCATCACCACCATGTTGAGCTTGACCGGCAAACCGACGCGCTCAGCCGCCGCTAAACCGGCGAGGACTTTGACCAGGTTGGCACCGCGGGTCACCTCAGCAAAGGTCTTGGCGTTGAGGGAATCGAGGCTGACATTGAGGTGTTTAACACCGGCCTGCTTAAGATCATAGGCCATCTCGTCGAGCATCAGGCCATTGGTGGTCACCACCAGCTGCTTAAGGCCGTCAATCCGCGACAGGCGCTCAAGAAACGGCACAACCCCCTTGCGGACCAATGGCTCTCCGCCGGTAACACGAATCTTTTCAATGCCGGTCGCAACAGCTGCTTTGGAAATACGATAGAGCTCTTCATAGCTGAGCACATCGTCATGGGTGACTTTCTCCACACCGTGCGCCGGCATGCAATAGCGACAGCGCATGTTGCAGCGGTCGGTGATGGAAAGTCGCAGGTAATTGATTTTTCGCCCGTAACGGTCGATAAGCTGCATAGCCCCCCTCCTTGCCTGGTCAGGCGTCGTCTGCTTCCGGTCCAAACTTTCTGAACACTTCAGCCACCCGGCTGATCGGAAGTTCTCCACGCATGGCGTGCTCCTGCACCGCAGCCACGTCAGGTGCTACATACACGCAGTAGAATTTGTTTTCGGTGACGTAGCTTTCCACCCAGGTCACCTGGTGATCCATGGCATCGACGATTTCGCACGCGCGATGGGCAATGCCCTGGAGTTGTTCGGCTGACAGCCAGCCGGCACCTTCGAGATCTCGTTCAACAACAAATGTCGGCATATCATCCTCCACATTGTTTGAGATCTGAATCCGTGGGTGAATCACCGGCAAAAAACACAAGTCATTCAATGGCTTGCTTTTTTACTCGCCGCCCACTCACGAATTCAAATCTGATGAAAGAGAGCCACCCGGAGGCCGGCATCGTTGCGGTTGTACCCTTGTTTTCGCTAAGGGCTATCATCTGTTTACAGGGGTGTTTCAATACACTCCATATCCAACAGGTCGATGGTAAACAGGCGATGGCGCAGGGGTTCCCCATGGTTCAATAAAACCTTGATCACCTCGGCCACTTGCACGGAGGCAATCAGGCTCGGGGTAAACGAGGGATTTCCCAACGATCCCTCAATGCCCTTCGGCCGTTGTTTACGGCCGTAGAGGGTCTGTAAACTCGTGTCGCCGGGCATTTGCGTAGTCACATGGCCATACCAGCCGGCAATGGCACCATGGACCAGCGGCAGCTCGAGGGTTTCGCACACGTCGGACAATTCCAGACGGGTGTCGATATTGTCGAGCCCATCGACAACGACCTGGGCACCGGCCAGCAAACCACAGCCGTTGTTACGGGATAACGCCGTAACAACGGGCGTGACGGTCACAGCTGGATTGATTTCCATCACCCGCCGCGCGGCCACGGCCACCTTGTCGTGGCCGAGATCAGCCGGGCTCGACAGCAACTGCCGGTTGAGGTTGTGCTCTTCAAAAAAATCCGGATCGATTACGGTCAGATGGCCGATTCCGATACGGGCCAGCTCTTCGATGATGTAACCACCGAGGCCACCGCAACCGACGACGGCGACATGACTGCTGAACAGGGCCAGTTGATCACGGCAGTTGAGCATGTTGCGATTGCGCTGATAGCGTGCCGGCAGGATGCCCCGCTCAAGGGAGACGGCTTCGATATAGGCCACGCTGACGCCGTACTGACGGGCGATGGTCAACTGATCGCTCCAGCTGAGCATGCCGTCACACACGCAGCGTTCAACACTGGCGCGAATTTCCGACATGCTAACCGCCCCCAACCAGAGGAAAGATGGAAACAATATCGCCGTCCTTGAGTTCCTGATCCGGATCGGCATGTCGGCTGTTGACCATCAGCACGCCCAGCTCTTCCTCGGTGATATAGAGTTCCTGCAACACCAGTCGGCATGGGGTGTTATCGGGATAGTTGCGCTGCGCTTCCTTGAAGCGCCCAACGCGAAAGTTGGCAAACAGCTTGACTGTGATATTCATCATTCCTGCACCCGTAAAACCGTTTTCCTTCAGAAAAAGTCCGGGTGCGACCGGACAACACAGGGGTTGGTCGCACCCGGCAAGGAGAGTCTACGACTCAAAAGGGTTAAAAATTCCAGAATTCGTCGATCTCTTCATCGGTGAAATCCCAGATCGCGTTGTGCGGCGCAACCGGATCGGTTTTGAAGAACTCAGGCAGACGATCGTCCTTGTTGGTCATGCCGGCATCGAGATTGAACTGATGCTCCAGCTTGAGGACTTTTTTGCCCAGTTCAGTGACATCGTCACCGGTCAGCTCACAGCCGAAGCGAGCGTTGATCATGTCGATCAGTGCCGGCAGACACTCGGGAATATCCAGCGCCGGGAAGGCGACGAAGATACACATCCCGGTGGAGTCGATGGCTGCGGTGGCAATCTGCAGATTGCGTGACAGCTCAACCTGACCGTCTTTGCTCAGCGGATCAACGAAACCGCCGACATTGAGGATGTTGGTCGCGATGGTGTAGCCGGAGGTGTGGTCAGCGCCCATGGTGCTGGTCGCATAGGTGATGCCGATCCCCTTGACGCTGCGCGGGTCATACGCCGGGATACCCTGGTTTTTAACCACGGGAACACGGGTCACACCGTAGGTTCGGCCGACATTGCCGGCACCGCCACCAAGGATACGACCAAGCGGCGTGCCTTTGCCGATCTCTTCACGCAGCAGACGCAGGATGCCTTTGCCGTCGCCGAAAGGCAGGATGCCCGCTTCCATGGCGACACCGAACATAACAACGGTTTCAATGGAATCAACACCGATGTCGTCCATGATGTTGTCGGCCTCAGCGATCTCGTCGAGGTTCTCAACACAGCAGTTGGCGCCCATGCCCCAGATGGTCTCGTATTCGAAACCGGAGGTCAGGTAGTTGCCCTGCTTGTCAACGTAGACCTGGGAACACTGAATGATGCAGCCTTTGTGGCAACCGTGCTTGGGATGACCGCCACGCTCAACAATGGTGTCGTGCATGGTTTCACCACTGATGTTGTCGTGCGCCTCAAACTGGCCGGAGGTGAAGTTGCGCGTCGGCAGACCACCAGCCTCGTTGAGGATGTTGACCAGAACGTTGGTGCCGTAAGTAGGCAGACCTTCACCGCTGACCGGGTGATCGAGCATCGCCTTGGCAAACACGCGGGCGGCTTTTTTGAAGGTGTCGGGGTCGGCGATGGGCACGGCACCGGCACCGTCGGAATCAACGGTCATGTACTTGATTTTTTTCGAACCCATCACGGCACCCATGCCGCCACGGCCGTGGCTGCGGATCTTGCCGTCGGGATCTTTGACGGAAATATTCGCGGACGCCATCTTCAGCTCGCCGGGCAGGCCGATGGTGATGACGCCGATTTTTTTATCGTACTTCTCCACCATGGCATCGATGACGGCAAAGTTGCCGCTGCCGAGCAGCTCGGATTCTTCGGCGATGGTTACGCCGTCTTTGGTGATATGCAGGCTGTAGAATTTGTCCTCTTTGGGCAGGCCCTCGATGATCATGGCCTTGATACCCATGCGGGCAAATTGCTGGGCGGTGGTACCGCCGGCGTTACTCTCTTTGATGCCGCCGGTCAGCGGGCTCTTAGCGCCGCACGACATGCGGCCGGATTGGGCCGCCGCAGTACCGCTGAGCAGACCGGGGGCAAATACCAGTTTGTTTTTTTCACCCAGTGGATGGCATTCAGGATCAACCTCGGTCGCGACGATGGTTGAAGTCAGGGCGCGACCACCGAGTCCGGCCCATTCGGCTGGAACCTCTTCAACGGTGGTGGTCAGGTCGGTCATGTTAACGCGGAAAATCTTATCCATGTGAGTCAGGCTCCCTTTTCAGTGTCTTAGCATTAAGCGCATGGTAAGAATCTCCTTTCCAAGACTGGGAGGCCACACCGTTTCCAATGCAACCCGGCGGCCTGTCCCCTTAAAGGCAACCTCCGTAGGGGGGGCAGGCTCGGAGATCTTTGATCGTGCTTCTGGTAAAAATCGGGAGAGGCCGAAGCCTCTCCCGTGCTGGTCGTTTCTGACGTGGCACGTCCTCGTCAGAACAGCCCGTGAGGGCCGGGTGTTACATAGCCGCCTTGTAGATGTCGATCACTTGCTCCAACTTCGCTTTGCGCGGGTTGGTCAGCATGCAGGCATCTTTCTGAGCGTTCTCGGCCATGATCTTCAGATCTTCTTCTTTCACACCCAGCTCGGTCAGGCCGGCGGGGATGCCAATGTCGGAAGACAGACGACGGATGGCTGTGATGGCAACTTCAGCCGCTTCAACGTCGGACAGACCGTCAACGTTCTCGCCCATGGCCACAGCAATGTCAGCGAAACGCTTCACATTGGCGATGGCGTTGAATTCGCAGACAACCGGCAGCAGGACAGCGTTGCAGACACCGTGAGGCAGGTTGTAGAAACCACCCAGCTGGTGCGCCATGGCGTGAACGTAACCGAGGCTGGCGTTGTTGAATGCCATACCGGCCAGGTACTCTGCATAAGCCATCTTGTCGCGGGCTTCCATGTTTTCGCCGTTGGCAACCGCCTGACGCAGATACTCAGCAACCAGCTCGATCGCTTTCAGAGCACAGGCATCCGTGATCGGCGTAGCAATGGTGGAAACATACGCCTCAACAGCGTGGGTCAGTGCGTCCATACCGGTTGCCGCCGTCAGAGGAGCGGGCTTACCAACCATCAGAACGGGGTCATTGATGGCGATGTTCGGTGTGCAGCGCCAGTCAACGATGGCCATTTTGACGTGGGTATCGGTGTTGGTGATGATGCAGAAGCGAGTCATTTCAGATGCGGTACCGGCCGTGGTGTTGATGGCCAGGAACGGAGGCATGGGCTTGGTGGACTTGTTGACACCCTCAAAGTCACGGATGTGGCCGCCGTTACCGACAACCATGCCGACCCCTTTACCGCAGTCGTGGGAGCTACCGCCACCGAGGGTGATGATGCCGTCACAACCGTTTTCTTCGTAAGCTTTCACACCGTCGTGGACGTTTTTGTCCGTCGGGTTAGGCTCAGCGCCGTCAAAGATAGCGGCTTCCAGACCGGCAGCTTCAACATAGCCTTTAATGGTGTCGGCAACGCCCATGGCAGCCAGGCCGGCGTCGGTCACGATAAGCAGCTTGGTCGCACCCAGAGCTTTTGCCTGATCACCGGTTTCCTTGGCACAACCTACCCCCATTAAAGATACTGTCGGGATGAAGAAACCGTACGTTTGATCTGCTAATGCCATTAGTTCTCTCCTTTGTTGCTGTTGTGAATGAGATAAAACGTCCGCATGACGAAAACTCAGAGTCTTCCGGTTCCCCCATCCATGGTGATGAGATATAGAGCCTGAAGAATCCCGGCACCGGCACACCCGGTACAGGTACGGACAACCGTAGTTCTCCCTAGAGCAACTTGGATGCCACTTTTGGCAAGATTCCTTAAAAGCCCCGTATTTCAAAAGAGTTACATAGTGGAACACTGTTAAAACGTCTACAAAATCGCCCTGGCGGCACTTGCCGTCAACGTGACGCTTTGATCCACTTTGAGACAGTCTGCAACAGGGCGTCACACTTTTGCCGAGACAGTGGAACACCTCCACCATCCCTTCAACGCTATCCAATTCCGTGAGCGGACGGACGGCCTCTCCCAACCGCTGTACCTGACTGTGCCACCACACAGTCTACTTCGTGACAAAGTGTTCCACTTTGTTACACTTTTAAAGGGACGGTCTCATGCGGCTTCCATAGCGCTCAGCACTTCTGGTACACAATGGAACAGCACGGCACAGAAACGAAAAACTCCATTAAATCAAGGAGGTTAACATAGAGAAAATGACCCAGTGACATCCCGTAATCAGGACGAATTGCCTTTTTTTAATGGCGCACCTACGAAAGTTGTGCACGGGACTTGCACGTATACAGGCTGCTGCAAAAAATGCCTGCAGGTGCATTCCTCCAGGCACATGGATGACACAACTCCGAGTTTGTTCACCTACCGGCTTGACCTACGGTGACAGACCAATGGGTTCTTCGGGAAACTGGCGAGCCTCCCGCGTTTGGAAAGGAGCTGACCGGCCATGGCCATCACGGTGGCATGAGCTGTGATTGTTTCTTTTCCTGCAAAGGAGGGTCATTTATTTCAACCCCCTTTATTTGAAGGAAAGATTGTCATGAAACAATTACGACTGGTTCTCTTTGCACTGATGTTCGTTACGCTGCTGGCGGGTGTCAGCCTGGCTCAGGAGCACCTCAAACTGGCGACAACCACATCGACGGAAAACTCCGGGCTGCTCAGCGCCCTGTTGCCGACCTTTGAGGCGCAGAACAACTGCAAAGTGGACGTTATTGCCGTGGGTACCGGCAAGGCGATCAAACTGGGCATGGCCGGTGATGTTGATGTCATTCTGGTGCATGCCCGCGCCAAGGAAGATGCTTTTGTCGAAGGCGGCTATGGTGTGGACCGTCAGGACGTGATGTACAACGACTTTGTCGTCGTCGGTCCCGACGCTGATCCGGCGGGCATTAAAGGCGCCGCTGATGTCGCGGCAGCCCTGGCGAAAATCGCCGCCGGCAAGGCCACCTTTGTTTCACGTGGCGATGAGTCCGGCACCCACTTTAAAGAGTTGGCGTTATGGAAAGCGGCTGATCTGAAGCCGGCAGGCGACTGGTACCTGGAAGCGGGCCGCGGCATGGGCGAAGTGTTGACCATGGCCGATGAACGCCAAGGCTATGCCCTGACGGATCGTGGCACCTACATAGCCTATCAGGGCAAAATCTCCCTGAAGGTTGTCGTGGAAGGCGACAAACGCCTGTTCAATCCGTATGGGGTCATCCCGGTCAACCCGGCCAAGCACCCGCATACCAAGTTTGAGCTGGCCACGGCATTTGCCAACTTCCTCACCGGCGAAACCGGTCAGAAGCTGATTGATGATTACCGCAAAAACGGTCAACAGCTGTTCTTCACTTACGCGAACTAAGGATCGCCTGTGGATTTTATTGTTGAATCACTGCGCACGGCATTTGCGCTGATTCTGTCTTTTGACGGGGAGGTGTTCAACACCGTTGGCACCTCCCTGACGATCTCCAGTGTGGCGATTGTTTTCGCCACGCTGATCAGTGTGCCCATCGGCATTGTCATTGCCCTCAACCAGTTCACCGGCAAAACATTTTGCCTGACAATCCTGAACACGTTGATGGCCTTGCCAACGGTGGTGGTCGGTCTGGTGGTGTACGGCTTCCTCAGCCGCCAGGGCCCTTTGGGGCAGTTCGGGCTGCTGTTTACTCCGACAGCCATGATTATCGGCCAAATTATTCTGGCCACCCCCATCGTTACCAATTACACGTTGGCGGCGGTGGTTGGCTCCGACCCGCGCATTCTGCCGACGGCTCAGACCCTGGGTGGCGGACCTGTGACCAGCGTTCTGGTGTTGGTTAAAGAGGTTCGCTTCGGCATTATGGCCGCCCTGATTGCCGGCTTCGGTCGCATCATTGCCGAGGTTGGCGTCGCCATGATGCTCGGCGGCAATATCCGCGGTTATACCCGCACCATGACCACGGCCATCGCCCTGGAAACCAGCAAGGGCGAATTCGCCTTTGGTCTGGCCCTGGGCATGATTCTGCTGGCGGTGGCCTTGGCGATTAATATTTTTCTGAACGTTCTGCAACAGAGGTCGCGATGAGTGAACTGTACCGTCTTGAACAGATCCGTTACCGCTATGCCAATGAGCAGCGCTGCGCCCTCGACATCGCGTCGTTATCATTCGAAACGGGACACCTCTATTCGCTACACGGCGCCAACGGCTCCGGTAAAAGCACCCTGCTCAACTGTCTGGCGCTGTTACTTACCCCACAAAATGGGCAGCTTTATTTCAGACAACGCCGGGTATCTCGGGGCTGGTTCTCCCTGCCGCGGTTGCGCCGCCAGATCACCCTGGTGCATCAGGCGCCGTACCTGTTTGACGGCACCGTCAGCGATAATTTGTGCATGGCCTTACGCCTGGGCGGCATCTGTTCCAATCAGGCACAGCAGGCGATTGATGAGGCGCTGACCAATGTCGGTCTGGGAGATTTTCACCACCGCAACGCACGCGAGCTGTCGGGCGGCGAACAAAAAAGGGTGGCCATTGCCCGCGCACTGGCGCTACGCCCCAAGGTTTTGCTGCTCGATGAACCGACAGCCAATATGGACAAATACAGTGTCGAACGTCTTGAACAACTGATCTACACCCTGCCTGAAAAGGGTCTGACCGTGATCATCGCCAGTCATGATCAGGGTCAGGCGCAACGCCTTGGCAGTCAGGTGATTGAACTTCACAATGGTCAGGTGGTTGCGACGGACGACATGATGATAAAGGAACATTGCTATGCTTAGTTTTCAACAGGCCCGCCAAACCATTCTCGACCATGTCACGCCACTCGGCGTTGAACGGGTTGGCCTTCTTGACGCCGGTGAGCGTATTGTCGCTGAAGATATCATTGCCCCGTGGGGTCTGCCGGTGTGGGACAACTCGGCTATGGACGGTTTTGCCGTGCGTCATACCGATTGCTCGCCCGGCTGTACTCTGACTATCAGCGGTTATATTCCCGCCGGCGGTTACAGCAACGACCCGGTTCACCCCGGCACCGCCGTGCGCATCATGACCGGGGCGCCAATCCCTCCGGGAGCGGATGCCGTCGTCCCTTTTGAAGAAACGCGTGAAGAAGGAGACCAGGTGACGATCCGCAGTGCGGTCCACGCCGGAGACCATATCCGCGTGAAAGGGGAAGATATCGCCGACGGTGAAAACATCCTCTCCGCCGGTTCGCTGCTGCGTCCCGCGGAGATCGGTTTGCTGGCCACCTTCAATAAGGTGATTGTGCCGGTCTATCGTCGCCCCCGAGTCGCGATCCTGGCCACGGGCGATGAACTGATTGAACCGGGCACGCCGCCGAGCAATCGTCAGATTGTGAATTGCAACAGCTTTGCCGTGGCCGCAGCCCTGAAGGAGATCGGCGCTGAACCGGTGCTGCTCGGCATCGCCCGTGACAACCGCGAAAGCCATCTACAGAAGATCAAGGAAGGTCTCAAGGCGGATGCCCTGATCACCTCAGCGGGCGTGTCGGCCGGCGACCGCGATCTGGTGCGTGACATCCTTGAAGAACTCGGCGTACAATCCGTGTTCTGGAAGATCGACATCAAACCGGGGCGCCCCACCGCTTTTGCGTTGCATGGCGAGAAACCGGTGTTCTCCCTGCCCGGCAACCCGGTATCCACCATGATCACCTTTGAAGAATTCGTTAAACCGGCCGTGTTAAAAATGATGGGACACCGCCGGGTCTTTCACCCAACGGTAAGCGCCATCCTCAAGGACGATGTGAAAAAGAAATCGGGCCGCACCCAGTTCATGCGGGTGTGCGTGACCATGAACAATGGCCAGTACCTTGCCAGCACCTCGGGCGACCAGAATACCGGGATTCTCAAAACCATGATTCGCGCCAATGGCCTGGCGATCCTTCCGGCCGCGCCCGACCGCATCGGTTCAGGCGCTCAGGTTGACGTTCAACTGATCGGCGGAGATTATGTTTAAGATCGGAGTTTGCAATGAATATCAGTAAATTTGTCATGCCGGAGGTAATCTTCGGCCGCGGCAGCCTCAGCCAGATCGGCGACAGTGCCCTGCGCATCGGCGCCTCAAAAGTGTTTGTCGTCAGCGATGAGGATGTCATCAACGCCGGCTGGGTGGACAAGGCCAAACACTACCTCCACGCCAGCGGTCTGGAAACCGTCACCTATGCGGCGCTGACTACCAATCCCAAAGACTACGAAGTGGATGAGGGCTTGCTGCGCTACCTGGAATCGGGTTGTGATGCGATTGTCGTCGTCGGTGGCGGTAGCCCGACGGACGTGGCCAAAGCGATCGCCATTCTTGCCACCAACGGCGGCGTGCTACGCGATTACGAGGGCATCAACAAGGTGACACGGCCGTTACCGCCCATGGTGATTGCGCCGAGTACCGCCGGGGCCGGTTCCGAAGTCACCCAGTTTGCCATTATCGTCGATTCAAAACGGCAGCTGAAGATGTCGATCATCTCCAAATCCCTGGTGCCGGATATCGCCATTGTCGATCCGGAGCTGCTCAGTACCAAAGATTCGGCTCTGGCCGCCGCCACCGGTATTGATGCGTTTACCCACGGCATTGAAACCTATGTGTCGCTGGCGGCAACTCCGCTGACGGAGATCCATTCTCTCAAATGTATTGAACTGGCCTCTCAGTATCTGCGCAAGGCGGTGAATGACCGCACCGACATGGATGCCAACACCAATATGTCCATGGCCAGCCTCACCGGCGGTCTGGCGCTGTCCAATGCCATTCTCGGCGCGACCCACGCCATGACCCATCAGGTGGACGGGCTGCTTGACAAGCACCACGGCGAGTCCAATGCGGCAATTCTGCCCCATGTCATGGAGTTCAACCTGGCGGCCTGCCCGGAGAAATTTCGCAACATCGCCATTACCATGGGCGAGCACGTGCGCGGCATGAGCCTTGAAGAGGCTGCCCGTCAGTCGATTGTCGCCGTCAACAATCTGCTCTCCGACATCGGCCTCAGCCAGGGATTGGGTGATATTGGCCTTTCGCTGAACGCCATTGATCGCTTAAGCCACAACGCGCTCAACGATGCCTGCCTGGTCACCAACCCACGACCGGCCAGTTATGAACAAATCGCGGAAATTTTCCACAAGGCCATGTAGAGGCACCCGGCCTGGGGAGGAATCATGGGCAACAAGGAACATCTGTTACAGCAACTGACCGGCGTGGATTCTTCCAAGCTCAACTACTATGTGGAGCTGAAGAAGAAAAACGAGGAGATTCTCAAGCAGAACACCCTGCTGGAGATCCTCCACCAGTTGACCCGTGACATCAACATCCACATGACCATTGAGGATATTCTCGACCGGACATTTATCAAGTTGCCCCAGGCCATTCCCTGCGACTTCCTCAGTGTCGCCACCCTGTCCATGGAACGCCTCAGTCTTAAAGCCGCCGTTCCCAGCGACTTCTGCACCATGGACGAGCTGCCCAAAGATTCCTACAGCTGGCAGGTGGTGCGCAGTAAAAAGGCCGCCAGCTTTGATCCGGCCACCAGTTACCTGTCGCAGATGCACCAGAAGGATATCTATCCCATAGAGCTGAAATCCCTGGCCATCGCACCGATGTTCGTGCGTTCCGAGGTGATCGGCGTGTTGCTGGTGGCCAGCTTCAACCGCGACGCCTACCAGGAAGAGGAGCTGGCGTCGATTCAACACCTGGCCGATCATTTGTCGATCAGCATTCAGAATTCACGCCTCTACACCCAGGTTTCACGCGCCAAACAGGAATGGGAGCAGACCTTTCGCGCCGTCACCGATCCCATTGTGCTGGTCGATCTGGATTACAACGTCATCCTGCACAATGGCCACTTGCCGGAACAGATGCGCAAAACATGGGAGCAGACCAGCAGCAACAAATGTTATGCCTGCCTGCACGGTCTTGATGAACCCTGTGCGGACTGCCCGATGGAGGAGATGCAGAAAACCCTCCAGCCGCAGCATATCCGCATCCATGACGAATCAGGACTCACCCTCGACCGCTCCCACTATCCGGTGCTCACCGACAAGGGACAGATGGTGGCCATGACCATCATCCTCAAGGACGTGACGGAAAAGGTCAAAATGGAAGCCCAGCTGGTGCAGTCGGCCAAGCTGGCCGCCATTGGCGAGATGGCCGCCGGGGTCGCCCATGAGCTGAACAGCCCGATGACGGTGATCATCGGCACCGCCCAATTGCTGGCCCGTGAGTTGGCGGAACAGGATTTCGGCGAGGAAATCGACGATATCATCAACTGTGGACGCCGCTGCAAACGGATCATCCAGAACCTGCTGACCTTCTCACGTCAGGATCAGATTGCCGTCAGCGCCACCGATCTCAACAGTGAAGTGGAACGGGTCCTCAGTCTGATTCAGTATCAGATCAACCGCAACCAGATCCGCATTATTGCCGATCTCGATCCCAAGCTGCCGAATATGACCGCCAACGGCCCGCAGATCCAGCAGGTGCTGACCAATCTGCTGGTCAATGCCCGCGACGCTCTCGACAGCCAGGTCGACGAGGAGAAAGTGATCCACGTCCGCACCCATGTCCGGGAAAAAGACGGCAAACGCTGGGCCATAATCAGTGTCGAGGACAACGGCTGCGGCATTGAGGAAAAAGACCTGCAGAAGATTTTCACACCGTTCTTCACCAGCAAGGATGCCACCAAAGGCACCGGGCTGGGGCTATCGGTCAGCCTGGGGATTGCCCAGGGACACAACGGTACCATCGAAGTACAAAGCACGCCGGGAAAGGGCAGTGTTTTTTCGCTGGTGTTGCCGGAAACGGAAGAAGAATAACTCCGCTCACGCGCACTGCAACAGATTGCGTCGTGGAAACGGACCAGGACAGCACGCTTACAACCCTGCTAAAAGTCGTTTGCAAACCGGGAGAGCACCATTGGCTACAATCAACATACTGATTATCGATGACGAAACGGATGTGTGTAATTTTTTCCGCCGCCTGCTCAAGTACAAAGGCTATCAGGTCACCACGGCGACCAACGAGCCCCAGGCCCTGCAGGCTCTGGAGGAAAAAAATTTCCAGGTAGCGCTGGTCGACCTCAAGCTGCCCGATACCGACGGATTGACGCTGCTGTCGCTGATCAAAAGTCGTCAACCCCATTGCGAAGTGATCATCATGACCGGCTACAGCACCATCAAAACAGCGGTGAGTGCCATGCAGCAGGGGGCCTACGAATATGTGGAAAAACCCTTTGAAGAGATCAGTGAAATTGAGGAACTGATTGACCGGGCCGTGGCCTACGGCACCAGTCGCCAGCAGGGCAACCACTCCGAAGAGGAATGGTCGGAGGTCGCCGATTCGGTGGGGTTTAAAGTGGGCAGTTCCCTGGCCATGCGTCGCACCGTGTCTCTGGCTTATAAAATTGCCAAGAAAAATATCAACGTGTTGATTCAGGGTAAGACCGGCACCGGCAAGGAAGTGATGGCGCGTTTTATCCACGCGGCCTCCAACCGCGCCGACCAGTCGTTCATTGCCGTCAACTGCGGCGCCCTGCCGGAAAACCTGCTCGACAGCGAGCTGTTCGGCCATGAAAAAGGCGCCTTTACCGGCGGTCACCGCACCCGGCGCGGCATCTTCGAACTGGCCAACCACGGCACCCTGCTGCTCGACGAGATCGGTGATGCCAGTCCGCTGATTCAGGTGAAATTGCTGCGCGTGCTGGAAACCGGTGAATTCATGCGTGTTGGTGGCGAGACACCGATCAAAACCAATGTGCGCGTCATTGCCGCGACCAACGTCGATCTGGAACGCGCCATCGACGAAAAGACCTTTCGCGAGGACCTTTACTACCGGCTCAATGTGGTCAAGGTGGAGATCCCCTCTCTGGAAGAACGCCGTGAAGATATCAGTCAGTTGGCCGAATTCTTTGTCAAACAGCTCAACCCCAACCTGTCGCTCGCTCCGGCGACTCTGGAACGACTCAACAGTTACAGCTGGCCGGGGAATATCCGTGAACTGGCTAACTGTATGCGTCGCGCCATTGTGCTGTGCAACGACGAGGTGATCCAGCCCAACCATCTCGGCGAACGACTCGGCAGTCGCAATGAGCAGAGCGGCCTGGTTCCCGGTCCTGACAATGACCCTCAACAACAGGTCAACCCGCCGCAGTCGTTGGAAAACTTCTGGGAAAAGTACGGCAATGAAGAGGTGCTTGAAGCGATGAGTCCCGGAGAGTTGCACCAGATGTGGCACTCGTTACGCGGTCTGGAAAAAACCCTCACCTCCATTATGGCCCGTAAAAACCTGCTGCCGCCGAGTCACCAGGGGCTTAAGGACAGTGAAAAGGAAACGATTCAGGATGCTCTGGAACAGCACCGCTGGAACATTACCGAGACCGCGAAGAGTCTGGGCATTGCCCGCAACACGCTGCATCGAAAAATAAAAAAATATAATCTGCGTTTTAAGAAGTCCTGATCCGTCGTCGACCGCTTTACCCGAGACCCGGATCATTCAATCAACACGACTATGACACCTGTAATTCCCACAACTGCCGCGCCTTTGCCGGTACCGGCACTGCGCCCGTTACCCAGCAAGCTGTTTGTTGAAACCACGACCTTTTGCAATTTATCCTGCCCGATGTGCGTCAAACATGCCGAAGGCAGCACCATTGAAGAAGGTCACATTTCCCAGGCAACGTTTGACGCACTGAAACCGGCCTTTGCTCATTTGGACGCCCTGTTTCTCAACGGCATCGGCGAACCGTTGCTGCACCCACGGCTGACCGCGTTTATCGCCCAGGCGCGCTCCGCTATGCCTGCCGCCGGCTGGATCGGTTTTCAATCCAACGGCCTGCTGTTTACTGCGGAAAATGCCCGGGAGATCCTTGACGCCGGAGCCAACCGCATCTGCCTGTCCATTGATTCTCTCAGTCCGGCGCTGTTCAAAAAAATCCGTCAGGGCGGACAGGTCGGGGCCGTTCAACGCGCGTTTGCCTTTCTCAACGAAGCACGCCGCCACACGCCGACCAGCAACGTCAAACTCGGCATGGAGCTGGTGGTGGTTCAGGAAAACGTCCACGAACTGCCGGAGCTGATCCGCTGGGCCGCCAAGCAGGGGGTGGACTTTGCCCTGGTCACCCAGATGCTGCCCTATGATGCGCGCTACTGCGACAATGTCGCCTATGACATCAATACCGATGCGGCCATCGCCATCTTTGAACACGGTTGTCAAAAGGCCCGCCGCCAGGGCATCGACCTGGTGGCCTGGCTGCACAACACCTGGAGCCGGCAAAAGCCCGGTGATGATTTTGTCCGCCGGCTGATTCAGCAGATGAAAAGCCAGGCCCGCGACCAGGGGGTGTTTTTCAATCTCACCACCCTCACTGCCCGTTCACGACAACGCCAACAGCAGGTTGCCGAACACTTTGAACGCGCCCGACAAACCGCTAAAGCGTGCGGCTTGGATTTAAGCCTGCCCTCCCTGGTCGCGACTCAGCAGCGCCATTGTGCGTTTGTTGAAGATGGCGGAGCCTTTGTCAGTTGGGACGGCAACGTCCATCCCTGTTACAACTTGTGGCACAATTACCGCTGTTTTCTCAACGGCTGGGAAAACCGCATTGCCACCCGCCAGTTCGGTAACGTCACGGATCAGGGTCTTGAAGCGCTGTGGAACCGCGACGACTTTGTTCGCTTCCGCCGTAATGTGCTCGACTATGACTATCCGTTTTGCAGCTGTTGCCCGGTGGCGCCGTGCGACTATATTGACAATGAGGCCTTTGAAGAGGACTGTTATTTGCGCAGCGAACCCTGCGGCACCTGCCTGTGGGCGATGGGCTTACTGCAGTGCCTTCACTAGGGTGCGTTCTCAATTAGAAGAATGAGCAATATTTTGAGGGATTTTTCGTGTCAGCAAGGCACATGGAGGCGCCATAGTTATTCTATGGCAACGACTTGTAACGCTGCGGACGCGGAAAAGATCCAAAATAGTGCCATGAAAGCTAATTGAGAACGCACCCTAGGGGACTTATGTAAAAGAATGGCGGGCCTTTGGCTAAGTGACCTGAAGGGCCGGGTTCGTTGACAACCCGTTGTTTTTATACGATTTTAAAAATCACACAGGTTCCAATATCGTACTTGTACAATCACGGACAGTTTTTTTGACCGGAACGATCACAGCTCACCCCAAGGAGAATCCTCATGGCTGACCAACTGATTTGCCCGCACTGCGGCAAACCCGTGAAAGAATATCGCAACCCTTTTCCCACCGTGGATATCATCATCCGTCAGGGCGACAGTATTGTCCTGATCGAGCGTAAAAATGAACCACTCGGCTGGGCGTTGCCCGGCGGCTTCGTTGATTACGGCGAGAGCTTTGAACAGGCCGCCGTGCGCGAAGCCAAAGAGGAAACCGGCCTGACCCTGAAAAACCTCGCCCAGTTCCGCGCCTATTCCGATCCGAATCGTGATCCACGCCAACACAACATCTCTGTGGTGTTCACGGCCGAAGGCGACGGGGTTTTGTGCGGCGGAGACGATGCGGCAACAGCCAAGCTGTTTCCCCTCGATAATCTGCCGAATCCCTTGTGTTTTGACCACGCCACCATCATTGATGATTATCTCAAGGCCGGTAGGGACTCTTAAACACACCTGTCAAAGCCGCTCCAGCACGGTTTTTCGGGACAAAAGTCTGGACGAAAACCATTAAAGACGACTATACTTAGCCCTTCTGTATACAATCAAATCGGACAGCTATAGGAGGGTTAGTATGACTCAGGCAACTTGTGAGTGCGGAACATTACGGCAAAAAACTCTGGAGACGCTTCTTTTTATCAAGGAGGTGCTCCTCAATCCGGCGAACCAATTTCGCAACATGCCCCGTCAGGGCGGTTTTATTGAACCCCTGATCGCCATTGCGGCATTGGGCCTATTGGCCGGGATTCTGCGCGTTCTCGTCACGTTTTATTACATGGTCAACGGTGCTGAAGTCGGCTTATTCACAGCGTTGTCGTCGATCATCACCACGCCGATTACCGTGGTGGCTTTTTGCTATATCGGAGCGTTTCTGCTCAGTGTCGCCATGAAACTGCTCGGTGCCGATTCATCGTTGGAGACGGCCTTTCGCGTCACCAGCTATCTGGCCATCGTCAGTCCGGCTGCTGTGATCCTGACCGCGATTCCCTACATCGGCAATATCGTGGTTCTGGCCGTTCTCGCCTATCTGCTGGTGATCGCCGCCATCGAAGTTTACCAGCTCAAGAGCAACACGGCCTGGATGGTTTTCGGCATCGGTTTTGCCGCGTTGGCGCTGCTTTCCGTGGTTTCGGACTATCGCCGGCAACCTCAACCGGACACGGTTCAACCCGCTGCCATTGAGACGCAGGCCCCTGAAGCACATCACTGATCATAGGTGAAAACGGCCGGAAAAAGCAGCGACGACTGACTTTTTTCCGGCCGTTTTTTTGATCCATACGTCCTTGGACACAAAGGCTCGTAACGCCCATGAATGGGCGACCAAAATCATTGGTTTCGTTTACAACCCGACGGTTTTATGAGATATGTATAGGATTGCAGCAGTATAAACGTTTGCATTTATTGACCTTACTGGGCATTTCCCACAAGCCTCATTATTCATCTTCTTTTACTGCTGCCTGGGCAGCACAGCAAGGATCATCATGATTACCGTCCCCCTCGATCACACTACCTACCACACTGCCGATCACAGTGGTGGCTGGCTGTCCGCGCAATTGCCCACCGCCGGTTTTTACGCCCGGGCATTTCCCATTGTCTTCAAGGCCGCATGGATGGCCCGTCAGGAGATTTACACCGACGGTGACTGGTCAACCAGCAGCCTGAACATCTTGCGCGCTCTGGAAAAATCCGGTGCCCGCTTTCATATCGAAGGGATGGAGCATGTCTGCGCCGACCATGAACCCTGTGTGTTCATCGGCAACCACATGAGTACGCTGGAAACCTTTATTCTGCCGACTCTGATTGCCCCATACCGTCGGGTGACCTTTGTCGTCAAGCAAAGCCTGATCGACTATCCGGTGTTTAAACATGTCATGCGCTCACGCCACCCCGTGGTGGTCAATCGCACCAACCCGCGAGAAGACCTCAAAGCGGTTCTCGAACAGGGCTGCGAAAAACTGGCACAGGGTACCAGCATCGTCGTCTTCCCCCAGACCACCCGTACGACGGAATTTGATCCCGATCAGTTCAACTCCATCGGCATCAAACTGGCCAAGAAAGCCAAGGTGCCCATCATCCCGCTGGCACTGCGCACGGATGCCTGGGGCAATGGAAAAAAACTCAAGGACTTTGGCGTCATTGACCCCAACCGCCCAATCCATTTTGAATTTGGCGCCCCCATCGACGCCCAGGGAAATGCCAAGGAAATTCATCTCGCCATGATTCAGTTTATCCAGGACCGCCTCAAACAGTGGTTTTAGCCCGGCTTTCTCACAAAGGTCGTCGCGAGAAGCCGGAAAGGGCCGTGTCTGCAAGGCATGCGTGCAGTCTGTCGAGAACGTTTTTCAAGCGTGACGCAGCAGACAGGGTACTTGCCGGCTTCGCATCAGGTCGCTTGTGAGAAATGCGGGTCAGGATGACACAGTGCATTAAAAAAAGGGTCGCACCGAAAGGATGCGACCCTTTTTTTAATATCATGCCGTTGCCAACGATTTAACTGCAGCTGCCACCACAGCTGGAGCCGCAGCCACCCCCTTTTTTCGAGGTGATGCTGAAACCGTCCTGAACAAAGTGGATCACCTGGTCTTCGCTGAAACGGGCAACCTGGGGATCAAGCAGCACATCGATTTCATTGATATTCAGTTGTTTATCCTCGTCTGTTGACTCGTCCAGAGTCAATCCCAAAGAGGGACCACCTCAGCCAAAACCGGCCAGAGTCACACGCAGTGACTTGCCGGGATTCTGCTCAAGAATTGTCTTGAGCTGGTTACGAGCCTCATCGGTAATGGTTAACATGAAACGTTCCTTTCCTGCATAAATTGGGTACCTGGCGGCACCCGGAAAATCAGCGTGACTCGTTGAGTAACGCCTCGTACATCTCTTCGTTGAAACCAATCAGGTAGTTCTCTGCAACTTTGAACGTCGGAGCACGGAGATTTCCTGACGGTCCCATAGCAGCCTTGAGGATCTGCTCGCGGTTATCGTCACTGACTTCAAATTCTTTGCGTGACTTCCCCTTGGCGGCAAACACGTAGCGTCCGCCCTGCAACAAAGTCCAGGCAGCCTGTTCATCGATTTTCTCTTTGCGGGCATCCACCTGAGTGCCCAGTTCAACCTGGTTGAGCTCAAAAAACTTTTGAGCTTTCGTGCAGGAGGTTCAACCCTTGCGAAAATAAATCCATTCAACGCGCTTCATCGACCCTCCGAACCATATGATCAATAATTTCGATTATTCATGCAATAAGTTATATATAAAACCTATGAATAAAAATGTCAACGCTGGAAAGGATTTAGCTGGGAAAGTAAAGGGATCGGCATGCCGGGATCGGCGTTTGGCAGCGGAGCTGAACGCCCGGCCCCCATGGTGACGGGAGCCGGGAAAAGAGGTTATTGGCGGACGCGGGTCACGCCGCCTGGACCACGAATAATCCGCACCCGATCACCCACCGCATAGTAATCATCCGCCTCCTGAACCACGGCAATCACTTCGCCGCTGTCCAACTCAACGGTGAGTTCCAGACCATTCTGACGGGTGGCCCCTTCTTCAACGGCTGAACCGACCAGAGCACCACCGATGGCGCCAACCGCCGTGGCCAAAGCACGACCATGGCCGCCGCCGACGGTATTACCGGCAATACCACCGACCACACCACCGGCAACGGTACCCAGCCCGGTTTGCGTGCCTTCAATGGTCACGGTGTTGACCACCAGTACGGTGCCGTAATAGACCGAAAGCTGCTGCTGTGCCTGGGAACGGCTGTAAACATTGCCGGACTGACGCGAGGCGCAGCCTGCCAGAATCAGAATAAAGGCGACTAGAATTACGCTGAAAAATCTCATCATGTCCTCCTTGCTGTTTGGCCGTTCACCAGCCGATCAGACTTCGAGAACGGCACCAACGGAGCCATAAAAAAACTGGCTGGGAAAAAGTTGTCGCAATTGTGCGGCGCGCGCCTGCCCTGTGCAGTGGGACACACCGATTTTTTCGATCGTGAACTCTTGCAGCGCTGCGACAGTCCGTTCAAACTGCTCCGCACCGACCGGACCGAGATGCGTGCCGCCAACCACGGCATAAAAATGTTCACGTTGCATCACCTCGGCAATATAATTGAGCGTGTTGATGATTCCGGAATGGGCACAGCCGAGGATGACCACCAGTCCTTTGGGAGTTTCCACAACAACGGCCATGTCGTCGGCAAACGGGTCCGCCTTGTAGCCGCCCTGGCCGTCCGGCTGAACAAGGTTGGTATCACCGACTTCAAAGTCGGTGGTGCGGGGAATGGTGCCGGTGACAAACACCCCCTCCCCGATCTGCTGAAACTGAGGAGTGTCATGAAATTGCGCCCCCAGGGTTTCCAACAGCTCGCGACGTTGCGGAATGCCGATAAAGCGTAAGCTGTGCGGGGTCTTGGAATAGCGCGGCAAAAAAATATCCGGATGCGCATAGACCGGCACTTCACCACGAATTCTCAGCACATCCTCAAGACCACCGGCATGATCATAATGACCATGGCTGAGGACCACCCCATCCACCTGGCGCAGATCTTTTTCAAGAACTCGGGCGTTTTGAACAATGCCGAACCCCTGGCCACTGTCGATAAGAAAGCAGCCGTCTTCGGTTTCCAACCAGCAGGCGAAGCCGTGCTCGCCAATGGCGGGGATCGCACGCCCCACCGTATTTTCACATAAAATCGTCAGTTTCATAGCCCCTCCATACGTTCATAACAGTTCACCCGGCGCAGCCAACCAGCGACGCGCCGCTCCTTCATAGTATAATGACTGTCTACAAAGGTACCAGTGACTTTATGTTGTCGGCAGGGAAAAATGAAAGGCGCGCCACAAGGACGCGCCTTTACCCGGAAGCCGGCAGGTATGGGAGAAGGAGGGCCCCCGGGGTTTTTACAACACCACCGGCCGCGGCCGGAGTGCTCAATGGATGGCGATCAGGCGATACCGATCATCACTTGGCTGGGCGGAATAGTGGCACACAGAGAGCTCCCCGGGTGCCATTGCCGACAGGGAACCGCATCCTGCGGCACCACGGCACTCAAATGAATCTGCCGACCGAGATCCAGTTCAATTTCAATCAGGTCCCCTTGCTGACGCGACGATAACACCGTGCCGCACAACGGATTAACCACCGGCTCACAATCCGTGGCAACAAAGGTAAGACAGGGCGCTTTGACCATGGCAAACACCCGCCCCTGTGCCATCAGGCCAAGAGCCTGAACACTGTCCGTGGTAATCTGGGAAAGAAGCGTCTGACCACAATCCAGCATCATCTCCACGGTAGTCAGCAGGCCTTGATTACGCAGAGAAACCACCCGGCCCTGTAACGTATTACGGGCGCTGGTACGCATAGCCAGACGCTGCAGCAAACTGTAGAGATGGGAGTAATCATCAAAATTTTCCGTCAGCAGTGTGAGAACACGGGCATGTTCCCTTTCAATGGTGCGATACAGTTGGACCGCACGGCTGCCGGCCTCCGTAAGACGGGTGCCACCACCATCACGCCCTCCGGTGGAGGCCTCAGTCAACGGCTGTTCCGCCAGACTGTTCATCGCAGCAAGAGCATCCCAGGCACTTTTGTAACTCATGCCGGACACCTTGGCGGCACGACTCAGGGAGCCGGTCACTTCAATCTGTTCAAGTAATGCAATCCGTTTGCTGCTTAAATAGTTATGGGTATCCTTGTTGAGCCACAAAGAGCCCGACAGCGAATGCGGTGTCGACATTGTCGATCCTTTCCTGTTGACTGCAACACCATGCGTGCCGCTTTTATTGCCATAAACGTCGATCATAAACACCGACCAAGCTTGCGAAAGCCACGCCAAGTGGCAGTCCATCGTGCAAGATCCCCAAAACCCGCATCCGTAAACATCTTTTGACTTTACTTCGGCCACCAAGTCGTATTGCGCTGTTCCGAAGCGGCACAACCTGATCCAGACTGAGACACGCACGCCTTTATCCGCAGGTGAGAAAAATTTACATTGAGCTCGACTGACCTTCCACGTACCATGGGATATATTGACCTTTTTCACCGTCTGGAGTATGCATGACCCCACCGGCCGTTTCATTTATCGCCAAATCCGGAACCGGGAAAACCACCCTGGTTGAAAAAGTTATCGCTGAGTTGAAAAAGCGCCATTTTCGCGTCGGTGCCATCAAGCACGATGCCCACCGTTTTGACATTGATCATCCCGGCAAGGACAGCCATCGCTTCACCGAGGCCGGTGCCGATACCATGTTGGTGTGTTCTTCTAGCAAACTGGCGCTGGTCAAACAGCACCGTCAGGCCCCGGAGATCAACGACCTTATCGCCACGTATTTCAGCGATGTTGATATTGTTCTGACCGAGGGCTTCAAACAAAGCTCGATGCCGAAAATTGAAGTCTTTCGCCACCATTACAGTACGGAGCTGATCAGCCGTGGCGACACACCGGATCCGTCGCTGATTGCCGTGGCCAGTGACACCCCGCTAGAGGTGGATGTTCCTCTTTTTGAGCTGGAAGATATCAACGCGCTGGCGGACTTTATTGTCAGCACGTTTTCGCTCTCTAGATCAGCGGGTTAAAAGAGCTTTGACCACGCTGTTTTTGTTTGACACTGCATGATAAAATCAAATAAACTCTTTGCTCTGTTTTACGTGGGCCTATAGCTCAGTTGGTCAGAGCCACCGGCTCATAACCGGTTTGTCCCAGGTTCGAGTCCTGGTGGGCCCACCACTTTTGCAGGTAAGTACATGGTACGAAGACGAACACGACGACAGCTACTTTTTAGAGCAAACGATCCAGGAGAGTGCAACGACAGCCGAGTTGCACTCTCTTTTTTTGGCGAGGGGAAATGATGGCAAAAACCTCCTGTGTACGCCTGCATGATCTGGTTGGCTGGCTCAACCGCAACTACCCGCAGAACCTGGCGGAAGACTGGGACAATGTCGGTCTGCAAGTTGGTGATTTAAATCAGGAAATCACCAAAACAATGGTCGCGCTTGAGCCCACGGAACAGACCGTCAAACACGCCATAAACCACCATTGCCAACTGCTCATTACCCACCATCCCCTGCTTTTCAAGCCACTGAAAAAAATTTCAAAAAACGAGGAAACAGGTCGGATCCTCTTTGACGCCATCCAGAACAATCTGGCGATTATCAGCGCCCATACCAATCTCGATCATGCCGCCGACGGTCTTAATGACTGGCTGGCAGAAAGGCTCGGCCTTTGTGATGCCGGCCCCTTATTGCGTCCGCGTGGAGGTGATCTGATAAAATTGGTGGTCTATGTCCCTCAGGAACATACCGAGAGCGTGGCAGAGGCGTTATTCAAAGGCGGTGCAGGGCATATTGGTGGCTACGACCACTGTTCCTTTCGCTGTAACGGCACCGGCACCTTTCGGCCCGGAAGCGACAGCGAACCATTTATCGGCCATGCCGGTGAGGATACCAAGGTGCATGAAGACCGCCTGGAAACCATTGTGCCGCGCCACCGGCTGGCAGCCGTTCTTCAACGCATGGAAAAGGCCCATCCCTACGAAGAGGTGGCTTACGATCTGATTCCGCTGGAAAATCATCGCCAGGATATCGGCCTGGGACGTATCGGTCGCCTTGACGAATCGCTGTCTCTGGAACAGCTGGCCCGCCACTGTAAGGACCAGCTCGGCGTGACAACGCTGCGCATGGTTGCCCCCGCTCAATTAAGCCCGCTGAAAAAGGTCGCCGTCTGCGGCGGCAGCGGCGCATCGCTGATCCATGAAGCGGCCCGACAGGGCGCGGATGTTCTGATTACCGGCGACATTAAATACCATGAGGCCATGACCGCCCGCTCATTGGGACTGGCCTTGATTGACGCCGGCCATTTTGCCACGGAACACCTGATGGCGCCGGCACTGGCACGCCGACTCGAACACGAGAGCCGGACACAAGGCTGGAACATGACCATAACGACTGCACAGGATGAATGTGATCCGTTCACACACATATAGACCGCTATTTTAAGCATTACAGACCATGGAGGTATCAGGGTGAAAGAGGAAGTACAGCTACTTATCGATCTGCAGGAACTCGATCAGCACATTATCAGCGGACGAAAAAAGCAGGAGAAACTTCGCGAGGAACAAGATGAGTTGACGGTTAAAACCGACAAGCTCACAGCGCTGATCGCTCAGCTGGAGAGTGAGATGGCCACCATCGAGGCAGAGCGCGGTGAAATTAACCAATCGCTGCTTAAAGAGCAGGACAACATTGAAAAATCGGAAGCCCACCTGCCTGAGATCAAAACGCAGAAAGAATACCTGGCCATCCTCAAGGAAGTTGACGTGGCCAAGAAACAGAGCAAAGACCTTGAAGAGATCCTTCAGGATCGTGATGCGGCTCTGGCCACCCTCAAAGAAGATCGCGATGAAAAACAACAGGAACTGGATTCACTCCAATCCACCTGCAACAGCCGTTGCACTGAAATTAATGACCTGTTGACGGAAATCGATGAATCCCTGGTCTCGGAAGACACCAAGCGCGCCGGCTTAATTGAACAGGTTCCGCCCCGAATCCGCCAGCGTTACGAGCTGCTGCTCAAGCGTCGCAATGGTACGGCCCTTGTCGAGGCCCGCCGTGGCACCTGCATGGGCTGCAACATGCATCTGCCACCCCAGTTTTTCAACAACATGCTGAAAAAACAGGGGATCGACAGCTGCCCGCATTGTAACCGTCTGCTCTATATTCTGCCGGAAGGCGAGTAGACGCCCGACAGAACGACACAAACTGGTCGAAGAAGGACAAACGGTCGCCGGTTTCGCAAGAAACGGGAGGAAAGTCCGGGCTCCGCAGAGCAGGATGGTTCCTAACGGGAACCGGGGGTGACCCCAGGGACAGTGCCACAGAGAGGAGACCGCCTGCTTCGGCAGGTAAGGGTGAAAGGGTGAGGTAAGAGCTCACCAGCTCTGGTGGTGACATCAGAGGCTCGGTAAACCCCATCCGGAGCAAGGCCGAATAGGGAAGCGCTTGAGAGCGGCTCGCTCGAAGCTTCCGGGTTGGCTGCTTGAGGCCGTCGGCAACGGCGGTCCTAGAGGAATGATCGTTCCCCGTTTCCGGGTAACCGGATTCGGGTACAGAACCCGGCTTACGGCCTTCTTCGACCACTTTTAACCAGAGGCAGAGACACGAATGGCCCCTTCGCCATCGGAAAACCATCAACGCTGGCAGCGGATTGTGTTGAGCGTTCGCAAAGAGATTATGGCGCTGAGCGCTGAAGAACGCCAGTGGATTGACCAGCAACTGAGCCTGATCGGTGACCTGCAAACCGAGATTCATGGGCTGTTTGTTTCCGCGGAAGGAGCCAATGCCTGCGCACAATGTCAGGGTTCCTGTTGCGAGCTGGGCCACAATCATATGACTCTGGCCAACCTGCTTGGGGCGATTCTGCAGGATAAGCTGCCGGCTGCTCATTTTGACCGCACCTGTCCGTTTCTTGGTGATCATGGGTGTACGCTGGAGATTACGGTGCGCCCTTACAACTGTATCACCTTCATCTGCGAGGATGTCGAGCAGGCCCTGAGTGTGGAAGAACAGAATCGCTTTTATCGTCTTGAGCAACAACTGCGCAGTTTGTATGTTGCCTTTGATGAACGTTATCTTGGCTCCAGCCTGCAGGGATTGCTGATCCGCTCACAAAGTATGGCCGGCAGTCTGTTTCTGGCTCGTCGCTGATTTTATGATGGAATGATACCTCTATGGACATCTCGTTTACCCGTTCCAATGGTCACATTGACGAATTGATCGACAACCTGCTTGAGGAAGTCGGTGTTCACCACCACTACATCATTCGCGAAATGATCCTCAGCGCCCTGAAGGCCGGTCAGACCAGCGATTACCTGGCCGACCTGAAGCTGATGCGCACCACCATGAAGGAAATGCGCTACACCAATAAGGTGTTCAGCCCGTATCGGTCACGGCGCAAAGTGACCATCTTCGGTTCGGCCCGCACCCTGCCCACGGAACCCATCTATCAGAAATGTGTCCGCTTTTCACAACTGCTGGCGCAAAACAATTACATGGTGATCACCGGTGGTGGCGGTGGTATCATGCAGGCGGGCAATGAGGGCGCCGGGGAGGAAAACTCCTTTGCCGTTAACATCGAGCTGCCGTTTGAACAGGACACAAACCGGGTCATGAAACAAAGTGACCGGGTATTGATGTACAAATATTTTTTCAACCGCAAGGTGGCGTTTCTCAAAGAAGCCCACGCAGTGGCCCTGTTTCCGGGCGGTTTCGGCACTCTGGATGAAGCCATGGAAACCCTGACCCTGGTTCAAACCGGGAAGAATCCGCCCATTCCTCTGGTGCTCATCGATGACAACAACGGCACGTACTGGGAAGACCTGTTTGAGTTCATGCGCGATGTCCTGCTGCCCAAGGGTCTGATCTCCGGTGAAGACTTTGGCCTGTTTACCATCACCCGCTGTGCCGAAGAGGCCATGGAGGTCATCGACTCGTTTTACAAGGTCTATCACTCCAGCCGGTATGTCGGCAAACTGCTGGTCATCCGCCTCAACAAAGCACTGACCCAGCAGCAGATCGACACTCTGGAGAGTGAGTTCTCTGAAATCCTGCTGCCCGATACCCGTATCGAGGCGGTGAGTGCGTTCGACAAAGAACGGGACGAGCCCGATCTGTGGGACCTGCCGCGACTGGCGATTCACTTTAACCGTCGCAGCTACGGATTGCTGAACTCGTTCATTCGCCGGATCAATTCATTTTAAGGTGCGGAGGTCATCGTGGGTTATGCCAACCTGCAAAGTTGCGTACGGGATCTTGAACAACACGGCCAACTGATTCGCATCAGTGACCCGGTCGACCCTTATCTGGAAGCCGGCGCCATTCAGCGCCGGGTTTATGCCGCTGAAGGTCCGGCTCTGCTGTTTACCAATGTCACCGGCAGCCGTTTTCCCATGCTGGGCAATCTGTTCGGCACGTTGGAACGGACGCGGTTTATCTTTCGCGATACCCTGACCACCGTTCAGCGCCTGGTCGATGCCAAACTCGATCCCTCTTCAGTCTTCAAGCGCCCGTGGGCCTTTGCCAAAGCCCCGGCCGGCGCCTGGCATCTGCTGCCGAAAAAAGTAAAAACCGGCCCGATTCTTCAGCAGCGGACCACCATAGACCAACTGCCGCAGCTGGTGTCCTGGCCGGATGACGGTGGCCCTTTTGTCACCTTGCCACAGGTATATTCCGAGCATCCACAGCATCCGGGTATGCGCTCTTCCAACCTCGGCATGTATCGGGTTCAACTCGGCGGTAACGCGTATCAGACCAACCAAGAAGTGGGCCTGCATTATCAGATTCACCGCGGTATTGGTGTCCACCATCGCGCAGCCCATGATCACGGTGAAAAACTCCCTGTGAATATTTTTATCGGCGGCGCACCGAGTATGACGGTTGCTGCCGTGATGCCGCTACCGGAAGGGATGCCCGAGCTTTCTTTTGCCGGCCTGCTCGCCGGTCAACGAATTCCCATGGTTCAAGCGGGAGGCCTGCCCTTCCCCGCTCAGGCGGATTTTGTCATCTGTGGTCATATCGATCCGAGTCGCACCCGTCCGGAAGGTCCTTTTGGTGACCATCTCGGCTACTACAGTCTGACGCATGATTTTCCGGTCGTTGAGGTCAACGCGGTTTATCACCGCCCGGATGCCATCTGGCCGTTTACCACGGTGGGTCGTCCGCCACAGGAAGATACCAGCTTCGGTACCTTTATTCATGAACTGACCGGCGATCTGATTCCCACGGTTCTCCCCGGTATTCACGCGGTTCATGCCGTTGATGCCGCCGGGGTGCATCCATTGCTGCTTGCCATCGGCAGCGAGCGCTACACGCCGTACAGCAGCGAACAACGCCCCCAAGAGCTGTTGACCCAGGCCAATGCAATTCTCGGCCAGGGACAGCTCTCTCTGGCCAAATATCTGTTGATCACCAACTATCAGGATGACCCGCGCCTCGACATCCACGATATTGAGGGGTTTTTCAGCCATGTTCTGCAACGCTGTGATTGGCAGCGTGATCTGCATTTTCAGACCTGCACCACCATGGATACGCTCGATTACAGTGGCCAAGGCCTGAATAGCGGTTCCAAGGTGGTTGTTGCGGCCAGTGGCCCGACCCGGCGTTCTCTGGCCACGGAAATCCCGGTCGACATGCGTTTGCCTGACGGCTTTTCTACGCCTCATGTCGCCATGCCCGGTGTCCTGGTTGTCCAGGGACCGGCCTGTCAGAAGCCGGATGAAGCCGCTCGCAGTATGGAACGATTTTGTGCCTTTTATGATGGTCAGGCACCGATCAACGCATTTTCACTGATTGTCATCAGTGATGACAGTGCTTTCAGTGCTCAGACGCTTAACAACTTTTTGTGGACCACGTTTACCCGCTCTGATCCGGCCAGCGATCTTTACGGTATTGACAGTTTCACCACCCAGAAACACTGGGGTTGTCGCGGCGCCCTGATCATCGACGCCCGGCGTAAACCGCATCACGCGCCGCCTTTAATCGATGATCCTGCCGTGGAAAAACGTGTCGACGCGTTGGCTGGGCCGGGCAAGGTGCTTCACGGAATCATTTAGAATAGCCACTATCTTTTATCATATTTTTGGATCACACTATGCCTCCTCAACCGTTTACATTGCCGGCGGCCATCGGCAACACCCCGTTGGTCAAAATCACGAAACTCAATCCGAATCCTGCGGTGCAGATTTATGCCAAGCTCGAAGGGAGCAATCCCGGCGGGTCAGTCAAAGATCGGCCAGCCTGGTATATGATCAAAAAGGCCATTGAGGATGGATCTCTGACCCCGGACAAAACCATTCTCGAACCAACATCCGGCAACACCGGTATTGCCCTGGCCATGATCGGTGCGTCACTGGGCTATCACGTGAAACTGGTCATGCCCCCCTGTGTCAGCGTTGAGCGCCGCAGTGTCCTCGAAGCCTATGGTGCGGAAGTGGTGCTTTCCACCCAGGGCCAGGCGACGGATGGCGCGATTCTCCTCGCTCACCAGATCGTCAAGGAATCGCCGGAACAGTATTTTATGCCCAACCAATACAGCAACCCCAACAATCCGTTGGCTCACTATGAAACAACCGGGCCGGAGATTTATCGTCAATGTAGCGGCAAAATCGATGCCTTTGTCGCCGGTATCGGCACCTCGGGCACGTTGATGGGCACCGGGCGGGCCTTGAAGGAGCGTGATCCGGCCATCCGCATCATCGGGGTTGAGCCGACCCTTGGCCATTCGGTTCAGGGCTTGAAGAACATGCAGGAGGCCATTGTTCCGGGGATCTATCACGAAGAGAACCTTGACGACAAACTGATCGTCGAAGATGACGAGGCCTTCAACTGTGCCCGCGATCTGGCCATCCATGAAGGATTGTTCGTCGGCATGTCCAGCGGCGCTGCTGTCGCCGGGGCGTTGCGCGTTGCCGCCACCATGTCTTCGGGGACGATCGTCACGTTGCTTCCCGACCGGGGTGATCGTTACCTGAGCACCTCGTTGTTCCGCTCGACCTGTGCCTGTTGCCCCCCCTAGCAGTAGACTCCTTTTGTTCTCAATTCTGCCTCGACGGCACTGGCGACAGCGTTGCCGGGGCAGGACTGATTGTCGCTGATCCCATGGCGGCAATCTGCTATACTCATCATTTTCTAACCGATGTCTCTATTCGTTCAGGAGTTCGCTATGAATCCACATTGCCGCATTCTTGCCACAGGCCATGCTGTCCCATCCCGTGTGTTGACCAACGCCGACCTTGAGTCGATGGTGGACACCAGTGATTCGTGGATTGTCGAGCGGACGGGGATTCATCAACGACACATTGCCGAACCGGGCAGCGCCCTGTCGGATCTGGCTGCTGAGGCGGCCAATCAAGCCCTGGAAAAGGCCCAGGTCAGTGCGGAAGACATTGATTTGATCATTATCGGCACGGTGACTGCGGATATGAAATTTCCGTCCCTGGCTTGCCTGGTTCAGGAAAAGATCGGTGCCAACAATGCCGCGGCCTTTGACCTTTCCGCGGCGTGCAGTGGTTTCCTCTACGGGTTGCACCTGGCCGAAAGCCTGATTCAGACTGCCGGCTATCAGCATGTTCTGGTCATTGCCGCGGAGATGCTTTCCAGCATGATCAACTGGCAGGACCGTAATACCTGTGTGTTGTTCGGCGATGGTGCCGGGGCTGCCGTAATCGGTCCGGCGAAGGATGAAACCGGGATTCTCAGTACCTACATGAAAAGTGACGGTCGCCACCACGGCCTGCTTTACAACCCCGGTGGCAGTCAGCTGCCCCTGACCCATGAATTGATTGACAGCAATGAAGCCACCATCCACATGGAAGGACGTGAAGTGTTTCGTCACGCCGTGGTCTCGATGACCGACGCCCTTCATGAAGCGCTGAAGCTGGCTGAAATCGCTCCTGACGCCCTCAGCCTGTTGATCCCCCATCAGGCGAACATTCGCATCATTGAAGCCATTGGCAAGCGTTTTAAAATTGATTCCGGCAAGGTTTATGTCAATGTGGATCGCTTTGGCAACACCTCGGCCGCCAGTATTCCCATTGCCTTGAATGAAGCGTTGGAAAGCGGCCGTATTCAGCCCGGTGACATTGTCGGACTGGTCACCTTCGGTGCCGGCCTGACCTGGTCTTCGTCCATCATTCGATTCTAGCCCGAATTTCTCACAAAGATTCGGGTCCGGCTTCGCCTTGCACCATACACACGAATTTTTCAGCGGCTTGTTGTCTGCGAATTTTTCAGCCGGGTGACTTGCAACCACTGCAAGGCGATCAACGTCGTCGCATTGGTGATACGCCCTTCATCAAGCTGCTGTTCAATCTCATGCCATGGTCGCACCAGAACACGAATATCCTCCCCTTCATGGGCAACCCCGCAAATCGCCCCATCCAGGCCGGTACTGTCAATCTGACCGTAATAGAGGGTGATTTTCTCCGAGCTGCCTCCCGGGGAGACGTAGTATTCGCCAATCTGCTGCAGGGTAACCGGTTGGCGTCCCACCTCTTCAAGACATTCCCGTAACGCCACGTCCTTCGGTTGTTCACCCGGTTCGATCATTCCTGCCGGACATTCCATCAGCCAGGCACTGTGCGTATCTGCCACGGCGCCGATGCGAAACTGCTCCACCAGCACGACGCAATCTCGGTCCGGATCATGAAGCAGCACTGCAGCGGCACGCGCCCGGTCGATCCGTTCCCGTACCAATGGTGCGGATAACGCGCCATCAAAGCACTCATGGCGGACAACAAAACGATTCAGGGCAAAAAAACCGTCATAGACGCAGCGCTGTTCCAGTATGTCAATTTTCATCGTTGTTCCCTCGTCAGCTTATCGGGTTTGACTCCTGATCCTCAAGCTCCTGCGCCTTAATCTGGTCATAACGGCAGTAACGGCCTTTACCACGCCGTTTCGCTTCATACATCGCCTGGTCAGCATATGTCACCAAAGCTTTACACTCCCTGGCATGATCCGGATAAAGACTGATACCGATACTGGCGCCGACCTTGGCACAGCCGTTTTGCAGATTGACCGGCTGACGGAGTTGATCGATCGCTTTGGTTGCTATCATTTCAGCGACCTCAACTGAAGAGATATTGGCCAAGAGGATGGCAAACTCATCCCCTCCCAACCGCGCGACAGTATCTGTTTTGCGTACCTGGTTCTGCATCCGTTTGGCCAGAGCGATCAGCAATTCATCACCGGCATCGTGCCCGAGTGTGTCATTAACGGCCTTAAAGCCATCCAGGTCACAAAACAGAACAGCAAAACGGTAACCACTGCGCTCACTGGCCCACAGCATCTGCTCAAGTCGATCGGTAAACAACGCGCGATTCGCCAATCCGGTCAGTCGATCATAGTTGGCTTTCATTTTCAGATCATGATGTTTACTAACCACTTCGGCAATAAACAGAGAAACGATCCAGCCCGGGACAATCGCCAGCAGCAGCAGAATAATCCCCATATCAAACTGTTGCTCAATTGCCGCCATTTTAGAACGAAAAAACCGCGAATCCGGGACATAGCTGACCACATACCAATGGGGAGAGTTGATAACGGATTCCGGGAATTGCGGACTGACCGAACGATAACAAAAAGCACCTTGGGGCGTTCGGATCGAGCTCAAACCATCGCGCATCTGTTGCCAGGCATCAGGAAAGCGATGTGAAAACCGTCGATCACGACGCTCCGGCAACACAAACCCCCACTCATCCTCAGGGTTAATACCACGCAGCCAGTACCCATCGTGATTGACCAGCAGTAACGTATCCTGTGCAATATTTTCCATCCGTTCCAACAGACCAACCAGCTTTGCCCCATCGTAATTCAAGACAACAACACCACTGGGTTGTCCTTCGTTATCATCACGATAGACCGGCGCAGCACAGCGCAACGTCGGTTGATAGGGAACAACAATCTGTTGCTGTTCGACATTCAGGTCAAAGCGGGAAAAATAGACTTCGTGCGCATTAAGACGGATCCCTTGCTGGAAATAATCGCGTCCGGACTTGTTCTGCAACTGTGAGGGCGACACCTTGAAAATACGCCCGGACTTATTGTCAATACGGACCATTTCTTGGCCCTGGGCATTGAGAAAGCGCAGTTGGAGATAATAGGGCTTGTATTGGGCAAAAAGCAGAAATTCATCGGCGATTTTATCCAGCGCGCGACGGTCACCTGTTGTGACATAGGCTTTAAGCTCATTCAGTTGACTGAGAATCCTGATATCCGCGTACATCATGTCAAACTGATGCTCGATCTGCTGGGTCAACTGGGTGACAACATGATTTTCATGGGTGATGACACGAGAGAGAAAGGTGCGATTTTGCCGGCGATAGGATTGAGAAAAAATGGCGACGAGAATCACCACCATGGCGGCACACAGGACCATAAAAATCCTCGGTGTCAGCGGATAGCGTTCATGTTCCTTGATGATTCTGATCAGTTTTCGCATCCCCTGCCCTACCGTGGCTTTTGGCGGTAAAACGTCCCGCCCGTCAAGATCTCACTAATGAGGTGTCAGTATATCAAAATCGATTTATCGTGTGCAGGCAGAAAAAAAGGCGCTCCCGAATGGGAGCGCCTTTGAACAAGCTTGGTTGCAGGCAGAAATTACTTGCCAGCCAGTTCCATAACTTGAGCGGTGAAGGGGTTGGCGAACAGAATAATCATCGCTACAACGAATACGTAGATAGCGAGGGACTCGATCATCGCCAGACCGATCATCATCGTGGTGAGGATTTTACCACTTGCGCTCGGGTTGCGAGCAACACCTTCAACGGCAGATTTGATAGCCAGACCTTGGCCCAGACCAGTACCGAAAGAACCAATAGCCATACCGAAACCAGCTGCGATCATGCACCATGCGAAAAAAGTCATCTCTTTTCTCCTTCAAACGAAAAATGTGGGTTATTTTTCCTATATGATATAGGACCGATCAAAACGTGATTCACGTTGTGATTATTTAGTGTGCCTCTTCCAGAGCCCCGGCAATGTAGATCATGGCCAGCAGGGTGAAAACAAACGCCTGGATAAACGCGACCAGGATACCCATCATCATCATGGGGATCGGCAGGAACAGCGGAACCAGAGCAAAGAAGATCATCAGCACGATCTCATGTCCGTACATGTTACCGAAAAGACGCAGAGACAAGGACAACGGACGGGCCAGGTGACCGATGATTTCAATGATGAAAATCAACGGTGCCAGAGCCAGAATCGGGCCCATGAAGTGCTTAAGATAAGAAATACCGTGCTCCTTGACACCGATAATATGGGTCATGGCAAACACGGTCAGCGCCAGGGCGGCGTTGGTGTTCAGATTGGCGGTCGGCGGATAGAAGCCCGGAATCAGGGCAACCAGGTTGGACACCAGAATGAACAGAGCAAAGGTCGCGATAAGAGGAAAATAAGTTCTTCCTTTAGGACCCATGGTCTCTACAATCAGGTTCTCAATGCCGCCGACAACACTTTCCATCAGATTCTGCCAGCCGCTGGGAACCATTTTGATCCCACGAGAGACAACAAAGGCCAGAGCGATCAACAGCAGCATGACAAACCAAGTGTATGTCACATGCTCGCCGAGGTGGGTGTGTAACTGCTGCTCGACCCATTGCAGAAATAAAAAGGGATGTGTCATTTAAGTCGTGCCTCCTTACTTGATAGCGCGCTTTATGGTGGTCCACATAATGTTGATGACCACGACTGAAAGTCCAATAACCAGGCCGATGGGGTCCACTTTGACCACGGCAATCAGCAGCAGCAACATTACCGCCAAGGCAGCCAGCCTGAACACATAGCTCAGTTGAAACCCCCGGACCGCCGGTGCGCCCCCTTCGCAGAGCGCTTTCACCAGCGAGCGATGCAGCCATTGATACCCGCACACGGCAATCAAACCGCCGCTGGCCACACCGAGAGTCAGGTCGAGGTTCTGAAACAGGCCGCTTAACGCGACCAGCAGTGCCAAAATGATCCAGTTGCGTCGGGCAAGTTGTCCGAGCAGTTGATCATCACTCACTGTCGTCCTGACTCTCCTGTTTCTGACGCCGCAATTCGCGATTGGTCAGAATAAAAATATTTCTGAATCCTGAGACAATACCAAACCCCAGGAAAATCAACAGCATCCATGGCTTGGTTCCAAGCCACTGATCAAGGTAGTAGCCCATGGCCATGCCGATAAGAATCGACGCAACCATGCAGATGCCGACACTGGACAAGAAACCAAGAGATTTATAGAGTTCACGCCGGTTTTCGGCCATGTCAATCTTCTTTCATTCTTTTCTCGTGTCCTACAAACGCGGTTTTGTACCATAGCTGCCTGCAACTGTCAATTCGTTTATCGGTGAGCGGCCGCCAGCCAGGTGTTTTTATTCCATTTTATAATCAATGAAGGATCGATTATTCTCCAGGCTGATAAATGGTCCTTTTTCGTCCTCGGTCAATCTGCTACACTCCAGGCCACTTTTTGCTTTTGTGGACCTGATTTAACCATGCTCAACGACAATTTTATTATTGATATTGACGATGCCCTGCGCCGCCGTGACAACGGTGCGCTGTTCGTCGACGTCCGCAGTCCGGATGAATTTAACGACGGCACCATTCCGGGTGCGGTTAACGTTCCCATTCTGTCCAACGAGCAGCGCGCTGAAATCGGCACGTTATTCAAACAGGAAGGGCCGGATGCCGCACGTCACCGCGGCATGCACCTGGTGGCACCGCTCATTCCAAACATGATTGAGACCATTCTTTCTCATCGCCAGTCGCACCGTCAACCCATCATTATCTTTTGCTGGCGTGGCGGACTACGCAGCCGGGCCATGACCGCCTTTCTGCAACTGGCCGGCTACCCGGCCTTCCAATTGCGCGGCGGCCACAAGGCCTTTCGTCGCACTGTGCTGGATTTTTTTGAACAGGGCAACTGGGCGCGTATGCTGGTGCTGCGCGGTCTGACCGGCGTCGGCAAGACCCGTATTCTGCAGCAGGTCGAACAACAGGGCTGGCCGGTGATTGATCTCGAAGGCATGGCGAATCATCGGGGCAGCGCGTTCGGCGGTGTCGGTCTTGGCCGTCAACCATCGCAAAAGACGTTTGAAGCGTTGCTGTGGGACCAATTACGTCGAGTGGAATCCGGCGGTTGGGCGCTCACCGAAGGGGAAAGCCGCCACATTGGACGCCTGTTGCTGCCGCTGCGCTTTTACCAGAGCCTACAGGAGGAAACGACCCTCTGGCTCGAGACGTCCATGGACAACCGGGTGCGCATTATTCTGGAAGATTATCAGGTGGACGAGTTGCCCCTTGAGGCATTTATCCCCCCAATCGAATCGATTAAGTGTCGCCTGGGTGGCAAAGAGACCGAGCAGATGCTCGAGTTACTGCACCATAAGCAGTGGCACCAGTTGATTTCGGAATTGATGGTGAAATATTACGACCCCCTCTATCGTCATACCCGCCCGGATGATCGCATCGACTTGAACATTGATCCTTTTGCCGAACAGCAGCCGGAACTGAAACAGGCCATTGACAGGATACTTGCAACACCTAATAATGGATAACAGTTGTTGCCTTCAAGGAGTCTGCTGTGGCCTCGACGTCGTCTTTTGACCAATTCAATCCGCTGTGTGAAAAATGTGTGCGCTCCTGCCGCCAGCCTTTGGGCACCAAGCTGGTGGAATGTCCGCGTTTTTCACCGCGTCCATTTAAGCTGACCCCACCGCCGCGTAAGCAGCTCGATCTGTTTTAGCTTCTTTTACAGGTGGCGCCATCCTCGCCACTTTTGCCGACATCCTCGGTGTAAGTGAATGGAGTGGGGTTGGCCAGAACGTTCAAGGCCAATGTCAAGCTCTCGGTTACTCCCCTGACACCTCAAGCTGCTGAAGAAACTCCACCACATACGGTGTGAACTTCTCCGGCTCAACCAGGAACGAGTCATGTCCGTAGTCGGAGTCAATCAGATGGTAGGTCACCGGCTTATTGCCCTTCTGCAGGACATCCACCACCTCTTCAGTCTGTTCCGGTCGATACAGCCAGTCTGACGTGAAAGCAAACCACAGCGATGGACAGCTCAACCGCTCCAGTGCCTCTTCCATGCCGGAAAAATTCCACGACACGTCATAGAGATCGAGGGCTTTGGCTAGATAGAGAAAAGAGTTGCAATCAAAACGGGCGGGAAAACTATTACCGTTGTACTCCAGGTAACGCTCCACCTCGAACTGGCCGAAGAAATCGAACAGGCCATCGCGGGCTGAAAAGCGGCGACCGAATTTCATGTCCATGGACTCTTCGGATAAAAATGAAATATGGCCGACAGCACGGGCCAAAGCAAAGCCGCTCACCGGTTGGTGCTCCGGTTTATAGTTGCCTTTTTTCCACAACGGATCGTTGTAGATCGCCTGGCGAGCCAGGGCGTTGAGGGCGATGGCCATGGGCGACGTGCGACCGGTGCCGGCAATGGGGATAATCGACCTGACCATGTCCGGATAATGAATCCCCCACTCCAGAGCCTGCATGGCGCCCATGCTGCCGCCGATCACCGTGACCAACGTGGAAATGCCCAGGGCATCAAGCATTAATTTCTGGGCGCGCACCATATCGCGCACCATGACAATGGGGAATTTCAGCCGATAGGAACGGCCGGTATGGGGATTGATACTGGTGGGCCCGGTGGAGCCTTTGCAGGAACCAATGACATTGGAGCAGATGACGTAGTATTTGTCGGTATCCAGCACCCGGCCGGGGCCGATCATGTTGTCCCACCAGCCCGGCTTGCGATCCTCTTCACTGTGCTTACCGGCGGCATGGGCGTCACCGGTCCAGGCATGGGTCACCAGGATCGCGTTACCGGCCGACGCATTGAGCGTTCCATAGGTTTCGTAAGCCAGGGTCAACGGTCCAAGAAGACGACCGCTCTCCAAGCGCAATTCCTCATCGATCTCTATGGTCTGGGTTGTTACCAGTTGAACGTCGTTGGTCAAATTTTTCTCCACGCAAAAAGGCCCCATCCAGAGAGAATGGGGCCTTGTGGATACGTGAAACAGGCGAAACGTCCTGTGGTGGTGCAAGTATCCAAAGACGCCGTCTCATCTGTCCCCATACGGGGGTGGAATTAGCACCTGTCATCCTGAACATCAGGACCGGTTGCTGTGGTTTCAAAGGGCCAGTCCCTCCACCACTCGTGATAACACGGTTGTCGATGTATCGTTCAATCTAAAGGAACACCCGTGGGATGTCAACGTTTTAGCCGTGAATCGCTTACCAGCTGTTCGACCAGGCCGGATGACTGCAGTCGGCATCCAATGTCGAAATGCGACGCTGGCCGCTGCCATCGGCACGCATAACATGGATGGCTTTTTTGCCGGAGAGATCGTTGGAGTAGACGATAAAGCGACCATCAGGGCTCCAGCGTGGATGTTCTTTATTGCCGGCACCAAAGGTCAGCTGGCGCTCATCCTTGCCATCGATACCGATACTGAACAGGTTGAAGGCACCGCCCTCGAGACGGCTGAACACAATCCGCTTGCCGTCCGGACTCCAGGCCGGTGTGGCATTGTATTTACCGTTATAGGTCAGACGCCGCACCTGGCCGTCGATCAGGTCAGCAACAAACAGATGGGGGTTGCCTTGCCGGTTGGAGACGAACACCAGTTGGTCACCGATCGGGCTCCAGCTTGGATCAACATCGATGGCCCACGAATTGGTGACCCGTTTGTGCAATTGTCCGGACAGGCTTTCCAGATAGATTTCCGCATTGCCGTCACGGGACAGGGTCAGGGCCAGTTCGCGGCCATCCTGGCGGTAGCGGCCGGAGATATTGAGCCCCTTGTAGCGTGAGATGCGCGCTTCCTTGCCGGTGTAGATCTCTTTGCGGTACAGATCGGGGTTGCCCTGGCGGTAGGAGGTAAAAATCACCTCACGCCCCAACGGCGAAAAATCGGGGTTGAGCACCAGGCTGCGGTGGTTGGTAATCCGTTTCGGATCGTAACCATCCGATTCCATCAGATAGAGTTCCTTGTGACCGGACTGATTGCTGATAAAAGCAATACGGGTATTAAACGCTCCGCTCTTGCCGGTCAGCGCTTCAAGGATCAGATCGGCAAAACTGTGCGCCATGCGCCGTACATCCGACACCTGGCCGCGATAGTTATGACCGACCAGCAAACGCCGTGAGATGACGTCAAACAAACGCAGATCCAATTCCACCTGAGTGCCGTTGAGCCGATAGCCGCCCTTAAACAGCACCTGAGCGCCAAGCAGGCGCCACTGGGTGAAGTTGACCGCAGTGCTGGTCAGTCCCATGCGTCCGGCATCGTCGAGAAAGGCGTGCGGATCGACAAATTCAAACAGACCACTGAGATCAAGATCTGCGCTAAGAACGTTATCTACGGTCTCTTCGAGGGTGGTATCACGTTGCTGAAACGGCAGGATCCGGGTCAACCCCATGGGGATGGCCTGCTTACCCGGCGTGGTAATAACAATCTCTTTGGCCGTCGTCATACCGGCTGAGCAGAAAACACTCACCAGTAACACAAGGGCGATCATCACTATTTTAGTCATCGCATCAACATCTCTTTCGGATCAAAAGTCACGATCAGTTCGAGAGGACGGGCCGGCTTGGCGGGCAGTTGGGTCAACTGCTGCACCGCCCGCTTGACACTGGCATCGAAAAAGCTATCCCCCGAAGGAGAGAGCATTTCGTAATGGGCCAGCCTTCCGGAGGTATTGAATTGCAGCACCATTTTGGCCTTCAGTCCACGCTCCCAGTAATGTCGCGGTAACGCCCAGGCCTGCGAGAGATACTCTTTGATCCAACTGTCGAAGCTGACCCCGGCTTCATCGCCCTGGCCACCCACTTCGCCGACGGGTGCATCAATGGTATCCGTGGTGGGTGTTTCCCGTGTGGCTAATGCGTTCAGTTCCTGTTTTAACGCGTCAATACGTTGCTTGCGCTTGAGCCTCTCAATGGCGTCGAGCGTTTCTTCCTGATAGTTTTTCTCGACGGTCGCAGCGGCAACATCAACCGATGGTTTGACACTCGGCGCTTTGTCCACGGTCTTGGGCGGTGTTTTAACAACCTGTTCCGGGGCTTTTTGGGCTGTGACCGGTTTTGCCTTCACCGGCGGTTTGGTGACCGGCTTGGTCACTGCCGGAGCCTTTTTGACCACCGGTTTCTTTTTCGCCGGGGTCTTTTTCTTGGCGGGAGCATCGGGGCGTCCGGCGCGTGGTTTAGCCACCGGCTTGTTAAGTAGATCGACGTAATATACCGGCTTCTGCGGTTTTTCAAACCGGGGAACCAGATAGCCTCCCATCAGAGCAAACACCAGCACATGCAGGATGAAAGATAACACCAACATTCGACCGATACCGGCATTGCTGCGATGGGAGAGATCTCGACGCGGAGTCACGGGTTCCGACATAGCCGTCCTTTGATCTAGTTGGTTTCCGGTTCCAGGGCGACCATGCCGAGTCGGGTGACACCGGCACGGCGAATCGCCGCCAGCACACGAACCACCCGTTCATAGGGGACAACTTTGTCGGCCTCGAGGTAGACTTCCTTGCTGTCGCGCGTGGCGAGCACCTGTTGCAGCACGGCAACCAGCTTATCCGGACTGTCTACAGCCTGTCTGCCGATAAAAATCCGCCCACGGCTGTCGATGCTGACAATCAACGACTGTTTAGCCGCTTCCAGGTTGGGAGCCTGACTGACTTCGGGAAGATTAACGTCAACGCCCTTTTCCATCATCGGCGCCGTGACCATGAAAATAATCAGCAGCACCAGCATGACATCGACAAACGGGGTGACATTGATCTGCGACAGCGAGCTGCGTCGCTGGGGACGAGGGCTGATTTCCATCAGGACCTCCGCGTCATATGCTCAATGATGTTGAGAAATTCCTGGCTGAAATTATCCATCTCGCCGATCAGGACATTGACCTTATTGAGAAAATGGTTGTAGCCGACCACGGCCGGAATCGCCGCCATCAGACCGATGGCCGTGGCCACCAATGCTTCGGAAATCCCCGGAGCAACCACGGCCAGTGACGCACTCCCCGTCTGGCCGATACCGTGAAATGAATCCATGATTCCCCACACGGTGCCGAACAGGCCGATAAACGGGGCTGTCGAGCCGGTGGTGGCAAGAAAGGTCAGATATTTTTCCAAACGATGGGTTTCCTGAGTACTGGCCCGGCGCAAGGCTCGGGCGATATTCTCACCGCCCATATCGGCAAAACCGCGGCTGTCATCGCCTTTCTCGATGCGTTGCACTTTCAACAGTTCCTGATAGCCCTCACGAAATAACGTGCTTAACGGAGAATGACTGAACTGCTTGATCTCCTGGGCGACGGCATCAAGCCGTTTTTTGTTCCAGAAAAAATCGATAAATTGGCTTGATTCACGGGTCGCGCGCTGAATCGTGCGAAATTTATAGAAGATAATGGTCCACGACACCACGGAAAAATAGACCAGAACCAGTAACACCAATTTTACCACCGGACCGGCATTCCAGATCAAATCGAGCACGTGAGTCTCCTATCGGTTGTTTCTTGCATTTAAAGTGACGTTCCCCGCAGACAACGCTGGGCGTAGCGGGCACAGCCGTTATCGGGATGGCGCCGCAGATAGCGACGCAGACTGTCCACATCGTCAATATCTTCCCAGGGCGGCAGCATACGGTAACGAAGCTGACACGATACCAGCCGTGAGCGGGTCTGTTCAAGCACCCGTTCACTGCTCCAGTCGATCTGTTCGAAAGCAGTCGGATAGTACTTATTCGACCCGGCCAGCACATAGCCGCCATCCTCGGCGGGAACGACGACAAAGTCATGATCATTCAGGGCATCAAAGGCTTGCCGCACCCGTTCACGCGGTAAGTCCGGACTGTCCGTACCAACCACACAGACACGCTTCCAGCCACTGCGAAAGGCTGTCTGAAACATCCGTTGCAGCCGTTCACCGAGGTCTCCTCGCCCTTGGCACACACGTCGGCAGTGTGGATAACATCGGGCAAAATAGTCTTGATCACCGCTATAACAGATCACCATGTCGTAGTCATCACAGCTCAGCTCTGTCATGGTTTGACGCAGACTGAAGGCATACAACGTTGCGGCCTGCTGAGGTGTCAGGTCGGGTGTCAGGCGTGTTTTCACCTGCCCGGGTAACGGCTGTTTGGCAAAGATCAGTAAAACAGAATCCTTACACGCCGACGTGCCTGTGGATAACTTGGTGGAATCTTCAGAGTTATCCACAGCTAGTCGCTCCGACGTGCATATTCCAGCGTTGCATAGGCGGAGTGGTTGTGGATGGATTCATAATTTTCACATTCCACACAGAACCATTCGATAGACGGGACACTTTTGAGTTTTTCCGTCACCGCCCGCACGATATCTTCGACAAACATGGGATTTTCGTAAGCCTGTTCCGTCACCGCCTTTTCATCTTCCCGTTTCAGTAAGGAATACACCGGGGCGCTGCCACAGCTTTCTACCCAGCTGATCAGGTCTTCAATCCAGATCATTTTTTGCGAGCGGATGGCCACAGTCACACAACTCCGCTGGTTATGGGCGCCATAGCGGCTGATATCTCGCGAACACGGACACAGCGAGGTCACCGGCACCCGCACCTCAAGGACAAAATCCCTCTTTTCCCGCAGGGTGCCGATAAAACGACACTCATATTCCATCAACCCCTTGGCCTTGGAAACCGGGGCCTGCTTTTCGATAAAGTAGGGAAAGGTCAATTCAATATGAGCGCAGTCCGACTCCAACCGCTCTTTCATCGCCTGCAGCAACCCTTCCATATCGTTGAGGGTGACTTCTTCACCGCGATACTGGTTGAGAATCTCCAGAAAGCGACTCATGTGCGTGCCTTTAAACTGATGAGGCAATTCCACATACATATTGATGCTGGCCACCGTTTGTTGGCGACTGGTGTTCTTATCCTGAACAACAATGGGATAACGCACATCCTTGATTCCCACCTTATCGATGGCGATATTGCGGGTATCCTGCGACTTTTGCAGATCAGGCATGGTGGAAGAAGTCATGTTATTTCTCGACGTAAGGGACCGGATCGGTCAGACCGGCCTGGGCAAAACCATTGAGTCGCAGCACACAGGAATCGCAGCGACCGCAAGCCCGCCCATCCGGAGCCGGATCATAACAGGAATGGGTCAGGGCATAATCAACACCCAGATCAGTGCCCATGCGAATAATATCGGCTTTACTCAGATGGAGTAATGGCGTGTGGATCTGGTACTGGCCGGCTCCTTCTACGGCAGCCTTCGTCGCCAGGTTGGCCATGGTCTGATACGCCTCGATAAACTCAGGTCGACAGTCGGGATACCCGGAATAATCCAGGGCATTGACGCCGATGACGATGTCGAAGGCACCGAGTGCTTCGGCCCAGGCCAAGCCGTAGGAGAGAAAGATCGTATTGCGTGCCGGAACATAGGTGACCGGAATGGCATCATCAATCTGCCGATCCTTGGGGACATCGATATCGGCGGTCAGGGCGCTGCCGCCGATCTTGCGCAGATCAATATCCACAATCAGATGTTGTTCGGCACCCATTTGCGGGGCAAAGGATTCTGCTTTTTGTAATTCGATGCTGTGGCGTTGGCCGTAGCGAAAACTCAGGGCATAGGGCGTCATCCCCTGCGCCTTGGCCCATGCCAGGCAGGTCGTTGAATCCAGCCCGCCGCTATAGAGTACAATGGCTTTTTTTGACATGATCTTTTTCCCGGAAAGAGACCTCGTGACTGTCGGTTATTTTATGCTGTTTCATCGACACCATACACAAACCGGACATAAAAGAAAAGCAGCAGCGCCAGTTGCAGGCGTTCTGTGTGTTGACTCACAGTCTCAGGCTGTGTTGACCCACAACAGGCTGGTGTTTTACGCCTTGTTTTGTCGTGAGCTAAAGCCGCTTTCTGTGAAATTTCTCCGACAAAGCCGACAGTGAGCTCAGTCGGCATCTGTGCCCTTATTTCATCTTGCCTCGGCATGAATGGTGGCGGTATAGTCCCTGTCATGTCTTTTGCCCTGCACATTCAACATCTGAATAAATCGTTCGGCAGCCATGCGGCCGTTAAGGATCTGTCGTTGTCGATCGAACGCGGCGAAATCTTTGGTTTGTTGGGACCAAATGGTGCCGGCAAGAGCACAACCATCAATATGATTTGTGGTGTTTCACGGATAGACTCGGGAACGGTTTCCGTTTTTGGTCATGATACGCAGCAAGACTGTCAACATGCCCGCCGTCTCACTGGAGTCATGCATCAAGAAGTGGTGACCGATGCTTTTTTTACCATTGATAAAGCGTTAAAGATGCATCCGGGATTTTTCGGGGTCAAATCGGACCCGGAGTGGCGCCATCTGCTTATTGACCGACTCGACCTCACTGATCACCTGCACAAGCCGATGAACTGTCTTTCCGGTGGCATGAAGCGCCGTTTTATGTTGGCCAAGGCCCTGATTCATAAACCACGGTTATTGATTCTCGACGAGCCTACCGCCGGTGTTGATATTGAATTGCGCCATACCATCTGGTCGTTTATCCGTGAGATCAATGCGCACGATACGACGATTCTGCTGACCACCCATTACCTTGAAGAAGCCGAACAGATGTGCCGGCGTATTGCCATCATGAACTCGGGCCAACTGATCGCTCTCGACACCACTCAGGCTCTTCTCAATCAGCTTGACACCCGGCAAATTACCTTATTCCTTGATCAACCGCTGGACAGGGTGCCTGACTGGTTGTCATTGCGTTGCGCAGCCTTGTCTTCGGATGGTCGTCAATTGACTCTTGCTCTCAATGCGGATGAAACGGTATGCGAATTTCTTCAGGAATGCCATGGCCGGTCCTTGTCTATTCGCGATCTGGAGACGACCTCTCCCAACCTTGAAGAGGTCTTTCTTCATTTGACTCGTGGCAATGACGTCTGTCAGGTGGCATCATGACGCCGTTACACCGTGAGAATCAGCACTATTGTTCCTGGTTGCCGTTTTTCTCTTTGCTGAAAAAAGAGATCCACCGGTTTTGCCGCGTTTATACTCAGACCTTAATCACTCCGGTGATTATTGCGTCCCTTTACCTCTTCGTGTTCGGTGCGACGCTGGGCAATCGTATTTCCGTCATTGACGGCTTTAGCTATGCGCAATTTGTCATCCCCGGTTTGATTCTGATGGGGGTGATCAACAATACGTTCGCCAACAGCTCATCCTCGTTATTTATGTCGCGCCACCTCGGTCATATTGTCGACCTGCTTGTCATGCCTCTTTCGTCCCTGCAAATTGTCGCCGTTTATACCCTTGCAGCCATGACGCGAGGTCTTTTTGTCGGCTCAGTGGTGTGTTTTATTTCGACGTTTTTTGCCAAACTTCCCTGGGCGCACCCTTTCCATGCCCTTGCCATGACACTGTTGTGCAGTTTTCTGTTTGCCCAGCTCGGCATTATCGCCGGTCTGTTTTCGGACAGCTTTGACGGCCTGGCCATGTATATCAACTTTCTGTTATTGCCTCTGATCTTTCTTGGCGGGGTCTTTTATCCGATCTCGATTCTGCCACCTTTCTGGCGTCAGATCTCACACATCAATCCGTTGTTTTATATTCTTGATGGGTTCCGTCACTCTTTGCTCGGTGTCGGTGACCTCCCGTTGATGGGATCATTTCTCTTTACCGCCGTACTCAGTCTGCTGTTGTGTGTTGCCGCTGTAATGCTGGTTCAGCACAGCTCCCGTTTTCGGACATAAAAAAACCCGCCTTTCAGCGGGTTTAAGAATCTTCAGTTTCTTGCTTTTATTCCGTCATACTCTGCAGCAGTACCTGTCCGCCGTAGGCGGCATTTTTGCGCACCAAACGATCTGCGGTGTCGCCATCATGGCTCTCAAAGGCATCAATGATTTTTTCGTGTTCCTGCACGGAAATTTCCATCCGCCCCGGCAGGGACAGAGAGGCAATGCGCAGGCGATCAAATTTTTTCAACAATTGTTGAATCAGTTCCAGGAGTTTTTCATTTCCCGAAGCTCGAATGAACTGCTCATGAAACTCGTTATGCACGCGAAAAAATGTTTTAACATCTCCGGCGCTGGCCAGTTTCGCCAGTCGGGTATTAATGGTTTTAAGCCGGTCAATATCTTTGTCGGTGAGTTTTTCTGCCGCCAGCCGCGCAGCATACCCTTCCAAGATACTTTTTATGGAATAGAACTCTTCGACATCACGCTCGGTCAGAGCCGTAACAACAGCTCCTTTTCGCGGCACGACAGTTAAATATCCCTCAGATTCCAGCTGACGAAACGCTTCACGAATTGGCGTACGGCTGATTCCGTAGCGTTCTGCAAGATCCGGTTCAGAAACACGCTCCCCTGCTTTGAGTGTTCCTTTAAGGATGGCATCGCGAATATTTTCCAGAATCTTCTCGCGTAGAGTCTGGTGTCTTTCTATGGGTTTTTTCTTCATTGTGTCCTCATTTACACTGCCACCGCGAATCGTCAGTGACGCCTTTGTCCCTGTTTCAATTCACTTATCCGGTATTCTAGACTAATAGCGGATGACAGTATATATGTATACTGTATACAGCACAAGCACTAGTTATCTCTCATTATTTTATTTGCTGGCGTCTTGTGTTTCCCGGTGCCCAAAGGTATTCTTGGCCAAGATGGAGTGGCTATGAACCCAATTCGCAATGTTATTGTTTCCCTGACCGCCCTGTTCACGATCCTGGTTATCGGTACGATCGGTTATCGACACATCCAGGATTGGTCGCTGATCGACTCGTTTTATATGACCGTCATCACGGTTGCTACTGTTGGTTTTCGTGAGGTTCACGAACTCAGTAATCAGGGCCAGCTTTTTACCATTTTTATTATCATTTGCGGCACAGGCTTGGTTGCCTATGCTGCCGCCAGTGTCATTCAGCTGATGGTTGAAGGCCAGTTGCGCCAGATCTTGGGGAGGAAAAAATTGTTACAACAGATTTCCAAGCTGGAAAACCACTACATCGTTTGTGGCTATGGACGTATCGGTAATTTTATCTGCCGTGAGTTTGCTGCCAAGCCGGTCCCGTTTGTTGTGGTTGAAAGTGATGTCGAGTTGTGCGCCAGAATGAACGAAGAAGGCCTGCTTTACGTTAACGGTGATGCTACCGACGACGACATCCTGATCAGTGCCGGAATTACCCGGGCAAAGGGATTGATTACTGTCGTGACGTCGGATACGGCCAATGTGTATATCACCCTGACCGCGCGCGGCTTGAATCCCGACCTTTTCATCCTTGCCCGATCCGGGGAAAAATCAACGGAAAAAAAGCTGATACGGGCAGGGGCCAGCAAAGTGATATCACCTTATACCATTGGGGCCAATCGCATGGCTCAGGCTGTTTTACGGCCTTCTGTGATGGACTTTATCGAGATTGCCACTGCACATCATAATCTGGAGTTGCAGATCGAAGAGGTCCGCATCAATACAGGGTCTGATCTGGTCAATCGCACACTGATGACTTCAGATATTCGCAAACAACTGGGGATTATTATTGTGGCCATCAAAAAAAGGCATCATGAGCAGATGTTGTTCAATCCACCTTCCGACGCTTTGATGGAAGAGGGGGATATTCTTATCACCCTGGGAGAACCGGCCGCAATCCAGCGTCTCGAACGACGTGCTTCCGGCTTGACGGATTAACAGAAGAATTCGTTTCTTCGATCGCATTATCGACAAAAAAAGGCAGCCTTATCGGCTGCCTTTTTTACTGTTGTCACTCGATCAGATTAGCGGGCTTTGCGCGCCGCAACCTGAATACGGATCATGGCGCGCTCAAGAGCGGCTTCCATAATCCGGAATTGTTTATCTTCGGGATCGAGTTTTTTCAGTGCTTCTTCAGCACGACCCAAAGCAGCTTTCGCGCGAGCCAGATCTATTTCATCGGCCGGTTCTGCGGTTTCAGCTAAAATCGTTACCTTACCCTCCTCAACTTCCACGTAGCCCCAGTTAACGGCAACGTGAAACGCTGAACCACCTTTACGATAGGTCAGTTCCCCAACCTTGAGGGTGGTCAGCAACGGGGTATGGCCAGGCAGAATGCCCAGCTCACCAAGGGCGCCGGGAGCAATAATCTCATCGACCTCCTCGGAGAGAACCCGTTTGTAAGGAGTGACCATCTCCAGTTTTAATATGTCTGCCATGTGCAACTTCCTTTATGGTTGCGGGCGGCAAGACGCCGCCCTCAAACTCAAACGATTAAGCTGCCATTGATTTGGCTTTTTCCAGAACCTCTTCGATGGTACCAACGAGGTAGAAAGCCTGCTCGGGAACATCATCATGCTTACCGTCGAGAATCTCCTGGAAGCCTTTGATGGTGTCTTTCAGCTCAACGTACTTACCGGGGGAACCGGTGAAGACCTCAGCAACGTGGAACGGCTGAGACAGGAAGCGCTGAATCTTACGGGCGCGGGCAACAACCTGCTTATCCTCTTCAGACAGCTCGTCCATACCGAGGATCGCGATGATGTCCTGCAGGTCTTTGTAACGTTGCAGAACGAATTGAACGTCACGAGCCAGCTTGTAGTGCTCTTCACCAACAACCTGAGGATCGAGAATACGGCTGGAGGAGTCCAACGGGTCAACCGCGGGGTAGATACCGAGCTCGGCGATCTGACGGGAAAGAACGGTGGTGGCGTCCAAGTGAGCAAACGCCGTTGCCGGTGCCGGGTCAGTCAAGTCATCAGCAGGAACGTAGATGGCTTGTACCGAAGTGATGGAACCTTTATCGGTGGTGGTGATACGCTCTTGAAGCTCACCCATCTCCGTACTCAGGGTCGGTTGGTAACCTACCGCTGAAGGGATACGGCCGAGCAGTGCGGATACCTCGGAACCAGCTTGGGTAAAGCGGAAGATGTTGTCGACAAACAGCAGAACGTCCTGACCTTCTTCATCACGGAAGTATTCAGCAACCGTCAGAGCCGACAGTGCAACACGGGCACGCGCTCCGGGAGGCTCATTCATCTGACCGTAAACCAGAGCGGCTTTGTCAAGAACACCGGACTCTTTCATCTCTTCCCACAGGTCATTACCTTCACGGGTCCGCTCACCAACGCCGGCGAAGACCGAGAAACCACCGTGCTGCTGAGCGATGTTGTTGATCAGCTCCATGATCAGTACGGTTTTACCGACACCCGCACCGCCGAACAGACCGATTTTACCACCACGGGCATAAGGTGCCAGCAAGTCGATAACCTTGATACCGGTTTCGAAAGACTCAACCTTGGTGGACTGGTTGACGAATTCAGGCGCGGGACGGTGGATGCCCCATTGCAGGTCGGCTTCAACCGGACCGGCTTCGTCAACGGGCTCGCCAACAACGTTCAGGATGCGACCGAGAGTCTTGCGACCAACCGGCATAACGATCTGATCACCAGTCGCCAGTACTTCCTGACCACGAACCAGACCTTCGGTCGAGTCCATGGCGATCGCACGTACGGTGTTTTCACCCAGGTGCTGAGCAACCTCAACAACCAGGTTCAATTCACCCTCACCCAGTGCCGGGTTGGTAATTTTCAGGGCGTGATAAATTTCAGGAAGCTTACCCGCTTCGAACTGAACGTCTACGACAGGACCGATGACCTGTACAATCTTACCTTTATCCATGAGAAAACTCCTTTAATTCCCCACATCGTGGAGAGACACGTTACTTAATTGATTCAGCACCGGAAATAATTTCCATCAGTTCTGTCGTAATGGCAGCCTGACGTGCACGGTTGTACTGCAATGTCAGTTTGTTGATCATTTCGGACGCGTTTTTACTTGCGCTGTCCATGCTGCTCATACGTGCCCCATGCTCTGAAGCCACTGATTCGAGCATGGCCCGGAACAGTTGGACTTCAATGTGCTTGGGTAGAATGGAGCTGAGCACTTCGACACTGCTCGGCTCATAGATGTAATCCGCAACATAGCTCGGCTCTTCATCCTCGGAAATTTCCGGAACAATGGGCAACAACTGTGTTGTGGTTACTTCCTGGCTGATTGCACTGATGAATCGGTTGTACATCATAAAGACGCCGTCAAACTGATCTTCAAGGTAATCGTCAACGATTTCGCTGCCGATCAAAGAAGCCGTGGCGTACGTGATGTTACCGGTCAGGTTTTCATACACTTTATCGATTACGAGGCCGGGACGACGCTTGAGGCCTTCGTTCCCTTTACGACCGATAATTCGTAACGTGTATTCTTCATATCCTTCAGCCTGGTTCCGTATAAACGCTTCTGCGGCCTTGACAATGCTGCTGTTAAAACCACCACACAGACCGCGGTCCGCGGTCATGATCACAATCAAAGCACGTTTTTTTTCACGTGATTCGAGCAACGGGTGAGAGGCTTCCGCATTACGCTCGGCCATGCTGGACAGAACATCCTGCATTTTATCAGCGTAAGGACGGGCAGCCACAACGGCATCCTGAGCGCGGCGAAGCTTGGCAGCAGAAACCATTTTCATCGCTTTGGTAATCTGCTGTGTATTTTTTACGGATCCAATCCGTTTTTTTATGTCCTTCAGACTCGCCATTTTTTAATCCTCAGGTTGATAGTCTAGGCTACGAACTGACCTTTGAATTCCTCGAGAGCTGCTTTGAGACGACCTTCAAGGTCGGCATCAATCGCTTTTTTCTCAGTCAGGTCATTGATGAGGTCAGCATGCTTGCTGTCGATGAACGCCAGCAGTTCTGACTCGTAACGGCCGACAGTCGTGGCCGGGTACTCATCAACGTATCCGTTGTTTGCCGCGTAAATGGCAACAACCTGCTTGGCAACCGGCAGAGGCTGATATTGACCCTGCTTGAGGATCTCAACCAGACGCTCACCACGTTGCAGCTGCTTTTGAGTCGCAGCATCCAGGTCGGAACCGAACTGGGCGAAAGCAGCCATCTCACGATATTGAGCCAGCGCCAGACGCAGGGTACCGGCAACTTGTTTCATCGCTTTAACCTGGGCGCTACCACCAACACGGGATACCGACAGACCAACGTTGATCGCCGGGCGAACACCGGAGTAGAACAGGTCGGTTTCGAGGAAGATCTGACCATCGGTAATAGAGATAACGTTGGTCGGGATGTAAGCGGAAACGTCACCAGCCTGAGTTTCGATAATCGGCAAAGCGGTCAGAGAACCGGCACCGAGGTCATCGTTAACTTTAGCGGCACGCTCGAGCAACCGGCTGTGCAGGTAGAAAACGTCACCGGGGAATGCCTCACGTCCCGGCGGACGACGCAGCAGCAGGGAGAGCTGACGATAAGCAACAGCTTGCTTGGACAAATCATCATAAATGATCAGGGCGTGCTTGCCGTTATCACGGAAGTATTCACCCATGGTAACACCGGTGTACGGTGCGATAAACTGCAGAGGCGCGGGGTCGGATGCGGTTGCCGCAACGACGATGGTGTAATCCATAGCGCCGTGCTGCTTGAGCTTGTCAACAACCTGGGCAACCGTGGAACGCTTCTGACCGATCGCGACGTAGATACAAACAACGTCCTGGCCCTTTTGGTTGATGATGGTATCAACCGCAACAGCCGTCTTACCGGTCTGACGGTCACCGATGATCAGCTCACGCTGGCCACGGCCGATGGGAACCATGGAGTCGATCGCTTTGAGACCGGTCTGCATCGGTTCGTGAACCGATTTACGAGCGACGATACCGGGTGCTTTCACTTCGACCTGACCATAGGTATCAGACTTGATTTCACCTTGCCCGTCAATAGCAATACCGATACCGTTGACAACACGACCAATCAGAGACTCACCAACAGGAACCTGAACGATTTGCTCAGTACGCTTAACCGTGTCGCCCTCTTTGATGTGCTCAGAGTCACCCAGAATAGCCGCACCGACATTATCTTCCTCAAGGTTGAGAACCATACCCATGGTGCCGCCGGGGAACTCAAGAAGCTCACCAGACATAGCTTTATCCAGACCATGAATACGTGCAATACCGTCACCTACGGAGATAATGCTGCCAGTCTCACTAACCTCTACTTCGCGACCAAAGTTTTCGATTTGCTTCTTAATGATCGCACTGATTTCTTCTGCTTTGATTTCCATGAGTACTTCCTACCCCTTCTTTAAGGTATCTTCAATCCGCTGTAATTGGGTCTTAATGCTTCCGTCAAAAACTTTGCCTCCAACCTCGGCCTTAAGTCCGCCAAGCAAGGTTGAATCCACCTTGGTCTGGAGATCGATCTTTTTGCCGCATTGGGCTTCGAGACCTTTTTGGATATTGTCGGCCTGTGCCTTGGTCAGCTTAGTCGCTGAGGTCACACTGGCGCGGACAATTCCGGAAATCTCATCGGCAAATGCGGTGTAATCTGTATGAATCTGGCTAACATATTGGATACGATCCTTAACTGTCAGCAATCCAACAAATTTTTTGATCCCTTCCGAAAGTTCCATTTTGTTGACAATATCCGCCATGATGGCCATTTTTTTCTCGACATCAAGCGTCGGACTTTCCATCAACAAGCGAAGAGCATCCTCACGAGCAAGAACAGCGCTGACTTCTCCCAGTTCTGCACCATACTGCTCGACCAGTTTTTGTTCGGTCGCCAACTCTACCAGAGCTGTGGCGTACCGCTTTGAAATCGCGCTGCTACTCAATGCAGTTCTCCTACTTTCGTTTTATATTCTTCAACTAAACGGGCCTGATCCTCTTTATTGACTGCCTTTTTCAGAATATCCTCGGCGATACCGACAGCCATAGTCACAGCTTCCTGCTGCAGGGTCAGACGTGCCTTTGCGACTTCATTGTCAGCAGATTTTTGGGCTTCAGCTTTAATCTTTTCCGCCATTTCTTTGGCTTCGGAAATGATCCGCTGCTTCTCGCTCTCCGCTTCTTCTTTAATCGCCTGCTGGATGCCGGCAATTTCAGATTCTGCTTGAGTCAGTTTGCTGTCATATTCCGCATATTTTGCTTCAGCAGACTCAGCGGCATCCTGTGAGGCCTTTAACGCTTGCTCAATCCCTTCACGGCGACCAGCTAAGGCATTTTTCAAAGGCTTGGCAACAAAGTACACCAGAATGCCGACAGTGACGCTAAAGTTCAACACGCGCCACAGAAAGTCTTTCAGCAACACACCACTATCCACATGATGAGCCGCTTCATGCCCCTCTCCTGAGGCAAATGCGATTCCGGCGCCGGCGACAACCAGTGCGACGCTTGCGGCTGCCGTTAAGGTCCGTTTTGTCAAAAACTTATCAACAAACATTATTTCACGTCCCTTCCCAGAACCTTTGAAGCGATGGCACTCGCCAGATTCTTCGTTTCTTTAACTAAGGTCTTGCGTGCTTCTTCCGCTTCCCCTGCCACCTTGTTTTTCAGTTCGGCTAAACTTTTGTCTGCCTCGCCCCGTGCCTCTCCAAGAATGGCGGATTCCTCTTTAACTGCTTCAGCACGAAGCGACGCTGCTTCCTGGCTGCCTTCCAGTTTCGCTTCACGGAGCTTACTCTCGTAGCTTTCCATCTTTTCATTGATGGATGCTTCCAGTTCGCTCGCCTTTTGGTGACCGCCGTCAATCGCTTCCTGACGTTGCGCCATAATAGTGCGCAAGGGACGATATAACAGGATGTTAAGTACCGCCATAAGGATCAGGAAATTGACAAACTGCACCAGGATGGTCCAATCAATACTAATCACCGCGTAACCTCTTTCTTCCTTTGAATTCAACTCGATTGTGAATGACTAGAAGATCACTAGACAGATAACAGAAAGCCCTGCTGGGCAGAGCAGGGCATTCCTATCATATGGACATGAGAAATGTCAAGGGTTTTGTCCTCGTTAAGGTCTTTAAAAACCCGTAGTGTTGACTATTTATACAACATTCATATAATCCAATATCCGTTGAAGTTCAGTATTATCATAAAAACTGATTTCAATCTTGCCGCCCTTCCCTTTGGTTTTAATCTTCACCTGGGTTCCGAGGTTCTTCTTCAGGATATCTTCTAAATGATTTAATTCCGGATCAATTTTAATTTCTTTTGTTTTTTCTTTTTCACTGGGGTCTACAACGGTTTTGATTTTTTTAACCAATGATTCTGTCGCCCTTACCGATAATTTCTTCTTTACCACCTGATCTCGGGCTTCGACCATGTCTTCGTCGCTATCCAATGACAACAGACAACGGGCATGTCCCATCGTTAACTTTTGTTCGAGGACATCTTCTCGGATCGACTCAGGCAAGCGGAGCAAGCGGAGAGAATTGGTCACGGCGGAGCGACTCTTGCCGACGCGTTTGGCGACGTCTTCCTGTGCCAGATCGAAATTTTCAATCAAGTGCTTATACGCTTCAGCCTCTTCAATGGCATTAAGGTCTTCACGCTGGATGTTCTCAATCAAGGCTATTTCAAGTGCCCAGTCTTCGGAGACATCCTGGATTGTTACAGGAACTTCCGTCAGACCAGCTTTTTGTGCAGCCCGCCAGCGACGTTCACCCGCAATAATCTGGTAAAAATCATCAACGCGTCGCACAACCAGTGGCTGAATGACGCCCTTTTCTTTAATAGACGCAACCAATTCCTCCATTTTTTCATCATTGAAGGTTTTTCTCGGCTGACTGTGATGTGGTTTTAAATCTTCAATACCACAAAGAAAATATTTCCCATTGGATGAAGGTGTCGCCGCACTGAGCAATGCCCCCATTCCCTTGCCTAAAGCAGGTCGTTTCGCCATCACGATTCCCTTGTTTTAATCACTTCCTGTGCCAGATCCAGATAAGCCGTTGCACCACGCGATGACACATCATAGAGCAACACTGGAGCACCATGGCTTGGTGCTTCGGACAAGCGGACATTGCGCGGTATTACCGATTGAAACACTTTTTCCTTAAAATGCTCCCGCACCTCTTCACTCACCTGATGCGAAAGATTATTACGCCCATCAAACATTGTCAGTACAATGCCTCGTAAAGACAATTTCGGATTCAACCCTTGCTGCACCAAGCCAATCGTCTTCATCAACTGACTCAGACCTTCCATGGCATAGTACTCACACTGAAGTGGTACAATCACTGACCCTGCTGCCGTCAGTGAGTTTATGGTCAACAGTCCCAGCGAAGGTGGGCAATCAATAATAATATAATCGTAATTTTCAGCAATCTGATTGATCACTTTACTGAGCCGATACTCACGTTGCTCAGCAGCAACTAACTCCAACTCAGCGCCGATCAGATCTGTTGTCGAGGGTAAAACATTAAGACAACCCAATTCTGTCGAAACAATACCCTCAGTGACAAGCTCCGGGTCATGAAGTGTATCATAGACGGTGACTTCTAGATCTTCTGTGATAACTCCCACGCCACTACAGGCATTTCCTTGCGGGTCCATATCCACAAGAAGGGTTTTTTTCTCAGCAACAGCCAATGATGCAGAAAGATTCACAGCGGTGGTTGTCTTACCAACCCCCCCCTTCTGATTGGCAATGGCAATAATTTCGGCCATATCAACTCCTATATCCGGGAATCTTTGATAATATCACACTCATGACTGCGCTAAAACTGCTATTAGCACACCTCTTCCGGTTTACATTTTTTTCAAAACAATAAATGCTCTTTTTTCACCTAAGGGCAAAAGAATTCTCTCATAGATATCTATAATTTTGATATTCAGCTTTGATAAGGTTTCTTTAGCTTCATCGATCTCTCGCTGATACTCGACACCTTTCATGGCGACAAGTGTCCCATTTTCAGCGAGATACCCATGACTCACTTGGCAAAATTGCGCTAAAGAACTAAAGGCTCGCGACGTAATAAAGGAATAAAGGTCAGTGCTGACATTTCTCAGATTTTCAATGCGCTCAGAGATTGCTTGGAATTTTTCAAGGTGAAGCTTTCTGACGCAATGCTTCTGAAATTGAATTTTTTTACCTACCGTATCAATAGAAGTAACGGACAATTGCTGATAAAAAATTTTCAGTGGGATTGATGGCAATCCTGCTCCTGATCCGATATCAAGTAAGTGTGCATCAGGCTCAATAAATTCACTAAGCAATAATGAATCGATAATATGCTTTTGCCAACATAGGTCCTTTTCTCGGATCGCGGTTAGATTTATTTTTTGATTCCACAACAACAATTCATTTAAATACTGATCAATCAAACCATACTGTTCGCTTGACAGTTGTGTTGTTATAGGCAAATAACCATTAACTTCTTCAATGGTCATTCTTACCTCGAAGAATTACAGATAAAATTGTTATAGCAGCTGGTGTAACGCCGGGAATGCGTGAGGCCTGCCCCAAATTTTCCGGTCTTATCCGACACAGTTTTTCAACAACCTCAGCAGAAAGACTTGAAACTTTTTGATAATCAAATGTCTCAGGTATTTTCACCAGTTCATTTTTTTTAAACTTTTCAACCTGATCGTTTTGACGTTTTATATAGCCATCGTACTTAACGGCAATTTCAACCTGAAGTAAAACCTCGTCTGAATAGAGACTCAGACTACTAAATACCTGCTTAAGTTGCTCAATTTTAATATCTGGTCGTTTCAGCAAATCTCTTGCTGATTGTCCGTTTGTAACCTTCTCTATTTCTAAAGCGGCAATTTTATCCGTATCCTTGGCGGTTATCCGCTCCCTATCCAGCAGATCAAACGCCTCGACTATCTGCGTTTTTTTCTTAGAAAAGTGTTTCCAACGTTGTTCATCAACAAGCCCTATCTGATATCCAACCTCAGTAAGACGCTCATCGGCATTGTCTTCACGCAACAACAGTCGGTATTCCGCACGAGAGGTAAACATCCGGTACGGTTCTTTTGATCCTAAATTGATTAAATCATCAATCAACACGCCAATATAAGCCTGGTCGCGACGCAGCACAATCGGCGATTTTTTTTCAATTTTACGAACGGCGTTTATCCCTGCCATGAGTCCCTGAGCAGCAGCCTCTTCATAACCGGATGTGCCATTAATTTGCCCTGCATGGAAAAGTCCAGACACTTTTTTCGTCTCTAAACTAGGCTTCAGCTGAATGGGATCAACATAGTCATACTCAATGGCATAACCAACGCGCATGATTTCGACGCGTTCAAGACCAGGAATCGTTCGAAGAAATTTCAACTGAACATCAGCCGGTAGCGATGTTGGCAGTCCATTGGGATAAATTTCTGACGAATTGAGTCCTTCAGGTTCAAGAAAAACCTGATGAGTCGTTTTTTCCGGAAACCGGACAATTTTATCTTCAATAGATGGACAATATCGAGGGCCTACCCCCTCGATAACGCCGCTGTACAATGGTGAACGATCAAGACCTGATCGAATAACATCATGCGTCGTCTCGTTGGTTGCTGTTATATAGCACGACACCTGTTGCTGATTAACACTCTCACTCATATAAGAGAAAGGTCTAAAAGAAACATCGCCAGGTTGTTCTTCTGTTTTAGAAAAATCAATACTACCACGGTATAATCGGGGAGGCGTTCCTGTTTTGAGTCGGCCGACATCAAAACCTAACTGCTTCAACTGATCAGACAATCCTAACGACGGCGGCTCACCTGACCTTCCTCCAGGATAATTATTGAGACCGACATGAATTAATCCACGCATAAAAGTGCCGGTTGTTAACACGACACATTGGCAGTTAAATTGCCACCCCTCTTTAATTTGAACACCAACCACCTGATCATTGTCTACGACCAACTGACTCACTGTTCCTTGTTTAAGATCTAAGTTTTGCTGATTTTCAACAACACGCTTCATTCGCTGCGAATATAAAAAGCGATCAGCTTGCGCTCTAGATGCCTGCACAGCTGGTCCTTTTTTTGTATTCAATACACGAAACTGGATTCCTGTTTCATCGATATTCCTGGCCATCTCTCCGCCAAGAGCATCAATTTCTCGAACCAAATGTCCTTTAGCTAAACCACCAACCGCTGGATTACATGACATTTGCGCAACGGCATCCAAATTCATATTCAGCAATAGTGTCTTATAGCCCATTCGTGCAGTTGCCAGGGCAGCTTCGCACCCTGCATGGCCAGCGCCGACGACAATTACGGCATATTTTTTGTCATACACAATCATCTACACCACCATTGTTTCACGTGAAACATTTACTTACCAATACAAAAACGACCGAAAATATCGTTAAGAATATCATCCGGTGTTGTTTCACCAGTGATTTCACCCAAGGACTGTAGTGCTTCTCGTAAATGTAAAGCTAAAAATTCATCCGAATCGCCACAATTAAATGCTACAGAAAAATCCTCAAGATATCGACGGCAGCGAACTAAAATATCTTTATGGCGCCGATCAGAAAGGACGATAGATTCATCACAAGCCTGACTATGTAAATTGAGTTGATCAAGTATTCCATCAATTAAAGAATCTATCCCCATATTACGCTTTACAGAAATACTGTGATTCACGTATTTGGAAATACACCGGTCAGGAAAAACAAAATTAGTTTTATCCGCTTTGTTTCCTACAATAATAAAACGATCAGGAGGTAAAAGTGCAATATCCTCCAAAATAGAAGTATCAAAAGGAACAGCGCCATCAATCAGATATAAAATAATATCTGCTGATTGGATTTGTTTTTTTGCTCTCAATACACCATCTTGCTCAATTGGATCTACGGATTCTCGAATACCCGCAGTATCGACAATTGTAATGGGATACCCCTTAAGGGTAATCGACTCCTGGATAATATCACGCGTTGTTCCAGGAATATTAGTTACGATCGCCCTATCCTCTCCAACAAGGAGATTAAGGAGAGAGCTCTTACCAACATTGGGCTTTCCTAAAATCAACAGAGAAAAACCATCACGTACGATTCTTCCCTCATCATAACCAGCCAGTGTTTGATCAATTTCCTTTAAAAGCAAAATAGTATCGTTTTCGATAGAATCAGCATGACTTGGATCAATATCTTCTTCAGGGAAATCAATATAAGCTTCTATAAGAGCCAGCACCGATAAAATTTTTTCTTTAAAAGAATAAACACGATCAGAAAGTGCACCATTCATCTGACGAAGTGCTAACTGACTCGCCATTGATGATTTAGAAGCAATAAGGTCTGCAATAGCCTCAGCATGAGACAGATCAATCCTACCATTCTTAAAAGCGCGATATGTAAATTCTCCAGGCTCAGCGATTCTAACTCCAAAAGAAATAAACAGATCGATAATATTCTTTACAACAGCGACACTTGCATGACAATGAATTTCGACAATATCTTCACAGGTATAAGATTTAGGTGAAGCCATATAGACGACCATAACCTCATCAAGTGAAATGTTCTGAAAAGAAATAAAACCATAATAAAACTGGTGAGAAGATAAGTTGGTAAAAGATTTACCCGACTTATTGACAAAACAACGTATAACCAATTCCAAAGATCTGGAGCCGGATAAACGAATAATAGTCACCGCCCCATGACCAGGCGAATTTAAAGGAGCAATAATTGTGTCATCATCTGAGAACATATTTTTATCCAACTAAAAGACCGATTTGAAAATCAAATCGGTCTTTTAAGTTTATTATTCGATCAAAAAACTAGGCAGGTTTCTTGTAAATCAAATACTGCTGAAAAATTGTCAAAAGATTGTTGACCAACCAGTAGATAACCAGACCGGCCGGAAAATTTAGAAACAGAAATGTAAAAACAACAGGCATCGCCAACATCATTTTTGCCTGCATTGGATCCATTGTGTTGGGGGTGAGTTTTTGCTGGATAAACATCGTAAGTCCCATAATCAAAGGCGTAATATAATAAGGGTCTTTGACTGAAAGGTCAGTTATCCACAACATAAAAGGTGCATGACGAAGTTCAATCGTGTCTAACAACACTTTATATAAAGCAAAAAAAACAGGAATCTGAACTAACATAGGCAGGCATCCACCGAGAGGATTAACGCGATGCTCACGATAAAGTTCCATCATTTTGCGATTAAGAGTCTCACGATCGTTACTATATTTATCTCTTAATTTTTTCATTTCAGGCTGAATTTTTTGCATAGCCTTCATAGAAACATAACTCTTTTGAGTCAAAGGCCAAAAGAGAAGTTTAATAATAACTGTCAGTAAAATAATTGAAAAACCATAATTACCAATATAGCCATAAAAGAAATTAAGCACTGTATGTAAAGGTTTAGCAATTATTTTAAAGAAACCAAAATCCACAACCTTCGCTAAATCAGCATCGACAGTTTTAAGTATTTGAACATCTTTAGGGCCATAAAAAACTTTTGCCTCAAGATCAATACTTTGTCCACTCGCAACATCGAGAGTGCTAGAAAGTAGATTTGTTTGTACATAGTTATCTCGATGTTTTATCGTAAGATCAGAAAAAACATTATTGCCAATGACAGCAGATAGAAAATATTTATTTTCAAATCCAGACCAGGAAACAGCGGGATACAACTCATTATCTATATCTTCAACATCGACAGTAGACAATTTATCATCAGAATAATAAACAGGACCAACAAATTCTAAGCGATTTCCTTTAATTTCTTCAGACCAGAAGTTTGACAGAGATAAAAAAACATTTCCTGTTACAGAATCAGAAGACAAATTTTTAAATGAGAAAGAAATATCAAAATCATATTTATTTTTATAGAAAATATATTTTTTTGTAAGTTCGTAATTATCTGTTCTAGAATAAAAATTAATTTCATAACTATCTTGAGAAACAATAACTTTATCACCAGAATCTGTATTAAAAACAGCATTATTAATTACTGATAAGCTATTATTTCCATAAAAAATAATAGAATTTATATCATTATTTTTATTCAACATAGAAACAAGATTTGAAATATTATCAATATCCTGTGTATATTTTTTAAGCTTTAGATCGACTATAGAAGATGATTGAACTGATATAGTAGTAATAAAAACATCATTTTCTACGGTTATAAAATCATCAGAATTATTATTTGTATTTTTAACAGCAGAAACATCTAAAACTGAAACATCTTCAACTAATTTTTTTTCTAATGTGTTGTTTTCTACATCAGAAACATTAATTTTAGAAGCGGTTTCAGTATTTTGAGAAGGAGGAAATAAAAAAGTAAATCCTGTCCAAACAATCAACATTAATATCAAAGCAAGAAGTGTATTTTTATTTTCCATATTAACCTCTATTTTACAGGATCGTATCCACCCTTAAAAAGTGGATTACATCGCAATATCCTTAAAATGGATTTAAAAGAGCCAATAAAAAAACCATATTTTCGTATTGACTGGATAGCGTATTCAGAACAGGTAGGAATAAAACGACAAGTAGGTGGTTTAAGAGGGGAAATAATGCGCTGATAAAACGTGATAAAGTAAAGCGCTAATTTTACCAAAAGATTGGTATTCATGGCATCATTTGTGGTAATAAATCATCAGAAAGTTCTGAATATTTCTTTTTTTGAAACAAAGCAGCTCGTCTTTTAGCTACTATTACCACGTCAAAAAAGAATTCATCAGAATAATTATTTCTGATGAATTCTCTTAATAAACGCTTTATCCGATTTCGTAGAACAGCCCCGCCTATTTTTTTACTCACTGTAAAACCATACCTTGCAGGGCTGTCTGTTTTAAAAAAAAACAAAATGAAATAACGACTATGTTTCTTACTACCAAATTGATAGCAACGCGTGTAATCAGAGTTGTTTTTTAAAAACACAACAATTCTTTTATTTTGAAGAAATCGTCGCAGCTAAATTTTTTCTACCGCGGTTACGCCGACGCTTAATCACATTGCGGCCATTACTGGTTGACATCCTTTTACGAAATCCGTGAGTACGTTTACGACTGACACGACTAGGTTGATAGGTGCGCTTCATATGTTAGTCCTCCAAAAATTTATTATCAACAAGAACTGGCGATTATATGCGTAACCCAAAAAGCTTGTCAACTTATTTATGTAAACAAATTATCGCAAAAAAAAACTATACAACACCCTTCAGGGTAGGATATTTTACATAGAAGAAAAAACAGTAAACACATGTAAAACACTGAAAATACTAATTTTTTTTACTTTTCAACACTGTTTATAAGTTGTTGAAAACGCGAGGAACAATGTCAGAATTTTTTTGGCAGGAATTAAAAAAATCAATACAAAAAAAACTCAATAAACAGCACTATTCAACTTGGATAGAACCAATTCAATTTGATGAAATAGAGAATAACTCTGTAAATATTTCTGTATCTAATAAATTTATTAAAGATTGGATTGAAAAAAACTATAAAGAGTTAATACTAACTGAATCACAAAAAATATTATCAAATATTGATGATGTTATTATAAAAACAGATAAAACGATCAAAAAAGTTCATAAAAAAGAGAACGAACAGAAAGATGAAATAAAAAGTGATTCAATAAATAAAAATTTGAATATAAACCCTGAATACACTTTTGCAAAGTTTATCTCAGGTTCTTCGAATCAGTTTGCTTCTGCTGCTGCTATGGCAGTCGCAAATAATCCTGCAACGATATATAACCCACTTTTTATTTATGGTGGTGTAGGTTTAGGAAAAACTCACTTAATAAATGCAATTGGAAATGAGATAATAAAAAATAATAAAACAATAAAAGTCAGCTATTATTCATCTGAAAAATTTACAAACGAACTCATAAATTCAATAAGATATGGTAAAATGGATGAATTTAGAAATAAATTTCGATCCATCGATGTTTTATTGATCGATGATGTCCAATTTATTGCCGGAAAAGAACGAACACAGGAAGAATTTTTTCATACATTCAATTCACTTTACGAATCTCATAAACAGATTGTAGTCACATCAGATAAATTTCCAAAAGAAATTCCAGGACTTGAAGAACGATTAAGGTCTCGATTTGAATGGGGACTCATTGCTGATATTCAACCACCTGATATAGAAACAAAACAGGCAATTCTCGAAGCAAAAGCGGAACTGAATAATATTTTATTACCACAGGAAGTAGCACTATTTCTTTCTAACTCAGTAATTAGCAATATAAGGGAACTAGAAGGATATCTTATAAGAATAGGTGCATATTCCAGTTTGACATCTACACCAATATCGATAGAAATGGCAAAAAATATTTTAAAAGATATAATTGTTGAATCAAATAAAGAACTTACAATCGAAGACATTCAGAAGAAAGTATCAAATCATTTCAATATTAAAATATCAGAAATAAAATCATCAAAGAGAGTAAAAAATCTAGTAATACCAAGACAAATAGCTATGTATCTATGCAGACAACTTACGTCATGTTCCTATCCCGAAATAGGTGATCATTTTGGCGGTAAAGATCATTCAACTGTCATACATGCCATAAAAAAAATTGAAAAAAATATTGAAAATGATAGCTACCTCAGATCCACAATTAAAACGATTAAAAATACGCTTTTACCATCATAAAGCTGTGCAAAAATACAGTAAATCTGTGGATAAATAATCGTCGTTGAGTTTTCCACAGAAAAAAATTATCATCAACAGCTCTATACACAGCAATACCTAAAAAAAAATATCAAAAAAACAGCAAGATAGCTAGTTTCAACATATCAACAGTTCCTACTATCTACGGTTATAAAACCTTTAAAAACTAATAAAAACAAAGGGTGTCGATATGAAAATAACAACTAAAAAAAATGATCTCCTTAAGGGCCTAACCCTGGTACAAGGTGTCGTTGAAAAAAAGAAAACATTACCAATTCTCTCAAATGTTTTACTCGAAGCAGACCAAGAGAATTCCCAACTCATCCTTACAGCAACTGATTTAGAAATCGGAATAAAAACACATATTGAAGCAGACATAATCAATCCAGGTAAAATTACTATTTCTGCAAAAAAACTTTATGAAATTGTTAAAGAACTTGCCGAATCAGAAATAACTTTAAAAGTAAAAGAAAATAACTGGGTTGAAATAATAAATGGTAAAGCAAAATTTAATATAGTTGGTCTTTCTTCTGAGGAATTTCCACTGATAACAGATAAAAGTACTGATGAAAAATTTATAATTGATGGTATTACTTTCAAAAATATTATAGATAAAACTTTTTATGCTATTTCGAATGATGAAAGTAAATTTAACCTAAATGGAATATATTTACATAGTCAAGTAATAGAAAATGATAAATACCTTAAGTTTGTATCAACAGATGGACATAGACTAGCTTTAATGCAAATTAAATCCGATACAAATATATTAAATGAGAAAGGTGTTATCTTTCCTAAAAAGGGGCTATCAGAATTAAGAAAAATAATTGACCAAGATGAAAAAGAAATAGAACTTTCAATACTTGATAACAATGCAATTATAAATTTTGGTGAAACAACACTTGTAATGAGATTAATTGATGGGGACTTTCCTGATTATAATAGGGTTATTCCGGAAATAAGCGATACTTATTGCCAAATCAATGGTGAAATTCTATTACATACACTACGACGAATTTCACTATTAGCAAATGAAAAATCAAAAGGAATAAATATAGAATTTTTACAAGATGAAATAAATGTTACATCATCAAACCCAGAATATGGTGATGCAACTGAAACAATAAAAACAAGTTATAATGGAAATAATGTAAAAATTGGATTTAACTCAAAATACTTAATTGATGTAATATCAAATGTTATTGACAAAGATATAAAAATTTATATTAAAGACAATATGTCACCGTGTTTAATTTTACCGGAAGATTCCAATAACTACTTAGCGGTTATTATGCCAATGCGAATCTGATGATTAAAAGTATAAGTCTAAAAAATTTTCGATGTTTTAACGATTATAAAATATCATTAAAAAAGAAAAACTGTATTATTGGAAAAAACGGAAGTGGTAAAACGTGTATAGTAGAATCATTTTATTTGTTTAGTAACTTTAGAACTTTAAAATCAAGAACGAAAAACCACGATTTAATAAAGTTTGGTAAGAGTATTTCTGAAATAAATGTAGTTGGGAAAAATAATCTCAACTTAACTATTTCTAAAAACAAAAAAATTTATTTGGATGGATTTGAGACAGATGTTTTATCATTTGTTAAATCTATAAAATGTATATTTTTTTTATCGGACGAAATTTTTACTTTCTTTAATAAACCTTCGACACGGAGAAAATATTTCGATCAACTAATATTTAATTTAAATCCAAATTATTTATTTCTTGTACAAAAATATTTTAAAGTATTGAAAAATAGGAATATAGACTATCGTAATAATAATAATAAGGAAATAGATATATGGACTGATTATTTAAAAGAAATAAACGATCAAATATATTCTTTAAAATCAGATTACATCAGTGAATTAGTAAAATGTTATAGAAATATAATATGCAGTATTTATAATTGTTCATATGATGTAGAAATAGATATTGATAGAAAAAAATACTATAAAGGTATTGAAAGTAAAGAAGTTAAGATTGGTAGAACTTTGTTTGGTCACCATCTTGAGGATTATAAAATAAAAATAGATGGAATGGATATAAATACATACTCATCTAATGGGCAAAAAAAAATATTCTTATTGATTTTGAAATTATCTCACTTGCAAGTATCAAAAAAATATTTTTCTGAGCAAACATTTATTATTGATGATCTTACAAGTGAACTCGATTGTTCAGCAGTATCAAAAATAATAAACTATTTGTATGTAATAAATGACCAGATAATTATTACAAATATTAAAGACGTATTAATAGATAGAGAAAAGTTTAATATTATTAATATCGACAACCATAATTAAATCAGGTGACGAATGGAAAACAATTACAATGCTGAAAATATAAAAGTTTTAGAAGGTCTTACAGCTGTACGTAAAAGACCGGCAATGTATATAGGTTCTACAAGTAGTCAAGGTTTACACCATCTCGTCTATGAGGTCGTTGATAACTCAATTGATGAAGCTCTTGCCGGGTATTGTGATTCGGTACATGTCACTCTGAATGTAGATGGTTCAGTAACGGTCGTTGATAACGGCCGGGGTATCCCTGTTGATTGGCACGCTACTGAGAATAAATCGGCTGCCGAAGTCGTTATGACCGTCCTTCATGCTGGGGGAAAATTTGACAGTGACACTTATAAGGTTTCGGGGGGGCTTCACGGAGTTGGTGTTTCAGTTGTCAATGCATTATCAAGTAAGTTGGAACTTGAGATACGTCGAAATGGAAAAATATATAAGCAAAGCTATGAAACTGGTATTCCAAAAACTGAATTAAAGGAAATTTCCGATACAATTAAAAGAGGAACAAAAATAACTTTTTGGCCTGATGCTGATATTTTCGAAACGGTTGAATTTTCGTATGAAATTCTCTCAAAAAGGTTAAGAGAACTAGCTTTTTTGAACGCCGGTGTCCGAGTAATATTAAGTGATGATCGTACAGAAAAAGTTCAGGAATTTTATTATGAAGGTGGTATATCTTCATTTGTAGAATTTTTAAATAGAGCTAAAAATCCAATACATAACAATATTATATATTTTAGTGGTGAAAAAGAAGGTGTTCAGATAGAAATAGCTTTTCAATATAACGATGGTTATGACGAAAAAATATTTACCTTCGCCAATAATATCAACACGCATGAAGGCGGTACACATCTTGTAGGCTTTAAAGCTGCTCTTACTCGGACGATGAATGCCTATGCAACGGCTAATAATCTGTTGAAAAACATTAAAGCGTCCGTCTCTGGTGATGATCTGCGTGAAGGTATGGCTGCGGTTATTTCCGTCAAGGTCCCGGATCCCCAATTTGAAGGTCAAACCAAGACAAAACTGGGTAATTCAGAGATTAAAGGTTATGTGGAAACGCTTGTAAACGAGAAACTGGCCGTCTATCTCGAAGAGAATCCCCAAGTTGCCAAGAAAATTCTTGAAAAAGGTATTGAAGCGGCCAGAGCACGAGAAGCAGCACGCAAAGCTCGCGATCTAACACGTCGTAAAGGTGCTCTCGATGGTTTGTCGCTGCCGGGAAAATTGGCGGATTGCCAAGAAAAAGATCCGGCGCTCAGCGAAATTTATATCGTCGAGGGTGACTCCGCGGGTGGCAGTGCTAAGCAGGGTCGTGACCGCAGCAACCAGGCGATTTTGCCGTTAAAAGGTAAAATCCTCAATGTTGAAAAATCCCGGTTTGACAAAATGCTGACGTCCAATGAAATCCGGACATTAATCACAGCAATGGGTGCCGGGATTGGTAAGGATGACTTCGACATTGCCAAGATCAGATACCACCGCATCATTATTATGACGGATGCTGATGTCGATGGTTCTCATATCCGTACCCTTTTGTTGACGTTCTTTTTCCGCCAGATGCCGGAGATTATCGAACGGGGCTATCTCTATATCGCCCAGCCTCCTCTCTATAAGCTGAAAAAAGGCAAAAAAGAAATTTATCTCAAGGATGAAGAAACGTTATTGGATTATTTGTTGTCAATCGGCGTGGATAACTGTTCGATTGATATCAACCAGGGGGAAAAATTTATTCGGGGAAAACAGATTATTCCCACATTGAAAAATATCATTGAGTACAATGAACTTTTCGATAAATTAATTCACAAAGGGATCAAGCGTGAATTGCTCAAAATTTTTGTTGAAGGAAAAATCCATTATAATTTTGAAGACTTAGTTGACCTCTCTCCTTTAGTGGAAAGTCTTCAACAGGCAGCACCGCATGCTGAATTTACCTTGTTGGAAAATCCTGCTCGGATCCTATTCACCCTCGGTAGCGTACGAGCCCGCATTGATCAGAAGAGTCTGGATATTCTCTCCAGCCATGAATACAAATTGCTGTTACAGACCTATAAGCAATTGATCAGCATCAGCAAAGATGATGAGGTGATCATTCAACAGGAGGAAAAAGAACCGGTTACCGTTAACGACCGTGATGAACTGTTGGATTTCTTTTTATCCCGCGCTAAAAAGGGGCAGTATATCCAACGCTATAAAGGTCTTGGCGAGATGAATCCTGAACAACTATGGGAAACGACGATGGATCCTGAAAAAAGGGTTCTGCTTCAGGTTAAAATTGAAGATGCTGTTGCTGCTGATAACATCTTTACCGTTCTTATGGGTGATCAGGTGGAACCGCGGCGTGAGTTTATTGAAAACAACGCCCTTAACGTTTCCAATCTTGATATCTAACTCGTTCGCAGAGGTTATTTTTTATGCTTTCTCAGCAAAATAAGGTCAGTGTCAACATAGAAAACGAAATGCGTAAATCCTATATGGATTACGCCATGAGCGTCATCATTGGTCGCGCTTTGCCTGATATTCGTGACGGTTTGAAACCTGTTCACCGCCGTGTTTTGTTTGCCATGCACGAATTGGGCAATGAATATAACAAGCCCTATAAAAAATCGGCTCGTGTTGTCGGTGATGTTATCGGTAAATACCATCCCCATGGCGATAGTGCCGTTTACGATACCATCGTCCGGATGGCGCAAAGTTTTTCGATGAGAAACCCACTGGTTGATGGTCAGGGAAATTTCGGTTCCATTGACGGTGATTCAGCCGCGGCGATGCGTTATACCGAAGTCCGGATGGCCAAACTTTCTCATGAGTTATTGGCGGATATCGAGAAGGAAACCGTTGATTTCGGGCCGAACTATGATGACTCGCTCAGTGAACCGCTGGTTCTGCCGTGCAAATTTCCCAATCTGCTTGTCAATGGCTCTGAAGGGATCGCCGTTGGTATGGCGACGAAAATTCCGCCCCATAACCTTGGTGAGGTGGTGGATGGTCTTGTTGCCATCATTGATGACCCGACCCTGACATTTGATGATCTGGTTAAAATTATTCCGGGCCCTGATTTTCCAACGGCCGGTTTTATTCTTGGCCAGGATGATGTCATGGAAGCTTATCGCACAGGTCGCGGCATTATTCAGATGCGCGCCAAAGCGATGGTGGAAATTGATCGCCGTACCAGCCGTGAAAGTATTGTCATCAATGAAATTCCCTATCAGGTCAACAAAGCGAAATTGATTGAAAAAATCGCTACCCTGATCAAGGAAAAGAAAATCGAAGGGATTTCCGACCTTCGTGATGAATCGGACCGCGATGGTATGCGGATCGTCATTGATCTGAAAAGAGAAGCTGTGGCCGGCGTTGTCCTCAATCAACTCTACAAGATGACTCCGATGCAGAGTTCCTTCGGAATCATCATGCTGGCGATTGTTGGTGGACAGCCGAAGATTCTCACCCTGCGGGAAGTTCTTGATCAGTTTATCGATCACCGTAAGGAGATCGTCACCCGCCGCTGCGTTTTTGAACTGAAAAAAGCGGAAGCGCGTGCCCATATCCTCGAAGGTCTCAAGGTCGCTCTGGAAAATCTTGATGAACTGATTCAGATCATCAAGACGTCGGCGAATTCTCCGGAAGCTAAAGTTCGTCTGATGGAGCGCTTTTCTTTCAGTGATATCCAGGCTCAGGCGATTCTCGATATGCGTCTGCACCGTCTGACCGGTCTGGAGCGCGACAAGATCATCAACGAGTACAACGAGGTGCTGGCCCAGATTGCCCGCCTTAAGGAAATTCTCGGCAGTGAAGTGGAGATTCTCAAAATCATCCGCAACGAACTGATCGAGGTAAAGGAATCCTACGCCGATCCGCGTCGTACTGAGATCATTGCCAAAACCAAAGATCTGTCCATTGAAGATCTGATTGTCGAAGAAGACATGGTGGTGACGGTCTCCCATTCCGGTTATATCAAGCGTAATGCCGTCTCTCTCTACCGCTCACAGCGCCGCGGCGGTAAAGGCAAGACCGGTATGCGTCCCAAAGAAGAGGATTTTGTTGAGAAGCTGTTTATCGCCTCAACCCACTCTTATATTCTGGTCTTTACCGATCAGGGTAAAGTGTACTGGTTAAAAGTCCATGAAATTCCTCAGGGCGGTCGTGCCGCACGTGGTAAAGCGATTGTCAATCTGCTGCAGCTTGCCCCGGATGAACGGGTGATGACCATTCTTCCGGTTAAGGAATTTGTCGAAAACAAATACATTATCGCTGCGACGAAAAACGGTGTGGTCAAAAAAACCGAATTGATGGCCTATGCCAATCCACGTCAGGGCGGCATCATTTCCATGACGATTGATGATGGTGATTCGCTTGTTGCCACCCGCATTACCGACGGCAACATGGATGTCATTCTGGCCAGCCATCACGGTAAATCAATCCGCTTTGCCGAATCCGATGTGCGACCGATGGGACGCACCGCGCGCGGTGTACGCGGCATGCAGCTCGAAGGTGATGACAATATTATAGGTATGGAAGTGGTCAACGACAATACCTCGGCAACGCTGGTCAGTGTCACCGAAAACGGCTATGGTAAACGCACCAGTCTTAGCGAATACCGGGTGCAAAGCCGTAGTGGTAAAGGAATTATCACGATTAAAACGTCGGATAGAAACGGTAATGTTGTCGATATTAAATTGGTCACAGATGAAGAGGATCTGATGTTTATTACTGACCGAGGTAAAATTTTACGAACTCGAGTCGGTTCCCTGTCGATCATCGGTCGAAACACACAGGGCGTTCGCCTGATGGTTCTGGAAGATGATGAACGAATTGTTGCTGTGGCTAATCTCGCGGAAAAGGAAGAAGAGTTGCCACAGGAGCTGATTGAAAATGGGTCTGATGAAACACTCGCCCCTGATCAAGAGGAAGAATAATCGTGGTTAAACAGATTGGTGTTATCGGCGCTGGAAGTTGGGGGACCAGTTTAGCTGATTTATTAGCTAAAAAAGGTCACCAGGTGACGTTATGGGCGTATGAAGCAGATCTTGTTATCCGGATGCAGAAAAATCGAGTCAATGATTTATATCTTCCGGATATCAGACTGTCCGATAATCTTTCTTTCACCAATGATATTTGTCAGGCAGCCGGAAAAGCTGTTGTCTTGTTTGTGCCTCCGTCTCAGGCAATGCGCGCCGTATTATCGTCATGCGTCGACACTCTGTCATCAGAAGCGCTGATTATTTCTGCCTCTAAAGGGATTGAAAATGAGACGCTTTGTCCTATGTCGGATATTTTTGATACGTTACTGCCCGATGGGTTAAAGAAACGTACCGCCTATCTATCCGGGCCGACCTTTGCCAAAGAGGTCGCACTCGAACAACCTTCAGCTGTCGTTGCCGCCTCAATGGAACAGACGATTGCCCAGCAAACGCAAGAATTATTCAACACCGATTATTTTCGGGTGTACACCAACGATGATGTGATCGGCGTGGAACTCGGTGGGGCGATCAAAAATGTCATTGCTTTGGCGGCAGGTGTCTGCGATGGACTTCATTATGGCTATAATACCCGTGCGGCGCTGATTACCCGCGGTCTGGCAGAAATGAAACGACTCGGTCTGGCTATGGGAGCCAAAGCGGAGACCTTTGCCGGTTTAGCGGGGATGGGCGATCTGGTGTTAACCTGTACCGGGGATCTGTCCCGCAACCGAACGGTAGGTGTTGAATTGGGCAAAGGTCGCAAACTTCAAGAGATATTGTCTGAAATGACAATGATCGCCGAAGGGGTTAAAACAACTTTATCAACCTTTGAGCTGGCAAAAAAAATAGACGTAGAAGTTCCCATTGTCGAGCAGATGTATGCCATCCTCTACGAGGATAAAGATCCCCGTCAGGCCGTGGTTGAACTCATGCAACGTGAACTTAAATCGGAGTATGTCTAGATGATATTATCGTTCAGGAAAATAATTATCATAGCGCTGTTATTACTGATTCCGACACTGTGTTTTGCCGGACCCCAGGTGAAGATGACAACCAATTATGGAACGATTACGATTGAATTGGATGACAGACACGCACCACTGTCGACAGCAAATTTTCTTCGCTATGTTGATGGCGGATTCTATAATGGGACGATTTTTCATCGGGTTATTCCCGGGTTTATGATTCAAGGTGGCGGTTTTACACAAAAAATAGATCGCAAAATCACCCGTCAACCCATTACGAATGAAGCGACCAATGGCTTGAAAAATCTGCGCGGCACCATTGCTATGGCCCGTACCGGTCAGGTGGACAGCGCGACAAGCCAGTTTTTTATCAATCTGGTCGACAATGCATTTCTCGATCATAAAACCAAAACAGCCCGCGGCTACGGTTATGCTGTTTTTGGAAAAGTGGTCGAAGGCATGGATGTTGTCGATAAAATTGCTATGGTGAAGACAGGCCGTAAAAAAGGGATGGCTGATGTCCCATCTCAAAGTGTCATTATCGAAACAGTTGAGCGGGTACCGGCACCATAACCGCTCAACGCGGAATAAGGGGCCATCATGACCACTGTCCGCATCATCTCCTATAACCTGCAGGGCTGCAGAAATAGTGGAGCCGTTTTCCAATTGATCGATCATTATCATGCGGATTATGTCGCTCTGCAGAATATTCAGGATCTTCCAAACGGTCAGACCGTTGAAGCCTTGGCGGCATTTTGCGGTATGGAGATTGCCAGCCAGGGTGAAACCCGCGACTTGGCTTTGTTATGTCGTCAGCCGGTCAAAATGACCCAGACCTACGATCTTGGTTATGGTGCGGGATGTATGCGCACTGAGATGATTGCCGGTGATAAGCGCTGTCTGCTCTATAATGTCTGTTTACATGGTGGTTTTTATAAACGCTGGGGACAAATCAGTCGCCTGCATGGACCCGATCTCCTGAATCATTATCAACTGAGTTTTCCAACCATCGTTCTCGGCGATTTTCTCGATGTCATCTGGATGGTGGGATCTCTTCGCTTTCATAAACAGATGACCCCCCTGTCTCCCCCTTTTTACCAGGGCACCTACCCGTCCTTTTTCCCTGTTTTTGCCCGTGATAAAGCCTATGGAAAAAATGGCGTGGTCGTAGAAAACAGCTTTGTCGACCGGAGCGAAAAAGCGCGTAGCGGCAGTCGCCATCTGCCATTGATCATGGATGTGTCGATCGTGGATAACCGGATTGCTCTGAAAAGTAAAAAAATGTCCAAAGCCTCACCGGCTGGGGTGTTTAGCGGATAAACAGGTTGTGGATAACGTTGTTGATAATGTGGAAAAAAAGACAGATAAGGTTTATTTTGTGACGAAACAAGAGAAGAAAAACTGGTTTAAAACCGTGATCACGACTCTGGATGACTATTATCCACAAGCCCAGTGTTCACTGAATTTTTCAAATCCACTCGAATTGCTGATCGCGACGCTTCTTTCCGCCCAGACAACGGATGTGCGGGTTAATCTGGTGACAAAGAAGCTGTTTGACCGCTACCGTAACGTGACAGATTATGCGCAAGCCGACCTCGATGAGGTCGAAGAGATTATTCGCAGTATTGGGTGTTATCGGGTAAAGGCGAAACATATTGTCGCCGGTGCCCAGCAACTGTGCCGGCATTTTTCCGGTCAGGTTCCGCAGCGCCTGGAAGATCTTATTCAGTTACCGGGGGTCGGTCGCAAGACGGCCAATGTTGTGTTGAGTAATGCCTTTAATAAACCCGGCTTTCCCGTCGATACCCATGTCAAACGCGTATCCCGGCGGTTGGGATGGACCCGGCAGAGCGATCCGGTCAAGATTGAAACGGAACTGTGCCGCTACGTGGAACCGCAATTTTGGGGGCATACCTCCCATCTGTTGATCTATCACGGCCGTGAGATTTGTAAGGCGCGCTCGCCGCAGTGTGAACGATGTCCCGTCGAGTCGGAATGTAAAAAGGTCTTCAAGGCTTGAAAATACGTCCTAAGCAAAAAAACGGTGTGCTAAGTGGAAAGCACACCGTTTTTTGCTTTTTTGTTGCTTAGAAGCTAAATTTGACGATTTAATCCAGACGAAAGAAATCACGTGCCTGAGGTTTCTTTTCATCCAGAGCATAACGAGTTGGTGCTGTTCCCGGGGCAAACATTTCAACAATAGATGTCGGACTGTCTTCCGGCTCCAGTAAACCTGTTTTCGGATCGACCGGATGAAATTCCATGGTGTCGGGAATGGCAAAGTTTTCCGCAGGCATATCAGCTAAGGTCTGCTTCATGAAATCCACCCAGGCCGGAGCCGCAGCCTTCGAACCGGTTTCGTTCTTACCGAGCGGTTTTTCCTGATCATAACCCACCCATGAGATTGTCACCAATTGCGGGACATAACCGACAAACCAGGCGTCTTTAAGATTATTCGTCGTACCGGTTTTACCGGCCACCGGACGATTAAGAGCCTTCGCCCGCCATCCCGTACCACTTTGAACGACACTTTCGAGCATATTGGTAATCAGGCAGGCCGTTTCTTGGGAAATCACCCGCTGCCGCTCCAGGCGAATCAGTTTTTGATCCGCTTCAAGGCCGTTGGGAAAGTCTGCCGGATCGATTGATTCCAAAATCCGCCCGTTGCGATCCGTGATCTTGGTGATATAGGTAGGCGCCGTTTTAATCCCTCCGCTGGCAAACACCGAATAGGCACTGGCCAACTCCAGAGGAGTCAAAGCGCTGGAGCCCAGCGACATCGTCAGATCACGATTGATCGGCGAGGTAATGCCCAACTTGTGAAGATAGCGCGCAGTGTAATTAATGCCGATATTATTGAGCAATTTAATCGTAATAATATTGTAGGAATGGGTCAAAGCCGTGCGCAATGAGGTTGGACCGTAAAATTTGTTGCCGTAATTTTTTGGTTTCCATTCCTTTTCTTCACCCTGATCATCCGTCTCTTTGTAAATCAACGGCGTATCAAGGATAACCGATGCCGGGGTATAGCCCTTATCAAAAGCAGCAGCATAGATCAGGGGTTTGATCGCAGATCCAGGGAGTCGTGAGGACTGCAGGACCCGATTAAATTGACTTTTGGCAAAATCGTAGCCCCCGACCATGGCTTTGACGGAACCGTCTTGAGGATCAAGAGCCAGCAGGGCTCCCTGAGCCAGCGGGTATTGAAACAAATCTATTTTGGTTGGATGATTCTGTTTCACCGCGTGGATAGTGACCTGAATAACCGATCCAATGGGTAACAAGGTCTTGGCCGGCGTGTCTTGTTGATCCGTGTCCAGCGCCGTAAAGACCTCATAAGGAACAACGTCCAATGGCTCGGCCCAGTCAAGTTGCTTACGGGGTAAAACAGCCTCATAGGGACCGATACGCACTACCAATTGCTCATCACTGGAATCAACCAGTAACGCTTCGATGACCTGACCGGGTTGCAACGGGGTGTCCTTAAGGGCCGACGTCTGTTGATCGACAAAAGCCAGGGCGTCCTGTTGACTGAGAACCCGCAACGGACCACGATAGCCTTGCCGATGATCATGACGCTGGAGATTATCACGTACCGCCTTCTGGGCCACCTGCTGCATAGACAGATTCATGGTGGTGTACACTTGAAGTCCACCACTGTAAAGCAGATCGCGGCCGTAATTTTTTTCAATATAGCGCCGGACCTGCTCACTGAAATAACCGGTGCCGGCAGCGGAATTATCACCGCGCGGATGGACCACCAAAGGAGCCGTATAGGCCTGATGGGCCTGGTCGGAGGTGATGTAGCCGTTAGCGATCATCCGTTCGAGAACGTAGAGTTGACGGTCTTTGGCACGGTTATAGTGGCGATACGGTGAATAGCGGCTCGGCGCCTGCGGCAGACCGGCGAGAATCGTACATTCGGCCAGATTAAGATCTTCGACATTCTTATCAAAATAATTTTCCGCGGCCGCCTGAACGCCATAAGCGCCGTGACCAAGGTAGATCTGATTCAAATAAAGATAAAGGATTTCACGCTTGGAGAAGCGCTGTTCCATACGCCAGGCAAGAATCGCTTCCTTGAATTTACGTGAAAATTTACGTTCCGGCGTCAATAAGAGACTTTTGGCCACCTGTTGGGTGATCGTACTGCCGCCCTGGACAATTCCCCCGGCCTTGATGTTTTTTAACGCCGCGCGAAAAATGGAAACCAGATCGATCCCCTGATGCTCAAAAAAATTCGCATCTTCCGCGGCAACAAACGCCTGAATCAATTGTTTGGGCATGCGGGTTACCGGCACGACAATGCGACGTTCGCGGTAGAATTCAGCAATGGTCTGACCATCTTCACTGTACGCGCGGGTGATCGCCGGTGGCTGATAATCTTCGAGAGTGTCGAATTCAGGCAGCGAGCTATTGACATAAAAATAGGCGCCGGCCAGGCCGAAAAAAGCCACCACGCCCAATGACACACCCAACAAAAAAAAGATTTTAAGTATTTTTCTCAATAGAGGCATCTTAATAAAAAAGCCGGATGATTCATCCGGCTCCTCAGTTATTCCACGGTGACACTTTTAGCCAGATTACGTGGTTGATCCACATCCGTGCCTTTAAACACGGCGATGTGGTACGAAAGCAGTTGCAACGGCACCGAGGTGATCACCGGCATCAGGTCATCACTGATGGTGGGAACGGAAAAGACGGTGTCTGAGGCTCTGCGCAGATCTGAAGAACCGCAGTCACTGATCGAAATGATCTGCCCGCCCCGCGCCCGGACCTCTTCCATATTGGAGACCACTTTTTCATAAGTATCATTTTTCGGCACGACCACGACCACCGGCAGATTCTCATCAATCAGAGCGATCGGACCGTGTTTCATTTCTCCGGCAGGATAACCTTCCGCATGGATATAGGAGATCTCCTTGAGTTTTAAGGCCCCTTCCAAAGCAATCGGATACTGATTGCCGCGACCGAGATAAAGAAAATCAGACACATGCATAAACTGACGGGCCACGGATTCAATCTGCTCATCGAGTTCAAGGGTTTCTTCGACTTTACGCGGCAACGTCAACAACGATTGAATCTGCTGACGGCGTTGCTCGGCCGATAATATGTTTCGGATGCGTCCCAGGTGCAGGGCAAACAGGAACAAAGCCACCAATTGGGTGGTAAAAGCTTTGGTCGACGCAACACCGATCTCCGGTCCGGCATGGGTATAGATCACCCCGTCACTTTCCCGGGCGATGGATGATTCGACCACATTACAGATGGCGACCACCTTGCCGCCACGTTCATGGGACTCACGCAAGGCGGCCAGAGTGTCGGCGGTTTCACCGCTCTGACTGATCACCACCGTCAGAGTACGCTCATTGACCAGCGGCTGGCGGTAACGGAATTCACTGGCAATATCGACCTCAACACTTAATCGGGCCAGTTTTTCGATAAGGAATTTGCCGACCAGGCCGGCATGCCAGGAGGTGCCGCAGGCCACAATATACAGCCGATCAAATCCAGCGAGATCATCCTCAGACAGATTAAGGTCGTGAAGCAGAACACTATCCTTGTCGTCGTTAATACGTCCGGCAATGGTATCGGCAATGGCACGCGGCTGCTCGTGGATCTCTTTAAGCATGAAATGACGATAGCCGCCTTTTTCCGCCATCATTGGATTCCAGGTGATGGTTTTCGATTGTTTATCAACCGGTTGGCCGTCAAGAGTGGTAATGGCCATGGAACCACGGCTGAAGACGGCCATTTCGCCGTCATTAAGGAAAATCATCTCGCGCGTATGGGACAGCATGGCCGGGATATCAGAGGCGACAAAATATTCTCCGTTCCCCTGGCCGATGACCAACGGAGAGCCGGCCTTCGCGGCAATGAGCTGATCGGGATGAGACTGGCAGATCACCGCAATGGCAAAAGCGCCACGCAGCTCGTGGAGCGCCTGCCTGACGGCAGTTTCAAAATTTTTACTGTCGCAATAATGTTGCTCAATCAGGTGGGCAATAATCTCACTGTCGGTTTCCGAATTAAAACGATGTCCCTGGTCGGCAAGACGTTGCTTAAGGGATAAATAGTTTTCAATAATACCGTTGTGAACGACGACAAAATCTCCACAACGATGAGGATGAGCATTTTGCTCCGAGGGTTTGCCGTGGGTGGCCCAGCGGGTATGACCAATTCCCAGAGAGCCTGACAATGGGTTAACTCGCAGTTTCTGCTCCAGGTTGGACAGTTTCCCCTCGGCACGCGAGGTATTCAATTGACCCAGGTCCAGCGTGGCGATGCCCGCCGAGTCGTAACCGCGGTATTCGAGGCGACGCAGACCCTCCAGAACAATCTCCACTGCTGGTTTCTGACCGATATATCCAACGATTCCGCACATAAACAGGAATTCTCCTTAACAAGATATTGAACCGTCCCCTTCGCGGGACGCGTCAATGCCACTGACCCAATAATCATGATATACGTTTAACAAGGCATACTGAAACGCTCATCAGAGATTTTTGAAAAAGCCGTCGGGGGCAACGCGCCCGACATTTTATCGCCCATCCAGCCCTTATTTTTTTCGTTTACGCCACCCTTTGATCACCTTTTGCTCGCTGCGCGAAAGAGCCAAAGCATCCGCTGGAACGTCTTTGGTAATCGTCGAACCGGCACCGATCAGACAGTTGCGGCCCAGGGTGACCGGCGCGATCAGTTGACAGTCGCTGCCGACGAAGACACCATCCTCAATGACGGTTTTATGTTTGTTGACGCCATCGTAATTACAGGTGATGGTACCACAGCCGAGGTTGATATCGCGGCCGAGTTCGGCATCGCCAATATAGGTAAGGTGGCTGGCTTGAGAGTGTGGTCCCAGTACCGCTTTTTTGGTTTCGACAAAATTGCCCAGTTTATTGTGGCCCTGAAGAATTGTCCCCGGACGCAAATGGGCCATCGGCCCGATGGCACAATGCTCCGCCAGTTGCGACTGTTCAAGAACCGACCCGGCCTTGATGCGGGTTGACGGACCGATCCGGCAGTCATCAATGACACTGCCGGTTTCGATATGGCAACATGGGCCAATATGGGAAGCACCGCGGATATGGCAATTCGCTTCTATGACGGTATCGGCCTCAATGGTGACAGCAGCGTCAATATAGGTTGCCGAGGGGTTTTGCAGGGTGACGCCGTTGACCATATGCCGGTGGTTGATGCGTTGGCGCAAAATTTCGCCGGCTTCCGCCAATTGTACCCGGTCGTTGATACCCATGCATTCCCGGGAATCTTCAAGGACGCAGGCGGCGGTCTTGAACCCAGAATTCTGAGCCAAAGAAATGATATCGGTCAGATAATATTCACCTTGAGCATTGTCGTTGCCGATACGGTGGAGTAACTCGTAAACCCGTGGGGCTGCGAAAGCATAGATGCCGGTATTGATCTCCGTGACACACTTTTGGGCGTCGGTGGCATCTTTTTCTTCAACAATCTTTTCAATTTGACCTGAGTTGCGAATAATTCTACCGTAGCCATAGGGATTTTCCATATGGGTGGTCAAAACGGTAACGGCGGCTTGGGATGACCGGTGCGCCTCAATAAGTTGTTGGAGTGTTTCCTCGCGCAATAGTGGAACATCGCCACACAGTAGAAGCAGTGTGCCGCTGAACGATTGCAGGGCCGATTCGGTCACCATAAGAGCGTGGCCGGTGCCCAGTTGTTGTTCCTGGACGACAAAGTCGACCTGATACGGTTCAAAGGTCTCCTTGACGCGATCGGCCTGATGACCGATCACCATCACGGTTTTGTCGCAGCCCAGAGATTGACACCACTGGACGGGATAGAACGCAATAGGTTGACCGGCGATCTGGTGGAGAACTTTGGGCTGTTGGGATTTCATCCGGGTTCCCTTGCCGGCGGCAAGGATGACGGCTGCGAGATTCTCTGTAGACATAGAATATCCTCTTAGAATATGTTAAAACTCTTCTAGCCGAATTGACCGGAGGAGTCAAGCGTGATCCCCACAGTCGGTTGGGAAAATAAGGAGGTTGCCGTTGGCCAAAGTTCTTGATGATCGGAAACAAATCAATCAACACCTGGCGGATATCGAACTGAAGCTCAAAGATTTGCGCATCCGCTATGAGCAATATTTTGCCGGTGTTGAAAAGCGTGCTCCGATCCGCGAACGTGAAGCCCTTGAGCGGTTTATCCGCCGTCTCAATCAACGCCGCATCATGCAAACCGACTTACGATATCGTTTTCAGAACCTCAGTGGAAGTTTTTATTCCTATCAGAATATGTGGGACCGGATTCAGCGGGAAATGGATGAAGGTCGCTACCATCGGCACAAGACCAGCAGTATGGACAGTTCTGCATCGCAGCAGACGGAGATTGATCGCGTTTATCATGATTACCAGGCGATCTGCCGCGAGTGTCAGCGCAATGTCCCCTCTAAAGAACAACTTGAATCGTTTATCGACAAGCAAAAAGAAATGATTCGGCAGAAATACGGTAATGTCGAATGCAATTTTCGCGTCGTTAACGATCAGGGTAAACCGAAGATTACCGTCAACCTCAAGCGCTGAAACCGATGTCCAAACCGATTGCTTTTGTCACGCTGCATGTACGGCCCTGTGCCCAGGCGGTGCCTCTCGGAACTGCATCCGTGGCCGCTTCCCTGCCCGACTCTGTGAAATCCCGTGTCGTCCAGGTGGAATTATATCTCCATCAGGACCTCGAACAGATGATCGGCGCCATCGTGCGCACCGGAGCTTCTCTGGTGGCGTTGAGTATCTATGTGTGGAACCATCAGGCGATGGTCGCCCTGGCCGTAGAGCTGAGGAAACGCTGCCCGAAGTTGGTTCTGGTGGCCGGTGGTCCGGAAGTGACGGCGGCCCCTCAGGCCTTTTCTGCCGCTAATCTGTTCGATACTGTGGTTTGCGGTGAAGGGGAAGGGATTATCAGTGACATTGTCGAGGGTGCCGATCGGCATTATGCCCTGAAATCTCTGTATCGCAATCAAAAGCCGGTCGATCTCACGCGCCAGGTTTCGCCATGGTTGGATGGTGAGTTAGTGCCGGGCGAAGGCGTTTTGTGGGAAGTATCGCGCGGCTGTCCATTTCGCTGCTCCTTTTGCTTTGACGCGCGGGGTGATGAGGGTGTTCGCACCGTTCCATTTTCCCGCCTCGAGCGGGAATTAGCCCTGTTTGTCGAGCACCGGGTTTCCCAGGTGTGGGTGCTGGACTCCACGTTTAATTATCCGCCGGAACGCGGCAAGCAATTGCTGCGTCTGATCAAGCGGATTGCCCCACATATTCATTTTCATCTGGAAGCCAAAATCGAGTTTATTGACGATGAGTTGGCCCAACTGTTGTCGGAAATCCACTGTTCCGTCCAGATCGGTCTGCAATCGGCCAATCCCGATGTCGTTCGCCATGTTCATCGTCATTTTGATGCCGAGCTGTTTCAGGAGAAAATTGCTTTGCTGCACTTTGCCGAGGTGACCTACGGCATTGATCTGATGTATGGCCTGCCCGGAGACAACGAGGTGGGATTAAAGCACAGCCTGGAGTTTGTCCTGCAACTGCAGCCCAACCATATTGATCTGTTTCCACTGGCCGTATTACCCGGCACAGAACTTTATCACAAGCACAATGATTACGGTCTCCATGCTGAAGCGGCTCCACCCTACCGGCTGCTCTCCAGCGACAGTATGTCTGAAGACGCTATGCTGCAATGCCGTTATGTGGCGGTCTGGACCGATGTTTTTTACAATACCGGCCGTGCCATGGGCTATTTTCTCGAGGTCTGTCAGGCCGTCAACCAAAGTGGCGTAGCCATGATTGAGGCGTTCGGCCGCTGGTTGTCAACATCGCGGGGCATGACAGCCGACGCCCTGATGGATGACGCCCTGACCAGTGAGCGGGTGGTCGAATGGCAGAAGGATTTTTTCCACGCCTGGCTGGCGGATAACGGCCATGAAAACCTGTGTGGTGCTATTGACGATCTGATCTGTTTTCATGCCTGCTGGGCTCAGGCCCAGCTCGACGAAGATCTACCGCAGCCGGATCGTACCGATTTTGGTGAAGACTGTTTACTGGAGCAGCAAAACTGGCGCTGGCCGGACCAGGTCACGATTCAGCGTTTTCACTACAATATTAATGAATGGTTGCTTGTCGATGGCGATCTGGTCGAGCAGTCGGAATACGGTGAACAAAACGGCAGTGTCGCTCTGTTCTTCCGTAGTGACAATCAGGCGCAATGCGTTACGATTGACGGCATTGACGCGAATCGCTTTCCCTGTGGTGCGGCATTACCGTCCTGTGATGCGCTGATGCAGCTTGGCGCCATCGTGGATGAGGACGACTATCGTGACTGGCTTAAGCAGGCGGTCGACTATGGGCTGGTTAGCGCCGTCGTGTCGGAGGAGCGCTGAGATCTTCATAGAGCAATTTCAGCACCCGCTTGATCCTGGCGGACAGCCGGATGGCGTTGATTGGTTTGGCGATAAAATCAATGAAGCCCATATCGAGCAGTTGGGCTTCCTCTTTGGCGGTTGCCCGCCCCGACAAGGCGATAACCGGGATGCTTGCAGTCTGGGGATTTTTTTTCAGGGAATTAAACAGATCCGTGCCGCTTATTTTAGGCATATTGGCTTCAGTAATGATCAGGTGGGGATGGGCTTGAACGGCCATCGGCACGGCTTCGATGGCGTTACCGCACTGAACGACATCAAAGCCTTCCTGGCTGAGAGCCGAGACGGCCGCTACCAATGTCGGCAGTTGATGGTCCACCACCATAATGCGCCACCACTTTCCTTCAGTAGGAACCTGAATCGATTTCATGTAATGCTTATTGATGGCCGCATGTATTTCCTGGGTGGTGGTTAAATAAGGAACAATGCGCAGGCCGGTGCCGAATGACAGGGTATCAAGGGTTTCCATATCCAATGGATTAACCATGGCCAGATAGAGGGTTTTGTCCTCGACCTTTAAAGGGAAGATCAATTTCTGCAGTGCTTTTTCGCTGTCGACAAGATCGAGAATCTTGTCCGGAAAGTTGTGGTCAGCAATATTTTTAACGGTCTTCAGACCGAATTGTCGGGCAAGAACCAGAGCAATGTCTCGCTCGGAAATGACCTTTTGTTCTTCGAGAATCTGTCCCAGGCGTTTTCCTGTGCCGGCCTGCTGAGCCAAAGCACTTTGCAGAGTTTTTTCATTGATGACACCTTCGTCAACGAGCACTTCACCGAATTTTTTTCGCTTTGCCATGGCATCCACCTGTTCGTATGACGAAATTTATCCTATGCAACTGCCTGGTGCTCTATCAACACGAATTTTCAGCATTAACAGAGCACTCGTGTCTAACTTTGATGAGTTGCTAACCTATCAGCTCTGATAGGAAAATCAAGTATTTCCTATTGGCCATCGTTCATGCCGGGGATGTTTACTTGTCCTTCATGCTCTTGGCTTGAGCGATGTGGCTGAGTTCCTGAGGTGTAAACCGATAGCTTTTCTTGCAATACTCACAGGTGATTTCAGTGTCCTCCGATCGCCGGGCTAAGGCTTCCAGCTCCTCGCCGGGCAAGCCGGCCAACATGGCCAGCACATGGCGACGGCTGCAATTGCAGCGGAAGTGAAGATCAACGGTGTCCTGGAGTTTGAAATGACTGTCGTTGAGCACCTGTTGGGCCAGTTCAATGGGAGAGACACCTTCGCGAATCAGCGAAGAGATGGGTGGCAGGTTCGCCAGATGGTTGTCGAGAGACTCAAGAATCTCGTCAGGACAATCAGGCAGGGCCTGGATAAAGTAGCCCCCGCTGGCGGCCACATGCGCCGAGCGATCCAACAGAATACCCAAGGCCATTGAGGTGGGCGTTTGCTCCGACGTGGAGAAATAGTGGGCGATATCCTCGGCAATTTCACTGGTGACCAATTGGACCATGCCCTGATACGGCTCCTTCATGCCGAGATCTTTGGTGACATGAAGAAAGCCGGCCTTACCGATGGCGCCGGCAACATTGAAATGGCCATCGACCGGTGGCAGATGGCACTGCGGCACCTTAATGGTGGCGCGAACGACACCGTGGGCATCGGTCTCCGCCTGGAGTTTTTTTAATGGTCCATTGCCCTCAATGGTCAGGCCGAGACGTTGCTCCCCTTTCAGTAAGGAGCCCATCAATGCGGCGGCTGTGGTCAGGCGGCCCAGGGCCACACTGGCGGTTGGATCGGTCTGCTGGAGCAGGCAGATCTCTTTGGTCAATTCCGTGGTGACGGCAAACGACGCGCGAATCTGTTTGTCGTGACTTAACACACGGATCAGTTGATCAGACATGCCCTCTCCTTGTTATTGCCAGCTGTTCAGACGTTCCTGGGCTTTGTCGGCCTCCGGGGTCTGGGGATAGTTGTCGACCACCTTTTGAAGAATAATCTTCGCATTGCGTACATCGCCCAATGCATAAAAGGCCAGCCCCTGTTTCATCAGAGCCGCAGGCATTTTGGGGTGGTTGGGGTATTTTTGAATCACATCCTGAAATTGCAGGATGGCACTTTCGTACTGTTTGTCTCCGTAGAGGGTCTCGCCAATCCAGTACAGGGCATTAACGGCCAGATCGTGTTGCGGGTAGGTTTGAATAAACTGGCGAAACAGCTCGCGTGACCGGGTGAAATCCGTTCCCTGTTGAACCAGTTGCAACGCCTGATGGTACAGCTCCTCAGGTTGATCCTGTGAGGTGACGGCCGTTGCCTCAACAGCAGGCTGTTCAACAACAGGTGCAACGGGCTCAGGCGTTTCCAGCACAGGAGGTTGCGCGGTGGTGCTGGGCGGTTGCGGTGCCGGCGGGACTGGTGATTGGTTCTGGGCCTGTTCCAAAGCGGCAACACGCAGGCTGAGATCGTTCTGTGCCAGAGTGAGTTCTTCGCGCAACTGCATGATGCCATGTTGCTGGTCTTCCATCCGTCCGGTCAGGCTTTGCAGGTCAACGCGCAATGTATCGAGCTCTGCCTTCAGGTTGGCCTGTTGACGAGCGATATTGCGTAATTGAACGGAGTCCGTTGATGTGGTTTGGGTTGTGCTGCGTTGTTCCAAGGCGGCCAGGCGCTGCTTCAGGGTATTGATCTCAGCCCCCTGATTGGAGGTTGTCTGTTGCAGAGGAACACAGCCGCACAGTAGTAGAATGCCGATTACAGTGAGATAAGAACAAAGGCGCATAACGTCTCCTCAGACAAAAAGGGGACTGTACCCTTTTAGGCACAGTCCCCCCTGGTTGTTTCAGTCAAACGGGAAGAATTAAGGTTTGGGTACAAACTCAGCACGACGATTTTTGGCCCAGGCCTCTTCGGTGCTGGCCGGATCGACAGGTTTTTCTTCACCGTAGGAAATGGTGGAAAGGCGATCCGTTGCGACCCCCATGGAGGTCAGGTATTGTTGGGCGGCAACGGCACGACGTTCGCCGAGAGCCAGGTTGTATTCATCCGAACCGCGCTCGTCACAATGGCCTTCAATCACCAGAGTTGTTCCGGGGTTGGCCTGCAGGTAGCGCATATTTTCAGCTAGGGTGTCGCGGGCTTCCGCAGACAGGGTATATTGATCAAATTCAAAATAAATCGTGCCGAGAACCGGAGCGGCAACTGGTTCAACAACCGTTTCCGTTACGCTGGAATCCGTGTAGCTGGGGACGGCTTCGGTTGTGGGAGCCACATCTGTTACTTTACAGGCATCTTCAGTGCCCGTGTCTTCAGTGACCGGTTTTGCACAGCCGGCTGCGAGAATCAGGATCAGCGCAAAAAGGCACAGTAACTTAAATGTTTTCATTTTAATTCATCTCCTTGATATGAACTCAACAGTGATAACGAGCTCTTTCCAGATTCTTAAAAACAGTTGTCAGTATACAGAGAGTCACAGAAAAAACAAGAATTTGTCTGGCAACCCTACCACAGTCCCGGCGGGAAAGTAGAGTCTTAAATATTTTTTTAAAAACGTTAGAGTTTGATGTGTTCCGGCCGTTGATATGGAAGTCTAAATCCTTAAAAAATGCGAGGAATTAACGGCTTGGAATCGTTTGACAGCGGGGATTGTTTTCCTTTACTATGCGCAAAAATGAAAGGAACAACGAAAGATATGGCTGAACAACAGATCAAACAAGAGATTCTCCGGTTGGCCAAAGAGCGCGATGCGCTCATTCTTGCCCATAATTATCAGCGGGATGAAATTCAGGATATTGCTGATATCACAGGCGATTCGCTGGCGTTATCCATTGAAGCGGCAAAAACCGAGAAAAAGGTGATCGTTTTCTGTGGCGTTCATTTTATGGCGGAAAGCGCCGCGGTTCTGGCTCCGGACAAAACGGTCCTGTTACCGAACCGGCAAGCGGGCTGTCCCATGGCCGACATGGTCAATCCGCAGGACCTGCAGGCGATGCGAGATCAGCATCCGGGCGTTCCGGTTGTCGCCTATGTCAATACCAGTGCCGCCACCAAGGCGTTGAGTGATATCTGCTGCACCAGTGCCAATGCGGTTCAGGTGGTCAGTTCGCTGCCCGATAAGGAAGTGATTCTGGTTCCGGATCGCAATCTGGGCAGCTACATTGCCTCCAATGTCGACAAGGTCTGTCACCTGTGGCCCGGCTACTGTCCGGTGCATGACAAGCTGACCGTAGAACAGGTCAAAACCTGTCGCGAACAACATCCGGATGCGGTGTGCCTGGCGCATCCCGAATGTCCGCCACAGGTTTTACAACAGGTCGATCATATTCTGTCGACCGGCGGTATGCTGGAGTTTGTCCGCAACAGTGCGACACAGAAATTTATCATTGCCACGGAACGGGGAATTCTCTGTCAATTGCGTAAGGAGAATCCGGACAAAGAGTTTTTCTTCCCTGATTATGAATTTATCTGTGAAGATATGAAGCTGACGACTCTTGAACAGGTGTTGACCTGCCTGCAAACCATGCAGCCGCAGATTACCGTTGCCGATGAGATCAGCGTGGCGGCACGACGCTCTCTGGAGCGGATGCTGGCCATCCCGCGTGACTGATCTTTCAGACAGGACGCATCAATGGGGGCGTGTTTCGACACGCATCAGTTTGAGGACAACGTCCATCCAGGGACGTTGTCCTAGCCGTTACGCAAAAACGCGGTTTTGCTTTACTCACAAAAACAAGTTGTTAAACCCCTGCTTGTTTTTGACTCGCCCATCCGTGGGCTCGAAGAGACTGTTTGTCAACAGTCAAGGGCGTGTTTCGACACGCCCTTTGTTTTTTGGGAGATGCCATGGCCAGTGAAGAGCAGGCGCATACCACCCGGCATTCATTTATTCAGACGTTTAACGGACTCTGTGGCACGGCCGAGGTTCTCGGCTTGCACGGTTGCGCTGCCGCACGGTTTCTCGCCGGGCTGCTGGCACCGTCAAGACCGGCGATCCTTGTAGTGGTTGCGGATCTTGAGCAGGCCAGACAACTGACGGCTGAGCTGGCTTTTTTCAGTGCCCGTCCTGAAGCCGTTCGCCTGTTTCCCCACTGGGAAATGGCCCCCTTTGAACCACTGATCCCCCACAGCGAAATCGAAGCGACGCGGTTGGCCACCCTGCATGGATTGTTACAGGGTGAGGTTGAAGCGGTCGTAACGACCCCGGCAGCTCTGCAGCAGCGCATCATTCCCCGCCAGGCGTTGCACACTTTGTGTGAGGAACTGGTGCTCGAAGAGGAGTATGATCGCCATCAGTTGCAGCAACGGCTTCACGATCTCGGCTATCGCTCCGTTCCGCTGGTAGAAGATCGGGGCACCTATTCGTTTCGCGGTGATATTCTCGATCTGTTTCCGCCCACTCTGGAACAGCCGGTGCGCATCGATTTCTTTGGCGATTATATTGAACGGATGCGCGTTTACGATGCCCTGAGTCAGCGCAGTGGTGAACAACAGCTCGACCGGCTGACCCTGTTGCCGTCGCGGGAGATGGTGCTGACCGGCACTTATCTCGACCAGTTCAGTCAACAGCTCAAGCAACGCTGTGACGCGTTGGAGTTGCCGCGCACGAAGCGCGAAGCCATTCTCGAAGAGGTGCGTGAAGGGTTGCTGTCGCCCGGCCGTTCATTTTTGTTGCCGCTCAATTACGGTCAGCTGGACAGCTTGTTTGATTATCTCGCCACGGATACCGTGGTGACCATCGATGCGCCCGCTGTTGAACAGACCCTTGACCGGTTCACGCGCAGCATTGAGCAGGGTGCGGCCCACATGGCGGCGGGAGAAGAACCCTATGTCGAACCCTACCAGCTCTATCTGGCTCCTCAGGAACTCGAACAACAACTCAGGATGAAACGGCGGATTTATCTCGCTGATCTGCATATCTACGATCTTGATCATGAGAAAACAGTGTTGCGGGTCGACAGCTGCGGCAATGGGGAGTTTCTCCAGCAGGCCGAACCACAACGCATACGTCATCTGGCCGACCGCTTAACAGGGTGGAGCGAGCAACAGTGGGGTATTTTGCTGGTCTGTCGGCGTGCCGGACAGGCACAACGCCTCATGGATCTGCTGAAACCTTACGGACTCGTTCCCCAACCCCTGACCACCCTGCCGTGGAATGAACAGCGCGGCAGCGTGCAGTGGGTCTGTGGTGAACTCAGTCGTGGTTTTCAGCTGCCGGATGAAAAGCTGGCGGTGGTCACCGAAGAGGAAGTGTTTGGTCAGAGGGTCAAGCGGCGTCGCCGTGATGAATTGCGCGCCAAGGCCGCCCTGTCCTCTCTGGCTGAGCTCAAAGAGCGCGACTATGTGGTGCATGCCGATCACGGTATCGGCCTCTATCTGGGACTCGAGCAGCTGACCAGCAGCGGCATGAGCGGTGATTTTCTCAAGCTCGAATATGCCGGTGGCGATATGCTCTATCTGCCGGTGGAGCGCATTGAAAAGGTGCAGAAGTATGCTGCCGGTGATCTGCAGACGGTGCGCCTCGACAAGATGGGCGGCACCGCCTGGGCCAAAACCTGTCAGAAAGCCCGCGCCGCTGTCGAGGAGATGGCCCGCGAGCTGTTAACCATCTACGCCCGGCGCGAAATGGCCGAAGCGTTTACTTTTTCAGCGCCGGACGACGTGTTCCGTTCTTTTGAAGCTGCCTTTCCTTATGAAGAGACCTCGGATCAACTGGCGGCGATTCAGGATGTGCTGGACGATATGCAGTCAGGCCGACCGATGGACCGCTTGATCTGCGGTGATGTTGGTTATGGTAAAACCGAGGTCGCCATCCGTGCCGCGTTTAAAGCGGCGTTGGACAGCAAACAGGTGGCCGTGGTGGTGCCCACCACCATTCTCGCCCGCCAGCATTATGCCACCTTTGTCGAACGGTTTACCGGTTACCCGGTTCATGTCGAGATGATCTCCCGGTTCCGTACCCCGGCCGACCAGAAACGGGTGTTGCAGGAACTGGTCGAAGGCAAGGTCGACGTGGTGATCGGCACTCACCGTCTGCTGCAACGGGATGTCCATTTCAAGGATCTCGGCCTGGTGGTGATCGATGAAGAGCAGCGCTTCGGCGTCGCCCACAAGGAGCGGCTGAAAAAGATGCGCGCCCAGGTGGCCATGCTGACGTTGAGCGCCACCCCGATCCCGCGTACCCTGAACATGGGCATGATCGGCATGCGCGATCTGTCGATTATCGATACGCCGCCCGTTGACCGGCTGGCGATCCGCACCTATGTCACCCGCTTTGACGATGACCTGATCCGCAACGCCATCCTGCGTGAATTGCAACGCGGCGGCCAGGTCTATTTCGTCCATAACCGGGTGCAGTCCATCGGCGCCATGGCTGATTTTCTTACCACGCTGGTGCCCGAAGCCAAGATTGCCGTCGGCCACGGCCAGATGGCCGAAAAGGAGCTGGAAAAGGTGATGCTCGGCTTCATTGAGGGCGAAACCAACGTGCTGGTGGCCAGTACGATCATCGAAAACGGTCTCGATATTCCCCGTGCCAACACCATCATCGTCAACCGGGCGGACTGTTTTGGTCTGTCACAGCTCTATCAGCTGCGCGGTCGGGTGGGGCGCAGTAAAAACCGTGGCTACGCGTACCTGTTGATTCCCGGCGAAGCCACCCTGACCAAGGATGCCCGCGCCCGGTTGCAGGTGCTGCAGGACCTGACTGAATTGGGCGCCGGTTTCCGGGTCGCCAGCCACGATCTTGAACTGCGTGGCGCCGGCGACCTGCTCGGCGGCCGTCAGGCCGGTCAGATTGCCGCCATCGGCTTTGAGATGTACACGGAGTTGCTCGAAGAAACCATTCAGGAACTCAAGGGGATGGAGAGCGAAGGCCGTATTGATCCGGAAATTCGTCTTGGTTTACACGCCTACCTGCCTGATGATTATGTGGCCGATCCCAACCAGCGTCTGGTCTTTTACAAAAAAATGGCCGCCGCTGAAGAGGAGGCCACCCTTTACGATGTTGTCGACGAGTTGCAGGATCGTTATGGCGACGTGCCGCAACCGGGAGAAATTCTCCTTGAGATGATGAAGCTGCGTGTTGAGTTGAAACGGCTTCGCATCGATCTGGCCGAATTCGATGGCCGGCGGCTTGTCTTTGGTTTTCACCCCACCACCACCGTGTCACCCGATGCCCTGTTGGCGTTGATTCAGCAGGACCCGCAGCGCTACAGTCTGTCGCCGGATTTCCGCATTGCCGTGCGCCTCACGGAGCGCGGCAGCGATTTGGAGCTGCTTGACGAAGCCAAAAAGCAATTGCAGGCATTTTGCGGACCGTGATAACGTGCTGAAATTCGCCATTTTGTTTACTTTCCACTTTGAGGTTTAACGCCCTATGTTGAAGAAACTTGTTCTTACCGCATTGCTGTTCAGCCTGCTCGTCCCATCGGTCTGGGCCGAACAGCTTAATAAAATTGCCGCGGTCGTCAATGATGAGATCATTACCACCCGTCAACTCGAACAGCGCCTGGCCCAAAAGGGTGAGCGTTCGGCAACGGACACGCAAAAGCGTCAGGAACTGGACAGTATGATCAACGAACGCCTCATGGAGCAGCGCTGCCGTGAGATTGGTATCGAGGTCACGCCCGACGACATTGAAGCCGCCGTCAACGATGTCCAGCAGCAGAACAATATCACCCGTGAGCAGCTGGAACAGGCCCTGATCGCCCAGGGCTTAACCATGGCCGTTTACCGCGAGCAGTTGCGTGGGCAGATTCTGCGCTACAAACTGATGGGCTATGAAGTCAAGAGCAAAGTGGATATCACCCGCCAGGAAGTGCGTAACTACTATCAGGAGCACCTTGACCAGTATCGTCAGGATCCGCGTGTGCGACTCAGCCGCCTGACCTTCCCGCTCGGGGATGATCCGGCGGCAGCTGAGGAAGGTGCAACGATCGCTTTACGCAAACTCGATGCCGGCGAGAGTGTTGATGATATTCTGCTTAACATGTCGCCGCGGACCCGTATCGAGGGCGGCGAAATGGGCAGTTTTGTTGCCGGCGAGTTGTCAGCCACCTTTGAACAGGCCATTGCCGATCTTGATAGCGGCGAGCATACGTCCATCATTACTTTGGGCAATGCCTTGCATATTCTCAAAGTGGAAGAACGGATCTCCGGCAGTGTGGCCGATATCGCCAGTGTTGAAGAGCAGATTCGTGGTGAATTACGTCAGCAGAAAATGGACCTGAAGCTGCAGGAGTGGCGTGAAAATCTGCGCTCTGAATCCTACGTGGATGTTCGCCTGTAATCCGTCTGCCCTCCCCGGTTCTTTTGTCCTGTCACACCACCCCGCCGCGAAATTTTTGCGACGGGGTGTTTTTTTTCGACAAAAAAGTCGACAAAACTCGGCAAAAATGTCGACAATAGAAGCGCTTATCTCTAAAAACAACCTTTTTCGGTGGCTTGGAATGGCTTTTGCTTTTTATCGTTATACCCGTCGCGTTAAAACATGGGGGCGGTTCAGGACGGCTCTGGTGGGGACGCTGTTGATTCTGATCAGCCTGATCCCGCAACAAAGTCAGGCTTTGGGGGGGCGAGTCGATCTCTCCTGTGGTTATGATGACAATGTGGCTGCCAGCACCGACAAACAGGGATCGCCATTTATTCGTTATCAGGTGCAGCTTTATCAGCCGATTGTTGATCGCCCGACGCTGTACGCTGAAGGTTATGGCTCGGCCTCGCGCGATGAATTTACCCGGCTGGAGGATCGGCAGGAATTTCTTCTCGGTGCCTCCTGCCTCAAGCGGTGGCAGGATGGCCTCTGGCACAGTCTGTTTTATGTCGAAGGCCGCTCCTACCGCGACGATCTGGTTGGCGAAGATGAGTTTGATGCCCTTGAAGTGGGCTGCCAGGTCGAACGTTTTATCAACGAGCATGTCAGCGTGGGGCTGAGCGGTTACTATCGCTATGCAGACTACCGCCAGGCCTATACCTGGGTGACGAGGACCTCTGAAGAGTTTGAGTCCTCCGGTGGACAAGGTAACGGCAACAATGAACAAAACGTCACGGAAGAAACTCTGGTTGAGATCAAGGAATCGCGGCATGACCATGAGTTCGGAGTCATCGGCCAGGGTGAATACCGTTTTACTGCGGATTTGTTTTGTGATGTGAAGGTGTTTTACCAGGATAACGACTCCACCTTGAACTGGGAATCGTATCAGGGATACGGTGTTGAGCACGGCTGGCAGATTTTTCTGACCCCCCGCTTGAGTGGTGAATTGTGGGGAAGCTGGTTGGCCAGGGATTATAAAGAGAGTGATGACCGTCAATGGACTGCGGGAGGGCGGCTGGACTGGCAATGGCAAAAAAATCTGTGTGCTTATGTGCAGATGCAACAGATATGGCAAAGCTCTGATTTTTCAGACGGTGATTATACGAAAAAGGTGGCGATATGCGGATTATGTTGGTTGTTCTAATCCTGATGGGCGGGGCGCTCTCTGCGCAGGCCGGAGAAATTCACGGCCGCGTTATGGGTGTGGATCGCCAGAAGGGGGTCGTGACGCTTGAAGTGGTGGATGAAAATGAAGCCACACGCGAAGTGACCGTCAAGGCCGAAAGCATTCCTGCCGATGTCCGCCTGGGTGAAACGCTCCAAGTGAAGACCGAGTCGGGTAATCTGAGCTCAGCAGTCGTTTCAGGCAGCGTGAAAAAGAATCTCGGTCAGGGCGCCGCCAACAAGGACCAGACCGGCGTGCGTTCCCGGCTAAGTAAAGTGCAGAACAGTAAAGGACACCGAAGTGGTGGGCTGGGGAAAGGCCGCGGTCAGGGACAGGGCCAGGGACGGGGGCACAATTGAAACCCGCGGAAATTAAGGATCAGGGGCGCTTCGTCTTGTGGCAGGCGAACCTGATCGTCTTCGCGGTACTGATCGCCGTGGTTCTGGGCTATTTTTCCTGGCAGATGGCTCAAACACGCCGTGCGTTTGAAGAACATGTCAATGAACACGCCCAACTGGTGGCCGAAGTTGTTGCCACCAATGTCAAGGCGGCCAGTCGCTCCCAGGAAGTTGTTGAGCAGATTGTCACTGATTTTCTCGTCAACATTGCCCGTTTTATCGCCTACCTTGATGAGGTTGAGCCGTTCAATTCCCGTGAGCTCGCAGCATACGCCCAGGAGAACGGATTAGAGGGGATCTGGATAAAACGGCCTGATGAACAGGCTGTCATGTCTTCGGCCGGCTGGTTCGACCAGCCGCTGTTCGATGTCAGCCATCAGAAACATCTCCTGATCCATCGTGAGCAGCACCATGAATATATCCTGCTGTGGAAAGTTCCCGATAATGACCGATTGATCGCTGTGGGGCTGCCGGCCCGCTCTCTGGAACAATTGCAGGAGCAGATGGGGGTCAAGCAGCTGTTAGCGGCTCTGAGTCGTCTCGCCGGTATCGACAGTTTGCGTCTTGAGCCGACGGCAAAAATCACCCGCCAGAATGAGCTATATAGCCTGAGAACGTCAGCGTCACAGCGGCAGATCATCCTTGGCCAACAGACCCTGCTCCTCGCCGTTGAATCCACCAGCCTCAATGATCGGATTTCCGGGCTGTGGCGTGAATTTTTTATCTTCAGCGGCTTTCTGTTTGTCGCCGGGCTGGTCTTGTCCTGGCAACTGTATCGCTACCAGAATCGCCATGTCGAAGATCTGTGGCAGTTGCACCAGCAGTTGGCCGTCCAGCGTGAAGACGCCTCTTTGGGCCGGGCCGCCGCCACCATCAGCCACGAAATCCGCAATCCGCTCAACGCCATCAGCATGGGGTTGCAACGTCTGCAGATGGAGTCCAGTGGTCTCGAAGGGGAACACGAAGAATTGCTGGTGGCCATGAGCGATGCCGTCAAGCGGACCAATGAGATTGTCCACGGTCTGCAGCGCTATGCTCTGCCCTTGAAGCCGGAGATGAAAAGCGTGGCTTTACATGAGCTGATTGAACGGATCATCAACCTGTATCGTCCGCAGTTTGATGCTCACCAGATTCGCCTCACCAGCCAGTTACAACCCGTCGAATTTGAGGCGGATGGTGGCTTGCTCGGCCAACTGGTGGAAAATCTGCTCAAAAACGCGCTTGAGGCGCAACCGCGCGGCGGCTTTGTCAGTGTCAGCCTGCTGACGGAACAGGGCCAGGCCAAAGTAACGATTGAAAATCGCACCCATGAGATCTCAGATGACCTCAACAATCTGCTTGAACCCTATTTTACAACCAAGGACCGGCAAACCGGACTCGGTCTGACCCTGGTACGCAAAATTGCCGTGGCGCACGGTGGTCAGATTACCCTGTCGATTGTCGAAAACGACTGTTTCCGGGCGCTGGTCCAACTCCCCCTGAAGAGAACCGTATGACCATCCTTGTCGTTGATGATGAACACGTGCAACGGGAGATGTTGCAGGGCTTTTTAAATAAGCGTGGCTATAAAGTCCTCACCGCTTCCAATGGCGAAGAGGCTTTGGAACTCTGTGCTCGTTATCCCATCAATCTGGTGTTGATGGACCTGTGTATGCCCGGCCTGAACGGCGACGAAGTGCTGGAAAAATTGCGGGAGTCCAACCCGTTACTGCGGGTGATTCTCATCACCGCCTTTGGTTCGGTGGAAACCGCGGTTAAGGTGATGAAACTCGGTGCCAGTGATTTTCTTGAAAAACCGGTCGATCTCACCGAGTTGGCGCAACGCATTGAACGCTGTGAGCAACAACAGCTTGTCGAACAGGATCTGAGCGACATGGAACAGGATCTTGAAGACGAGAAACTGCCATTGCCGGTTGCGGCAGGCAGTGAAGCCATGCAACATCTGCTGTCATTGGTACGCCGGGTGGCACGCAGCCCATGGACCGTGCTGATCCATGGGGAAACCGGCACCGGTAAGGAGCGCATTGCCCGTCTGCTCCATCAGCTCAGCGAACGCAGTCATGGCCCGTTTGTCGAGGTAAACTGCGCCGCCCTGCCCGAGAATCTGTTTGAATCCGAGTTGTTTGGCCATGAAAAAGGCGCTTTTACCGGAGCGACATCGCGACGCAGTGGTCGTTTTGAAGCCGCTCAGGGAGGCACTCTGTTTCTGGATGAAATCGGTGAATTGCCCCTGGCCCTCCAGGCCAAATTGTTGCGAGCCCTGCAGGAAAAGCGCATTTGCCCGGTCGGGGCGGAACTGGAGCGGGAAGTGGATGCCCGGGTGGTCGTCGCGACCAACTGTGATCTGCCGAAGATGGTCCAGGAGGGCCGCTTTCGTGAAGATCTCTACTACCGGCTCAATGTCTTCGAAATGCAGATTCCCCCTCTACGCCAGCGTCGTGAAGACATTCCCATGCTGGTGGAAAACTTTCTTGATCAATATGCCCTGCGGCCGATTCAGATTGAACCTGCGGCCATGGATGCGCTGATCAAATACGATTATCCCGGTAATGTGCGTGAGCTGGAACACCTGATTCAACGCCTGGCCACCCTGGTGCGCGGTCCGGTGATTCGCCGCGTTGATCTGCCTGCGCATCTTCTGCAACCGCCGCAACCGGAAAACAATTCCGGCTTGTTGACTGAGCGGGTGGAAGCGGTAGAGCGGCAGATGTTGCTCGATACCCTGCGCCAGTACCACGGGGTACAGACCCGTGCTGCCGAAGCTCTCGGCATCAGCGAGCGGGTGCTGCGTTATAAAATGTCGAAATACAATTTGAATAAAGAGGATTTAAAATAACCGTTACGACCAGAGACCGTTGACGTCTCTTTCTGCCGATTAAAAAGGGCCGGTGACATGTGTCACCGGCCCTTTTCCGGTTCTCTGGAGGATTTTCAAAACCTCCCCAAATCGGCGTGTTGCAAACGAAGCCGACCCTTTTGGCCGCTCACCCATGGGCAGCGAGCCTTTTTGCACAAAGCTCAGCTAAAATTACGAATCGAAGCGGTATTCCAGACTGCCTGCCGCAAACAGGGTGGTATCTTTGTCATCCCCGGATTCACGACTGTACTCTCCCAGGAGCACCAGGCTCCAGTGCCGGGCAACGTTGTAACGGATGACGGCCTGACCCTGATTAAGCAGCGATTGTTCGTCATCGGAGTACTCCAGCTGATATTCCAGTTGCAGGTCGACACCTCGAGCAATGTTCCGGCGATAATTGAGGGTCAGGTTGACCAGGGTATCTTCCTCCTCGGTATAGTAACCGACACCCAGAGACGCGCGAAGGGGGCTAAACCAGGCCGGTTGATGGGTGACTTGGCCGGTATAGTTGAACTGGTCAGGCCGGTCAGAGCCGTAGCTTTCATAATAGATGCCCGCCGATGTTTCCCATTGCGGGTTCCACACCCAGCCGAAAGTGGTTCCGGTCAGAGACTGAGCCGTGATGTCAAGCTCAACACGGTCGCTGGCGGCATCGTAAATCGGTTCCGGATCGCGTTCCCGGGCATAGCTGACATTGAGCCACCATTTCTTTTCCAGGTAACTGATCACGGCGTAACCGGTCCATAAGTGTTCATCGTCGCCTAATTGGTAAAATCCTGAAGTGCCGTCGTCGCTGAATTCCTCATAGCGCAACCGGGTACGGGTCAGCAGATGGGGCGACCATTGGTAGTCAAAGCTGGCAAAAGGCGCCTTGCGGGTCAGGGCGAAGTCCGTATCGTTGAAAATTTCATTTTCCTGCTTAATGGTGCCGTCGATATAACCGAGCCCCAAACGGGCCTTGCCGAGAGCCTTATCCACTTGAACCATCAGGTTGCGCTCTTTCCAGCGGTAGATATCGTCGTCAATGTCCTCGAGGTATTCGGTTTCATCCAGCCACAGATAGGTGACGCGGGCTGAAACGCCGTGAACCCAGCTGCTCTGCGGGGTATTTTGAACCGCTTCAGGCCAGTCGGATTCCGTGGAATCTGCCAGACAGAGAGCAGGCAACAGGGCGATCCATAACAAGAAACAAACAGGTGTGGTCAGCTTCATGGGGGGCTCTTTCGTTTTGGGGGTAAAAAGAAGCCGAGCCTCTCCCGTCGGAGAGGCTCGGCTGTGCGATTAACGGCCGGATTGGGTCCGCAGGCGGATCCGCTCCAGGGTTTGAAGCTGCAGAGCATCTTCAGGAACACCCGAGCCGTCGAGCAGTTGCTGACCACCTGCTGCATAGGTGTCGCACACACCATCACCATCGGCATCGACAAAATTGGTGGCGTTGGCACCCATCCCGGTACCGGGCTCGGGGCGGGTATCGCCAATGCCGTCACCATCGGTATCCACCAGGTACAGGCCGGTGCCGGCATTTTCACCACGGAAACGGGAACTGGCATCCGCGGTATAGGGCAGAGAAGTGATTGCCATCATCAGTGCGGCAGCGGAAACGATTTTTACAGAATTCATCACAGTCATTGCGATGTCCTTTCACGTTAGGGGTTGAGGTTCAGCGCTGTACCGTCACATAAGAGCAACCGCTGTGCCAGAATGTAAAAAAACGTAAAAGGTCTTTTATTTCAATGTATTAAATTTATTGCTGCGTTGGGATAAAAGAGAGAATGTTCGACGAAACCCGTTGGTTTCGACAAAGATGTCGTGGTTGTCAGGGCGAGTGGAGATGGTCTGGCAAGATGTTCAGACCATCTCCACGAAATGGATAGCGAGAGGGAAAATGTGGCCGGTGGATGGACCTACAGGCTGTTTCCAACGGCCTTGTCGTGGTGCGCGATCTGCGCCGCCGACAAAGCCGTGGGGGGGTGTTCAACCACAGTTGATGACGTGCTTTGTTCCGGGACGCCTACGACCCGGTGGCGCAGGGACAGAATCGCGGTCTGCACATACGCCTGAGCTTGATGGCGCATCTCTTTCACCCTGTCGGGCTGTTCCGTGGCCAGGTCCCTGGTCGAAGAAGGATCACTGCCGAGCTGATAGCGGTAGAGGCGTGGCTTTTCTTTAGGGGCGATCTGCAGCAGATAGTCGTCCTCAATCAGGGCGACACGCTCCTCCCCGCCCGAAGGCTTGATAACGGCAAATCCGGCATCCTCCTTGGGCAAGCTGAAAAGATTGCGACCCCAACTCTGGTGAACAGGGTTCGTATAAAGCAGTCCGAGAATACTGGGGACGATATCCACCTGACTGGCGACGGTCTCCCTGGTCTGTGGAGCCAGCATGGCCGGAGCGTAAAACAGCAGAGGCACATGAAAGCGCGACAGGTTCATGCTGGTGACCATGGGAGCACTGGCGAATCCGTGATCACCGGTGATGACAAACAGGGTGTTGTCGAAATAATCCTCCTGACGGGCCAGTCGAAAGAATTCCCCCAGGCTCCAGTCGGCAAAACGCATGGCGTTGTAGCGCCCTTCCATTCCGGGCGGAGCATCAACTGCTGCAAACGGTAATGGATTCGGCAGGTTGAATGGTGCATGGTTGGACAGTGTCAGGATCGTGGCGCAAAATGGGCCCTTCTCGGCCCGCTGACGAAATTCCTCATTGGCTCGGCGGAACACATCAATATCGGAAACACCCCACACCGGATCGACAAAATACGGGTTGACATAGTCACCCAAACCGATGAAGTCCTCCATACCATGTTGACGGAAAAATCCCTCCTTGTTGTCCCAGGAAAATTCTCCATTGTAGAGAAACAGGGTCTGGTAGCCGCGGCGCTTGAGCAGTTCGGGCAGGCACGACATCTCCTGATTGGCTTCCATCATCTTCATCAGGTACTCGTAACCGGGCAGATTAGGCCACGAGGTCATGCTGGCATAAACCCCTTGATGCGTGTGGGTGCCGTTGGAAAAAGCCCGCGTGAACAGGACACCCTGCTTGGCCAGTTGGTCGAAGTCCGGGGTAATGGGGGCTTGTTGGCCGAGCGCGCCGACCATGCGTCCGGCAAAGCTTTCCATCAGGATCACCACGACATTCGGCGGTTGCTGAGTGCGTCGATGCAGTACCGGCACGCTTTGCGACTGGCGCAGCAGGGGGAATTCTTCCGCCTGTTGGAGGCTGTCGTGATGGGTCAACACCAATTGTCGGGTTGTTGCCAGGGCGTCTTGATCTTTCTGGGCCGTCGTCCAGGATTGCTGTTTACTGTAGATTTTGTCCCACCCTGTGCGGCCTAATGTAAACAGGCCATTGAGGGCCAGATGGTTGGCAAAAGGGTGTTCGGAGAAAAAGGCGTCGCCCCAGCGTAACGGTTCGTGTTGGAAACCGCCGCGCATGGCAAAGACCATCAATACGATGAACAGCGTATTGCCCATGGTGCGGCCCAAGCGATCACGTACCGCCAATGGTGGCGGTGGGGTCTGTAGCAGGGTGCGGAGAATACGCCGATGAATCGGCCATAAGACAGCGAGCACCACAGCGGCCAGCAACAGATGACGGACCACCGGATAACCATCCCACACCATGCCGCCCACAGTGAGGGGGTGGCTGAGATATTCAAAGACCAGGCTGTTGAAGCGGCTCTCAAATTCGCGGTAGAAATCCAGTTCGGCAATACCACCGATGACCAGAATCGCCAGCAGCAGCGGCATGAGCCGGCCGAGAATGCGTCTGCTGCGATAGCAGGCGGCCAACAGTAAAAACAGGGGGGCCAGCAGATAGGTGGCTGTGGCCAGATCAAAGCGCAGGCCGACAACAAAGCTGGAGAGCAATGTTGCCGGATCGAGTCCTTGTGTCAGCGGAAGGTTATAGGTGAGCAGTGCCGCACGCTGTAGCGCAAACACCCCCAGAAGAACCAGATACCATTTGAGAATGAAGCGGCTCTCGTGGGAGATGAACTGGCGGGTCAGACGTTTGCCGCGCACTTTAAGTTTCAGACAGCGGTTCATACAACCTCCGATTGTTGTGCCTCTGATTCGTGATGTTCTAACACCAGAGGCGCGAACAGCACCGCAATGGTCCAGCACACCATCAACGTGGCAATGCTGTGAGAGATAAAATGGGCACCGCGAACAAGTTGGCCAAATGTGAAGAGAGCGCCAAGGATCAGGCTGAAAGCCAGCCCGGTCAATGCTCTGGCACGTTTATGGTGCCCGGAAACGAAATAGAGACCGATCAGTGAAAATGCACCGGAGGCATGGCCGGCAGGGAAACAGCGGCCTTGTGAGCGGGACGGAGACGCCGTGCTGTCCTGATCCGCCATGGCGAGAATCGGCCTGTAGGCAAAGGAACCGCCGTAGCGTTGATATTCCTTGGGGCAATGACGATGGGTGACTTTTTTGCCGATCGCGGTCAGCCCGGTGCCCAGGGCAATGCACAGCAGTAGATAACCGGAGGTACGGCGAAAGCGGCGCCATTCGTCCTGCCGGCTGAACGATAGAGCAAAAAGCAGCAGACAGGTCGCGGCAATGACCACAATCAGGTTGCGGCCCCCATCGTGAAGCAGTTCATTCGCCCACCAGCTGTGTTTGTATATCCAGCCGCCCTGTTCTGGGATGTAAAACATATCGCTGCACAGCAGATCCCAGTCGCAGGCGTCAAATAGATAAAAAAGTCCGGATAGCACCACAAGGGGAACGGTCAGCTGGCGAAGGTAAAATTGTCGTATCATGAGACTTCGGATCAAAAAAAAGGTTCAGCGTGCGTCGTGCTGACGAGTAAAAATGGCCAGATGCAATGAATGAAGCAGCGGCGTCTGCGCCAGATCTTTGTGCAGCGTGAACCCATTGGCGGAAAAGTGCTGTTCAAGTTCGGACAACGACGTGACGTTCTGCACGGATTTGCGTCCGGTCAGCCGATAGCGCAACGCGCGTTTGGCGCTGGTCGGTGACCAGGGACTGAGATAGGAGATCAGGACGGTTTCCTTTGAGACGCGACACAGTTCGTTGATGATTTCACGCCGATGGCCGGGGGTCGGCAAATGGTGGATCAGGCGAAAACACAGCACGCCGTCAAATTGCCGGTCTGTATAAGACAGTTCAACCAGGTCGGCTTTTTCGATGCGTGCGTCGAGACCGTGACGATCGACAGCCTGTTGGGCCAGTTGCAGGGCGCCCTCGCCCAGATCCGCGCCGGTGACGTCAAAGCCGCGGTTGGCCAGCAGGATGGTTGCCCGACCGACACCGCACGGCGCATCAAGCCAGCTGTGTGGTTTGCGGGAAAGCTGGTCGAGGGCGCGTGAAATCAGGGCCATCTCAGCGGCATGTTTGCGGTGTTTGCGGGCCGAGTATTTTTCGGCTTTATCCAGGCTGTGCTTGATCCGTTGGCGATGATCCTGCGCCGGATTGGCTGCGGCGGTACTCATGGAAGATGCGTTTGACATAGAGACAATCCTTTTGCAAGAGATTCCGTCGTGAAAAAGAAGAGATCTCTTTGCTTAACGCAAAAAGTTTGCCAGCTGTGTAACTGACTGTATTTCAAGGAAAACAGAAAGTTTCACAGGGGGGAGTGTATAAATTTTTGTACAAACCTCCCCCGATTCTGTCTGGGCGATTAAAAATTTTATACGCCGCGGCGGGGTAGGCGGCGTTCTCAATGAGAAGAATGAGGACTGTTTTGAGGGATTTTCGTATCAGCTAGTCATTCTATGGCAACGCTGCTGACGCGGAAAAGACCCAAAAGAGTGCCATGAGCACTGATTGGGAACGCCCCCTAGAGCAGATGGTGTTTCTTCAGTTTATATTGCAGGTTGCTGCGACTGATGCCGAGCAATTCGGCGGCCTGAGCCTGGATGCCGCGCGCCTCGATAAGAGCGGATTGAATCAGTTGCCGTTCGATGGCTTCCAGAGTGTCGGGAAGAGGTTGTTGCAGCGGCATGGATGACGTCGTTTCGACGACGTTATTGGCCGTGTCATTGCCATGGAATTGTTGTGGCAGGTGTTGTTGCTGCAGCGTCTCCCCGTCACAGAACAGCAGACCGCGTTCGAGGATGTTTTGCAGTTCTCGAACATTACCCGGCCAATCGTAGTGGTAAAGGGCCTGTTGTGCCTCTTTCGACAGTTGCGGCAGCGGGCGGCCCATCTCCTGGGCCAGACGTTGTAGAAACAGTTGACACAATAGCGCAATGTCCTCACGCCGTTCACGCAGAGCGGGCAGATGCAGTGACACAACATTGAGCCGGTAATAAAGGTCTTCGCGGAACGTCCCCTCCTCAATCATCTGTTGCAGATTGCGATGGGTCGCGGCAATGATGCGAACATCGCTGTTGATCTCGGCGGTACCGCCGACCCGACGGAAGGTTTTTTCCTGCAAAACACGTAAGAGTTTGGGCTGCAGGTTAAGGGGAAATTCGCCGATTTCATCCAGAAACAGGGTACCGCCGTCGGAGACCTCCATCAGACCGCGTTTGCGTTCCATGGCCCCGGTAAACGCACCGCGTTCATGGCCGAACAACTCGCTTTCGAGGAGATTTTCAGCAAACGCGGCACAGTTGATGGATACCAGAGCCTTGTCGCTGCGTGGGCTGAGCCGGTGCAGAGCCTGGGCCACCAGTTCCTTGCCGGTGCCGCTTTCACCGGTGATGAGAATGGAGGTTTTGGCCGGGGCCACCTGAGAAATCTGGTTGCGCAGGGTTTCCATGGCCGGACTGTTACCCACCAGGGTGCGGTCGCGATTTTGCTCCAGCTCGCGGCGCAGCAACCAGTTTTCGTTCTGCAGTTTGGAATAGTCCAGCGCTTTGTCGACGGTGAGCAGAATCTCCTCGTTGTCAAACGGCTTGAGCAGATAGTCAAAGGCGCCAATCTTCATGGCCTCCAAGGCCGTCTCTACCGTGGCAAAGGCCGTTAACATGATAAACGGCAAGGGACCGATCTCTTCATTCACATGGCGCAGAAGATCGAGACCGCTCATGCGCGGCATTTTCAGATCCGAAACAATCAGGTCCACCTGTTCCCGGGCCAGAATGTCGAGTGCCGCATACGGATTGTCGGCACTGGTCACATGATGGCCGGCCCCTTCGAGTAATTGGCCGAGAACGATGCGATAGTTTTTTTCGTCGTCGACGATGAGGATATGTGCCATCTAAGGGGTCTCCAGGGGCAGGGTGACACGAAAGCGGCTGCCGCGCCCGGGCCGGCTGGTGACATGGATGTCGCCACCGTGACTCTGGGCAATGTTGTGCGCCGTGGCCAGTCCCAGACCGGTGCCGTTATCCTTGGTGGTAAAAAAAGGATTGAAGATATTCGGCAAAACGTCTTGGGAGATACCGCAACCACTGTCCGTGATGTCGATGTGCGCCTGATCCTCTTTGCGCAGGGCTTCAACCGTGACCTCACCCTGCTGCGGGCAGGCTTCAATGGCATTGAGTAACAGGTTGAGCAGCAGCTGTTGAATCATGTCCGCATCGACAAGGACCGTTGTTGTCGGGTAATCCGATGTAAAGTTGAGGGCAACCTGATGTTGCTCGGCAATGGGGCGCAGCTGTTCGACGGTTTTCTGGATCAGGGTCTCGAGTTGCTGTGACTTGAGCTGGGGTTCGCCGGGGCGGCCAAAACGGAGAAATGTTGTCACCAGGTCGTTGAGGCGTGTGCTCTCCTCGCGGATGACATCAAGCAGATCCTCTTGCCCGGTGCCGGCATTTTTAAGCTGACTCTGCAGCAGCTGGGCTGAGGAGGCAATGATGCCCAGTGGGTTGCGGATTTCATGAGCCAGCCCGGCAGCCATCTCCCCCAAGGCAGCCAAGCGATCTTTGCGGCGTAAGGTTTCTTCGGCCGCTTCCAGTTTGAGCAGCGAGCTTTGCAGCGCGTTGCGGTTGTCGAGCAGCAGATCATTGAGATGTTTTTGCTGTATCAGTTGACGGCGGTTCTGCTCCGCGAAGCCGTGGATAAGAATACCGACAATAAAAAACGTGACGCAGGAGATAAGGAATTCCGGCAGGTCATCCGCCAGTTCGACCGGGTTTTCCCAGATGGCGCTGGGGATCAGAACCAGATAAAACAGCGATGAAAACAAACAGGTGCCCAAGGTGTGGAGCAGCGTCAGGTTGGTTCCGGCGACAACAATGGGCAGGAAGTAAATGATCCAGTAATGGCTCTCTTCATCGCCGGTCGTGGCCCAGATCAACAACGTGCACAACAGCAGATAAATGGCCAGGTGGAGGGTCATCAGCCCGGAATCCGCCAGTTGTTCAGCGGTGAAGCGCTGGTCAGTCGCCAGGTGGTAGGTGGCAATCAGAATAAACGACAAGCTGCCGTAGAGCAGGCTGGGACCCTTGAAATAGGCCAGCAGCAAGGCAAACAGGCAGAGTAACAGGCCGTTTTTGATGATCAGCAGCGAGGTATTCATAGCCGCTTCAGTATGGAACCTGTTGAACAGCAAGGCAAGAGAAACCTCTCACACCTATTCTCAGGCGGACTCGGCCGTGGCCGGTTTCTGGGCCAGGTAGACGGCAAACAGTTCGGCCAGCTGTTCGATCGCTTGCAGATCGCGGACTGAATAACCTTCATCATTATTGGCCAACGCCACCTGGCCGACAATCCGTTCACCATTGTCCACCGGCACGGCCATGAAATGATGAAACGGTTTCTCGATACCGCCGGCCAGATGGGCAACATTGAGACGTTCCAGTCCATTGAAATAAACGCCGGTTTTGCGATTGTACACTGCGTGCAGCAGTGAGCCGCGGCCCGATGCCGCCGCCGGGATAATGGCGGTGTTGTCGGCTGAAAACTCTTCAAATAACGACGTGTAGTCCCACAGGGACTGACTGCCGCCGGCATCGAGAGCGGCAATAAAGCCATGTTGGCTGCCGGTCAGGTTACGGGCGTGACTGAGCAACTGACGGGCGATTTCGCGCTGATCGGCCTGTTGCTGGACAATGGCGTGTGACAGGCTGGCCAGACGGCTGTTGAGGGAGACTTCCCATTGCAACGCCTGCTCGTCGCGTTTGTGGTGGGTGATGTCGACGAAACACTCAATGCCGCCGACGACCTCGCCCTGAGGGTCGCGCAGCAGGTCGGCGTTTTTACTGATCGTCAGCAGGGCACCGTTTTTATGGCGGATGGTGCATTCTCGACCCATTACCGGTTTGCGTACCTGTTGATTGAACAGGCCGCATTGGTCATGACAGGGCGACAGGGCAAAGCGGTAACAGGAGCTGCCGATCATTTCGTCAGCGCAATAACCGGTGAGCTGTTCGGCCCGATCATTCCAGCTGGTGATGACGCGGCGATGGTCAACGGTGAAGATCGCGCAGGGCACCACCTGTTTGAGCAGGTCGGTTTTGACTTCTGAAAGAATCTGGTTCTGGCGACATTCGCTGAGGTCGTCAAACAGTCCATTGATTTCACGGGTCAGATCCACAGTGACGAGCTGTTCGCCCAGGGGAGTACATTGGCTGTGTTGGCGGCGGTGACGGATTTGAGTGACCAGGTCGAAAAACGGTTTTCGTGCCCGGTGGGCAAACAACCGGGCCGTAACCATTGCCAGGGCGGTCAGAAAAAGGCTGATGATCAGCAGAACCAGAACAAGCGAGGTATTGGCCGACAGATAGGACTGTCGCGGCAATTTAATCCGGATCTGGGCGACCGGGTCGTTGCCGATGTCGAACAACAGGGTGTTGGCCTGGATGGATTCCGCCGTCAGCGTCGCTACAGGGTGCTGGGCCTGTTTGACGAGGGCGTTGAGCCGGTGTGTCTTGCCACGGGTTGTTGCCACCAGGTCGGTCAGCTCAATATCGAGGTGCAGACGGCGCGACCAGTCGGCGATTACGTCGGGGGTGAGGCGACGACACAACACCACTGTGGCGCCGTGATCTGTCTGGTCCGTGACGCTACGGGCCGCAACGAGGCTGATGCCCTGTTCGCTGCGCAGCAGGCCGCTGATCGCAGAGCGGGCGCTGAGCTGGGTGAGATTGAAGGCCTGACGACACAGCTCAATATCGTGAATGTGGTGTGTGTGGGCGCTACGGTCAAACAGCACTGTTCCCCGATGATCATAGACGGCCGCCTCATCGAGTCCGTGATGGTGCAGCATCTCCTCGGTGAGATAAAGCGACCATGCCTGTCCACCGCTCTGGGCCATTTGCGCACTGGTGTAATCTTTGACCAGAGCGCTGAGAGCGTCCAGCTCGACCGCAACATGGGTCTGAACCTGTTCGCAATGATGAAAAGCCACCTCCTGTTCCAGGTGGTTAAGCTGGGGAAGGATGCCGTATGCGTAGGTGATATACACCAGCGTTGCCAAAGAGACTAAGGTGACTGCGCCGATGATAACCGGGCGTAATCTGTTGAGTACGGCTGCATACATAATGAGTCCTTTCAGCAGGTTATAAGGCATAAAGGCGCTTTTCACCGCCACTGGCATGCTCAACGGTCAGCCGATGAAGAGGGACAAACAACTCAACAGCAAAAAAAGTACCAATCGTGTGTGACGGGTGAAATCCCCCCAGTCTCGCTGGTCGGGGCACCGGTTCCCCCGGACCACTGCCATATCCTGAGACGCTGATGTGCGATATTGGGACGCTCTGTCTCGGCCTGAAAAATCTCCTTGAAACCCGCCGGCACAATCTTTTTAAGCCTTTTTGTGTAACCATTTGAATAAACAGGATAAATTCAGGATTTTGCCGTGCGGAGTAAATCAGGCGTCTTTATTGCAATTCCTTGGTTTCGGCACACCTCCTGTGCTGTTGGTAGCACATGTGAGGGGCAGAACCCCATTCAAGGGAGAATGACCTATGGTTCAACAGGTGATGACGGACGAACAGCGTGGTGAGGTGAAACAGTTCCTGGCCCGCTTTGATCTGGCCTATGAGCCGGAACATGATGACTTGCTGGCGGTGTGGGATGCCGGCGGCCAGATTGTGGCCTGTGGCGCGCGCCAGCGGGCGTTGCTGAAGATGATCGCCATCGATCCTGCTGAGCAGGACAGCCCGATGTTTGGCGAGCTGGTAGGTGCTTTGATAAAAAATGGCTTTGCCGCCGGCCTTGAAACCTTCTTTGTGATCACCCGTCCACACCATGCCTTGAGTTTTGAAGCCACCAATTTCCGTCTGCTCTGTCTGACCGATCAAGTGGCGCTGCTCGAATACGGTCCGGGTTTGAGCGCCTATGTCGAGCGCCATCAGCATACGCGTTATCACGGCAATAACGGCGCCGTGGTGATCAATGCCAACCCGTTTACCCTCGGCCATCGTTATCTGATCGAAACGGCGTCTCAGCAGGTGGATCGGCTTTATGTGTTTGTGGTGGAAGAGGACAGTTCAAGTTTTCCCTTTGCAGTGCGTTACGACCTGGTGTGCCGGGGGGTTGCTGATCTGGACAATGTCGCTGTTCTGCCCAGTGGCCCCTACGCTGTCAGCGCCATCACCTTTCCCGGTTATTTCCTCCGCGACAGCGCTGTGGTGGAAGCGCAGCAGCATCAGCTTGATGCCGTGCTGTTTGCCCGCCAGTTAGCTCCGCGGTTTACCATCTGCCGCCGCTTTATCGGCAGTGAGCCCTATTGTGAGATCACCCGGCGTTACAACGAGGCACTGCAAAAAATTCTGCCGACACTGGGTGTTGATGTTGTTGAAGTGCCCCGCGTTACCACCAGTGACGGCGTGATCAGCGCGTCAACGGTCCGCAAGCTGTTGCAGCAACGCGCGGTCAGTACGGTGGAAAAACTGGTGCCGTCAACCACGTTGCATTACCTGCAGTCTGCCGCATTCACCGGGCTTCGTCCGCTGGCCGGGAGGCACTGATGGAGATTTGTTGTAAAGCTCAGGCAGGGACCATGCAATCAAGTGACCTGATGGTGTTTGTCGAACCGGCTGACACGCTGGTGATCGAGATCGAATCAACGGTTGTTAAACAGTTCGAACACCTGATCCGGCAACGCATTGAGGAGAAATTAGAGCAACTCGGCGTCGCTTGCGGCAAGGTGCGGGTCAGTGACCGTGGGGCGTTGGACTACGCCATTGATGCGCGTATCGAAACGGCAATCCGAAGGGCGCAGGGAGAGAATGAATGAAAAATGTGTGGTTTAAAGAATGTTCCGGCGGGCGCCGTTTTCTGGTCAAGATCTCTCAGGGCGAGTGGCTGGTGGAATCTCTGCGCCGTTTTGCCGCTGAGGCGGGTGTGCGCAGTGCCGTGATCCTTTCTGCTGTGGGTTCGGTCACCCAGGTGACATTTCGCGGTATCAAGGCCGGAGCCAGGTTGCCGATTACCGAGGCGCGCATGACGGTCCACGATGTGGAGGGCCCATTGGAGCTGCTTGGTCTCGAAGGCAACATGGTGCCCAATGATCAGAGCCAGTGTGATTGCCATCTGCATATCCTCATGTCGCGTTCCTCCGGTGAGGTGATCGGTGGTCACCTGTTTGATGCGCGGGTGTTTGCCTGTTGCGAAATCATGCTCAGTGAATTCCATGGTGCCGGCGTGGAACGCCATATGTCGCAAAGCGGCGGGATTTCGACCATCTACCTGGAGGATTAAGCCATGAAGGATGAGCTTTCCCTGCGGCGTTCTCTGCTCTATGTGCCGGGCAATATGCCGTCGATGTTGCAGAATGTGCCGTTGTTTCCCTGTGATGCGGTGTTTATTGATCTGGAGGATGCGGTTCCTCTCAACGAAAAAGATGCCGCGCGGATTCTGGTCAGCCGTTTTATTGCCTGCTATGTCGACCGCAATAAAGAGGTGTTTGTGCGCATTAACGCGCTGGACACGCCGTGGGGGCATGACGATCTGCGTCAGGTGTTGCCGTCACGGCCGGACGGGATTCGCCTGCCCAAGGCCGACACGCCGGAGATTGTCGAGCGTCTTGATACCCTGCTCACCGAGATGGAAGAGGAGCTTGGGGTCACCATTGGCACGTTTAAAGTGATCCCCTCCATTGAGAGCGCTTTGGGGGTGATCAATGCCATCAAAATCGCTCGCTGCTCGTCGCGGGTGATTGCCCTGGCGTTTGGTGCTGAGGATTACACCGCCAGCATGGAGATTGAGCGGACCAAGGGGGGCGAAGAGCTGTTTCATGCCCGGGCGCGGGTGTTGTGGGCCGCCAAGGCCGCAGGCATTCAGGCCATCGACACCATCTTTGCCGATGTCGGCGATATGGACAGTTTTCACAATGAAGTGGAATTGATCAAAAATCTCGGTTTTACCGGCAAATCGTTGGTCAATCCCCGCCAGATTGCCGTGGTTCATGCCGTCTTTGCACCGAAACAGGAGGAGATCAATTACGCCCTGCAGGTGATTGAGGCGATTATCCGGGCGCGTGAAATGGGCACCGGCGTGATCTCCCTTGACGGCAAAATGGTCGATGCGCCGGTGGTCAAGCGGGCGGCGCGGATGATCAAAACCGCCGTCTCCCAGGGCTTGTTGGAGTATGAACTCGATGATGAGGTGATCTATGGCGCGCACTAGTTTGGGACGCTGGATTCCGGAGTCGTTTCACGGTCGGACCTGTCAGCCCTACCAGGATCCGTTTTCACGGCAACCGGATCAGCAACGGGCCAGTCGGCCGATGCGACGGATTAACCCCGGTCACAGCAAGGTGATGGCGTCACTGACCGAGGCGATTGAAGCCGCCGGGCTCAAGGACGGCATGTGCATTGCTACCCACCATCACCTGCGTAACGGCGATGCCCTGCTCGGCATGGTGGTGCGCGCCATTCACGCTCTGGGCTTGCGGGATATCGTCATCGCCTCGAGCTCGATCCATCCGGTACATGCCGAGCTGTTGCCCTACCTTCACGACGGCACCATTGCCGCGTTTGAGTGCGGTGTCAATGGTCTGATCGGCGAGATGGCCAGCAAGGGGGAGATCACCTGCCCCATCACGGTACGCACCCATGGTGGCCGGGCACGTGCTCTGATGAGTGGCGAGGTGCGGGTGGATGTAGCGTTTATTGCCGCACCCTGCTGTGACCGGTACGGCAACATCAATGGGTTTTCCGGGCCGTCAGCCTGTGGTTCTCTCGGCTATGCCAAAGTCGATGCCGACTATGCCCAGACCGTCATTGTGGTGACCGACAATCTGCAGCCCTACCCGGTCGCACCGATCTCCATTGCCCAGACCCAGGTGGACTACGTGGTTGAAGTGGAACGCCTTGGTGACCCGCAGAAAATTGTCTCCACCACCACCCGCACCACCACCGATCCCATCGGCCTGATGATTGCCGGGTATGCGGCTGAGGTGATTGAAGCGTCGGGCCTGCTGTGTGACGGATTTTCGTTTCAAACCGGCAGCGGCGGCACCAGCCTGGCCGTGGCCGAGCGGGTGCGCGACAAGATGCTCGCCAGCCATATCAAGGGCAGCTTCGGCAGTGGCGGCATCACCGGCTATTTTGTCGATATGCTCGAACACGATCTGTTTCGCAGTTTGTTTGACGTGCAGTGCTTTGATCTGAAGGCGGTGCAGTCCATCGGCCGCCATCCCGGCCATGTTGAGATCGATGCCGATATGTATGCCAACCCGTTCAATCGGGGGGCGGTGGTCAATCAGCTCGATGTCGTGATTCTCGGTGCCACCGAGGTGGACGTGGATTTCAACGTCAATGTGAATACCGAGTCCAACGGCTATCTGCTCCACAACACCGGTGGCCATAGTGATACCGCTGCCGGAGCCAAGTTGTCGGTGATCACGGTGCCGTCCATTCGTGGTCGGCTGCCGATCATTCGCGATGCCGTGACGACGATCACCACGCCGGGAGAAACCATCGATGTCATTGTCACCGAGCGCGGTATTGCCGTCAATGAGCGCCATGCCGACCTGCGGCGCGAACTGGAGAAACGCCATCTGCCGGTGAAGGATATTCGCCAGTTGCACAAAGAGATTCTTGCCCTGACCGGCCAACCCAAACCTGTGGAGTTCGAGGATGATGTTATTGCAGTCATTGAATATCGAGACGGAACCATCATCGATTGTGTGCGACGGATTAAGGCGTGATCTGCTCGATGCCCGGGAACAGCGGCAATGGGAGATCGACCGGTTTATCCAGTCGGGCCATGCCGCAGTGATCCAGGTGGCCACCAATGTTCCCGGGGCCGACAAGGCGCCCGAGGGCTGTGAGGCCCTGGTGGTTTGGGCGCAGGCACAGCTTGAACATCGGTTGCAGGCGGTGACGGTCCTGCACAGTCGTGATCGCGCCGGTTTCTACAGCGTGTTGATCAGCTCCCGGGATGCGATTCGCTGCAAGCAGGTCGCCATTGATGTGGAATTGTCACGTCCGTTCGCCCGACTGCTTGATATTGATGTGTACGGGACGCTCAGTGGCCCGATCCATCGTCAGGCGTTAGGCTACCCGGCCCGCGCCTGCCTGGTGTGCGAGGCCAATGCCGTCGACTGTATAAGGAGTAAACGCCATGATCCGGATGCCGTTATACGCGCCGCTTACCACCATCTGCAAAACGTTAGCCGATGATCGGCTCAGTGACGCGTTCTGCCGTGGTGCGCGGCGTGAGTTGCTGCTGACGCCCAAACCCGGTCTGGTTGATGTGCTCGACAACGGCTCCCATGAGGATCTCAACCTGATCGTCATGCAGCAGTCCATTGATCTGCTGCGCCTGTATTATCATGATCTTCTGCAGGTTTCGCTCGATCCCTTCGATCCACAGGCCATCCGTGCCATCGGCCTGGCCGCCGAAGAGCGCATGATGATCCACTGCGGCACCAATACCCACAAAGGCTATGTGTTTCTCAGCGGTCTGGTTCTGCTTGCCCTGCGCTGTGGCCACGATCTGCGTCATGCGTTGCGCCGCGTGACTCGGTTGTTGTTTGCCGATAATGATCGGCCGGACAGTCATGGTGAACGCTGTCGGCAACGTTACGCTTGCACGGGAATTGTCGGAGAATGTCTAGAGGGGCTGCCTGCGGTGTTTGAGCAGGGTCTGCCGTGTTATCGTGACTATCGCAGTCAGGGACTGGATGAAACCCGTGCCGGACTCGCCTTGATGGCCCGGCTGATGCAAGTGGTCGAGGATACCACCAGCTATCACCGGTGCGGCGCGCATGGTGCCGCGGTGGTCCGCAGCGATGGTGTCGCTCTGGAAAAACGTCTGGCTGCCGGTGACTCGGTGGAGGGGTGGCTGGTGCAGCGCAATCGTCATTATCAACAGCTGAACCTGACCATGGGCGGGGTGGCTGATTTGATGGCCCTGACCTTCGCTCTGGATCAGCTGCTGGATGAAGAAGACGCTGTATAATGATAAGTTCTTATGATATAAACAGGAGGTCGGATTAATCTTATATCATACGTTTAAACGTATTGATTGATGCCGACGGTATCATTTCAGATGCCGCCTCTTCCTGTGGGGACACCATGGTCGTTCATACGTTTAAAGTTTCACTGCTATGGCGCTTTCTTCTGGTTTCTTGTCTGCCCATGCTTGTCGTGGGCTTGTTCAGCCTGTCTTTTATTGTCAATAAGACCCGCGATCAGCTTGATCATCAGTTGGTTCAGCAGGCCAAAAGTATCCGTACCGCCATCCAGTTCATCATTGACAAGCCCGAATCCACCTTGCGTCATATGACCACCGGATTGTCTACCTACGATTTTCGTCGTGATGCCGGTTTGAACGCTCGCTTGCAAAGTGTCGTCAACCGTTCGGAAGAGATTGAGGCGATTTTCATCCTCGATCATCAGGACATCGTCCTCTATGCCGGCTTGCCTCATGCCCTGGAAACGCAACGGCAACCCTTTGTCGGTTACGATTTGTCCGAGAACGATGAAGTCAAACAGGGCAAAGCGCAACGTTCCGGTTACTGGTCAAGCGTGGTGTCGTCGATTGTCACCGGGGAGCCGGCCGTCGCCCTGTGCCAGCCGTTCCATCAGTACCTGTTGTTCGCCTATCTCAATCTCAAGCGTCTTACCGCCCTGACCAGTCATCTGCCTGCGGATGCCACCTCTGAAATCGCCGTGATCGGCCGCAACGGCCGGGTGCTGTTTCGCAGTGGTGACCCGCCGGGCTCTGAGCACAGTGATTTGAGCGGGCTGGTCCCGGTACAGAAAGGCTTGCAAGGGGTTGAGGGACGCTACCACTATGTGTGGAACGGCGAAGTGCATATCGGCAATGTGCTGATTATTCCTGAAACCGGCTGGCTGGTGTTGGTGTCGCAGCCGAAACGTCAGGCCTATGCGGAAATCCGTTATCTGCAGAATCTGTTTTTATTCGGCGGCGTCAGTTGTGTGGTGCTCTCCTTGCTGGTGGCGTTTGCCGTCGCCCGTCGCCTGTCCCAACCGATGTTGCAACTTGAGGCCTCTGTCCAAAAAATCGCCCAGGGGCAATGGGATGCGCCGGTCGAGATCAGCGGCTTTGCCGAAGCGACAGCCCTGGCGCAGCATGTTCGTGACATGGCCCGGGCTATCGAGGAGCGCGAAAACCAGTTGTCCCGCGAACGCGATCGCTTCCAGGCGTTGTTTGATAATGTCAATGATGCCGTGTTTATGTCGACCATTGATAATGAGCAAAAATTGGGGCCATTCGTTGAAGTCAATAGCGTTGCCTGCGATCTGCTCGGCTATTCACGCAGTGAATTGCTGAAGATGACACCAATGGATATCGACACCGGCATTGACAGTCTGTTTTTACGTGACCATGTCGGCTATATGTCGATGGAATCAAACCTGCCCATGCAGGATCTGGTCGAGACAACCCTGGTGACCAAGCAGGGGCGCAAGCTGCCTTTTGAGCTCAATCTGCAACAGTTGCGTCTTGATGATCAGCCGATGGTGGTGTGCGTAGCGCGCAATATTTCCGACCGTAAACAGGCGCAACGGGCCCTCAATGCTCTGGTGACCAGTACGGTCGGTTCGACGGGAAAAGCCTGTTTTGAAAAGATCCTCCGTGAGCTGTGCCTGTATTTCGAAGTGGATGGCGCCCTGATCGGCGTTGTTAACGAGGGTGGCCATGTCGAGTGTCTGTCGATGTTGTTTCAGGGGCGCTATCGTGACGACTATTCTTACCCGCTGTTCGGCTCTCCCTGTGAAAAGGTGTTTCGCAACGAGGTGTGCTTTTATCCGTCGGGGGTGCGTGACTTGTTTCCGAATGATGTCGATTTCAAGCAGATGGGCGTCGACAGTTATTTCGGTATCCCGCTGGTCAATTCCGAGCAGAAAGTGGTCGGTGTGCTCAATGGTTTTTCCCGTCAGCGCATGCATCTGCCGGCGGATGCCCGGGAGATTCTGTCGATTGTTGCCGCCCGGGCCGCCTCGGAGCTGGAACGGCTCAAGGCGGACGAGGCCCTGGCTGAGAACCGCAAGCAACTCAGCCATTTGGCGTTTCACGACCCTCTTACTCAGTTGCCCAACCGATTGCGTTTTACCGAGGTGCTGGAAGCGGCGGTCGGCGATGCCGAGGGACATGGCCGTTATCTGAGTCTGCTGTTTATCGATCTCGACCGTTTTAAAAATATTAACGATTCCCTTGGTCACAGCATTGGCGACAAGCTGCTTCAGGCCGTGGCACGCCGCACCGGGAGCCTGATCTCTTCCGAGGATGTTCTGGCCCGTTTAGGCGGCGATGAATTTGCCATCCTGTTGTTCAACTGTGTGACGCCGGTCGTTGGTGCCGACACGGCCCAGCGGGTGATTGATGCCCTGTCGCAACCGTTCCAGATCGATGATTATTCGCTGCACGTGTCCGCGAGCATCGGCATCACCGTGGCCCCGGTGGATGCTCAGGATCCGGATGAGTTGATCAAATGCGCGGATATCGCCATGTTCAAGGCCAAGGATGCCGGACGCAACACCTATAAATTTTATGAACGCAGCATGAATCTGAAAACCCATGAGCTGCTGTTGCTGGAGAATGATCTGCGCCATGCCTTGGGGCGCGAACAGCTCGAGCTGTACTACCAGCCGCAACTTGATCTGCAGAACAACTGTATCGTCGGTTTTGAGGCGCTGCTGCGTTGGAATCATCCGGAGCGCGGTCTGGTGTCGCCGCTGGAGTTTATCCCGCTGGCGGAGGAGACCGGACTGATTGTGTCGATGGGCGAATGGATTCTGCGCTCCGCCTGTCGGCAAATCCGCGTGTGGAATGAAGAGCATGGCCGCCAGTTGCGGGTCGCCGTGAATATTTCAGCGCGGCAATTTCACCATTACGACCTGGTGCACTGTGTTGAAAAGGTCCTTGAACAGACCGGGGTGCCGACCGGGTGGCTGGAACTGGAGATTACCGAAAGCCTGTTGATGTATGATATCCAGTCGTCCATTGAAACCATGATGCGTCTTCAAAAACTCGGTGTGCGTCTGGCCATCGACGATTTCGGCACCGGCTACTCCTCGCTGAGTTATCTGAAAAAATTCCCCATTTCCAGTCTTAAGATTGATAAATCATTTGTCGATGATCTGCTCACCGATGCCAGTGATGCGGCCATTGCCGAGTCCACATTGGCGCTGGCCAGCAAAATGGATCTGATGGTTGTGGCTGAAGGGATTGAGCAGCAGGAGCAACTCGATTATCTCCAACAGCGCGGGTGTCAGTTCGGTCAAGGCTACTTTATCAGCCGGCCGTTAACGGTGGAGCAGTGCAGCGAGTTTTGCCGGGAGTGCTTCACCGCTGACTGCACGTCCCCCTCCCCCTCGTAGACGACCGGTGGAGTTCCACCCAGGCAGCCAGTAGTGCGCCGAGATGGGCGAGAACCATGTCTTTCTGCGCATCCCATTGATCCCCCTGGGTGCCGAGAAAGGCGATCCCCAGTTCCGGATGGGTCCATTCCGTGGCCAGCCATTCAATAATCTCATAGCCTCCCGAGGCACTGAACAGGATCAGCAGAGTGACCACCAGACGCGGTGTCGGTCGCTGAAACGTTCCAGCCAGTTGTTCTTGCAAAGGGCGAAACAGCAGCAAGCCAAATAAAAAATGAACCAGGCGGTCATAATGATTACGCTGCCAGCTGAAATAATCAGCCACTTGGGAGAGCCAGGGCATTTCAGCATAGGTGTAGTGGGCGCCGACGGCATGGAGAACAAAGAATACCCACAGCAGCCAGGCTGCCCCAGAGGAAAAAGGCCGGCGGCGGTGAAGCCAAATCAGGATGGGCAGGGCGGCGAACACCAGCAGGTTTTCCAGCAGCCAGTCCTCGCGATAGCGCGGCCGGATGGCCAGAAGCAGCCAGATTATCGCATAACTGATCAGCAAAAACCGTGGCGTCATGGCCAATCTCCTTGTCTGAAGAGGTTTTTGCAAAAGCCGTCCGTGGCTTTTTGCACGCACGGTTTTGAAACATGTGATTTTCAAAACTGCACAAAATAGCCGGGTCAACAGTAAAGGGACATTGGCGGACCCGGTTATTTTGGTCGCCCATCCATGGGCTCCGTGAGCCTTTTTGGAAAAGGCTCCGAAAGATCAAGAAAGTTCAGGTGTTTACCGGGACAGTCGCACTTTTTGTCACGAGGAACGTATTTTTTTGTGGGTCTCTTAAGCTTACCCTCTTGACAGGCTGTCGGCAACGGCGTAAAACAGTTTGTGCGACTGAGACTCGTTCTCAATTGGGGAGAGATAGATGGAACTATTTGAGCAATTTAAAGACTTCTTGCAACAGCGGGGACTGAAATTCACCCGTGAACGCGAAAAGATTTTTCAGGCGATTGTCGACTTCGAAAAGCCTTTTGATGTTGATGGGCTGCTGTTTCATCTCAAGCAGCATGAGGTGAAAACGTCCAAAGCCACCATTTACCGGACCTTGCAGTTACTGCTCGACTCGGGATTGCTGAGAACCATCAGTCTGTCGCCCACGGATCTTCGCAGCAATTTGTACAGTTTGTGCGGTAAGTATCGTGCCTATGATCATTTGATCTGTACCGGCTGCGGCAAAGTGACCGATGTCGAAAAAAAGCAGATTTGCGACAGTTGTCAGCTTATTACTGAAGAGCGTGGTTATCAGCTGGAATCGCACAGTTTACGCATTTTTGCGCTGTGTCCGGACTGTCAGAAAAAAGGAATGAAAGCCTGTTAGCAGGCGGTTGAAACCAACAATGGAGGGAACACTATGAAAACAACCGATGTGGCGATTATCGGCGGCTCTGCCGCCGGCCTGGCCGCAGCAACAACCCTGATGAGACGTTATCCCGACAAGCAGATCAGTTTAATCCGCAATGTGTCACAAACCGTTGTGCCCTGTGGAATTCCCTATGTCTACGGCACGTTGGGTGCCGTGAACAAAAATATCATCCCCGACAATCAATTCCGTGATGCCGGTGTCGATATCATCACTAAACACGTCAATGTGATTGACCGTGAGCAGAAAATTGTCGAATTTGATGATGGTGAGACGCTCAGTTACGAGAAACTTATTCTCAGTACCGGCTCAAAGCCGTTTTTACCGCCGATTGATGGAGTGGATCTGACCAATGTCTTCTGCATTCACAAGGATCCCGCCCATCTGCAGACGATTCTCGATGCGCTGAATCCGGCACAGAATGTCGTGGTCATCGGTGGTGGGTTCATCGGGGTTGAAATGGCGGAGCAAATTGCCCGTATGGAGTCGCGGCCTGCGCATATCCGTCTGGTGGAGATGCTGCCGCACTGCCTGATGACAGCCTGTGAAGAAGAGTATTGCATCATTGCCGAAAAAGAGCTGGAGCGTGAAGGGGTCGAGGTGATGACCAATTGCCAGGTCAAAGCGATTCACGGTGATTCCGGCGTGCGCACGGTTGAGTTGACCGACGGCAGACAATTGGATGCTGATGTGGTGGTGATCGGGATCGGTGCGGCACCGAATGTCGAGCTGGCTGAGCGATCGGGCATTGCCTGCGATGCGCGCGGTGGCGTGAAAGTGTCCCGCACCTTGCAAACCAGTGATGCCGATATCTATGCCGCCGGCGATTGCGCGGAAAAGTTCTCCTTTTTCAATGGTGAGCCCAGTGGCATTCGCCTGGCGTCGATTGCCGCATCCGAAGGAACCATTGCCGCGGCCAATCTCTATGCCGACACCCAACGTGAAACACTGGGGGCCCTGGGGGCTTTTGCGACAAAAGTGGGAACACGCAGCATTGCCGCTGCCGGCATCACCACCCAGGCGGCACGCCAGCAGAACCTCGATGTCGTCATCGGTGAAGCGGTGGCCTCCAACATGCATCCCGGCTCACTGCCCAATGCTATTGCCGACATGCGGGTGAAACTTATTTTTGAGCGCCAAACCGGACGTTTACTTGGCGGGCATGTCTGCGGTGGCGACAGTTCCGCGGAGCTGGCCAATGCCATTGCCGTGGCGGTTCAAGCCCAGCTGACGGCCAATGATTTATCCATCATGCAGTACGCGACTCACCCCCTGCTGACCGCATCACCGGTCATGTATCAACTGATGGTCGCCGCTGAAAATGCTCTGATTCAACTGTGATCAGCGCAAACCAACCTAGCGTTTAAATAGTCCAGATTCTCCTAAAACAAGCCCTCCCCGTTCAGCACCAGGTTGAACGGGGAGGATGGCTTACACATCTGATAAAAACTATAAAACAAAGTTTGTTTGTTTGATTTCAATGATCTGCAAGCAAACAGACCTCCGATGGTTGAAAAACCGTCAACAAAATTTGCCTGCCGGGATGAATCTCGCTATAGTTGTCGGCAAAGGTGGCCGATATACGCCGATTTTTCCGGAGGTTTCATGTACACCAAACTCAGCAAACTCATGACACTGTTCGGCCTTTGTGCCATGGGCTTCTACGCGATCATGCTGTCTTCCGGGCAGTTTTCCGTCGAAGTGCTGCCTCAGTTTGCCTTGTCGGCGGTTTTCTTTCTCAGCTCAGGTCGCATGATGAAGAAGGTCGCCAAGCGGATTCGTGCCGGCCAGTCCGAACAGGACGAAGATCATGACGGCCGAATGGACTTTCAGTTGCTCAGCTGGGTGGTCGGCATCGCGGTCCTGATGGTTTTGAGTCTGCTTTTGCTGGTGCCTTTTGGTGTAACACTCGAACATACTTATCTTTTTAAGGTTGCCCATCAGCTTTTTGGTAGCGCCTTGATCCCCTGATAAAGGGCTTTTGCATTTCTGCAAAAAATGCTCTTCCTACCGACATAATTGCAAAACAGAGTTCTATCTTGATGTGAACTGCCATTCCATTTTCCAGTTATTCTGGGTGGTTAAGGTGATAGGCGGTCGCGCCATGTGGTAAAGGACGTGCGTCCTGCCGTCGTCAAGATCTGTTCAGCAATTTGCAAATCTGCGAAGCCATTGAGATAAACGGGAAGATCTGCGTTTTATGATTGTGCCGTTTTCTTGTGCTAACTTACTGAAATTAAAAAGATAAAGTAAAAAGATGTCCCCAGTCCGGCGGTTGGTATACAGGTTGCTACTTGTGTGAGAGACGGTGGTAACGCCACAGGAACCAATGACGGTGGAGTGGTTATGAACAGCAAAGATGTGTGTCCCTATTTTCGCAAAGATGAAGAGGTCTGTGATGTTGGCTATGAGCATATTTCCAGCCATGACGTCATGATGATCATCACCTATTGCGACGGACGTTATCGGGAGTGTTCCAATTATCAGTTGCTCGCAGGAGAACAGAAAACCGCCTCGTGCCGGCCGCTGGTGACCACAACAACCGCTGGGAACAAAGAGAAAGATATGCTGAATTCCACCCCCAAAAGAGCAGTGCGAAGGGTAGCCCCCTTCAGCGTCAAGTGGCCGAGTAGCGTTCAGCTTCGTGCGATGACAGCTCAATACAATGAGAGTTTCAATTACACACAGGAGAACACGACCATGACTGACCAGATCAAAAACAAAGGATTAACCGTAGTGCTTGCCGCAACCGGCATTAACCTGGCGCTGGGCATCCTTTACACCTGGAGTATTTTTAAAGGAGCGATTGTCGATTCAATTGCCGCAGGCGGTCCCGGCGCATTCACGTGGGATAAAGCCTCCATCAACGATCCGTATGCCGTGGCGTGTCTGGCCTTTGCCGTCTCGATGATTATCGCCGGAAAGCTGCAACAGAAATTCGGCCCCCGCCTCACCTGTATCCTCGGCGGTCTGCTGGTTGGTGCGGGATTCGTATGGATCTCACAGACCACCAACTATTGGGCGTGGATTCTCGGCTTCGGTGTCATGGCCGGGATGGGGATCGGCTTTGGATATTCAGCCACGACGCCACCGGCCTTAAAGTGGTTTTCCCCAGCGAAAACCGGTCTGATTGCCGGTACGGTCGTGTCAGGTTTCGGGCTGGCGTCGATTTATATTGCCCCTCTGGCCAAACATTTACTGGCGACTCAGGGATTGCAGCAATCCATGCTGATTTTCGGCATCGCTTTTGCGATCGTCGTCAGTCTGCTCGGCATGTTGATCACCAATCCTCCGGAAGGTTTTGTTCCGGCCGGTGCCGAGGCGGCCACCAGTGCGACACAAAGCAACACCGTGGATATGACCGCAGGACAAATGCTGAAAACACCTAAGTTTTACATTCTGTGGACCTGCTTCTTTATCGGTGCCGGGGCCGGATTGATGGTCATCGGCAGTGCCAAAGGGCTGGCGAAGGCGTCCATGGGTGAAATGGCCTTCCTGGTCGTGGCCATCATGTCGGTGGGTAACGCGGCCGGACGTCTGATCGCCGGCGTGGTTTCCGATAAAGTCGGACGTGCCAACACCCTGACCTTTATGCTCATGTTCCAGGCGGCTTTGATGTTCGCCGCGGTTCCGGTTCTCGGCGGCACCGACAGCAGCCCGATTCTGGTGGTCCTGCTGGTCAGCTTTATGGTCTTCAACTACGGCACCAACCTGTCGCTGTTTCCCTCATTTGCCAAAGATTTGTGGGGAGCAAAGAACCTGGGAATGAATTACGGCCTGTTGTTCAGTGCCTGGGGTGTCGGTGCCTTTGTGCTGGTGCGATTGTCCCAGATGATGGTCGTGAAAACCGGCAGCTTTGATCTGTCGTTCAAGGCGGCAGGCATTATGCTGCTGCTGGGCGCCGGACTGTCATTGACCCTGCGCGCCAAACAGGCCGTGGCCGAAGCGCCGCAAGCCGCAGCCATTGTCGATGAAGAGTACGACGAAGAAGATCTGGTGGTCGATTAACCGATCCTTGGTTCCACGGATCAAACAGCCCGGGAGCCCGTGCCGTGTCAGGCATCAGCTCCCGGGGCCTGTGCAGGATCTTTGGCCCATCTGTTCCATGACCTGTCACAACAGTGACGGAACGTAACCGCGAGCATGGAATGGACTGGAACGACATCACTGAACACCGTTGGCGTTGTCACAAGGTAACCGCTTTGAAAGATAAGCGTTCAGAGATTTTATGACGATGTGGCACCGTCATTGCTATTGAAAAGCACGACAGCTTCGTTGTCCCGGCGACACCGTTCAAGGGTGGCGCGGGTGAAGTGACAGCGACAGAAACGACGCTATTACTGGGCACGCCGTGCCATGCAGAGGAGGGAACCATGGATTGTCAAACGATCGTTGTAAACTATAGCCATCCGGATCGCGATGCCGAAGCATTGACTACCGCTCTGGAGCTGGCCTATCGTCATGAAAGCGAGTTGCTTTTGTTACACAGCAATGGGGTCTGCTGTAAAGAAACGTGTCAGCGCCACTACCTGTTCAGTGAAGAGGAATTGGTCCAGCAGATTAATAAGGCCAATGGCTACGGTGTCCCGGTTGCCGTGAAGATTGTCGATAAGCACAGCCCGTTGGAAGAAGCGCTCAGCCATCTGGATAACCATGACCTTCTGGTGGTTGGCGACAGTCATGCCGACTGCTTCACCGGTAAGATGGCCGGCACCCTGGCGAACAAGGTCTGCTATCCGTCACAGGTTGAACCGCTAGCGCAAGCCGTGTGATTTTTACCTGGATCAGCGAGTGAGCGGTGGCAATGACGTGTGCATCTATCCGTCGAATCGCTCACTGATTCAGGATTTACGCGATAAAAAACAACCATTCCGCTTTTTTGATCCTCCCGGTTGGAAGTGCGGGGAGTGTTACGAGGCCACCCTTTATGGGGTGGCCTGTTTTTTTTACGATCTTTGTGAAAAGGCAGGTCCGGTGGATCGGCTTTCAGGACGGCTCTGACAGGGGTGGTGCCATAATGATCTGATTGCGTCCGGCTTTTTTAGCGGCGAACATGGCATGATCCGCCTGGCGCACCACCGATTCCGTGGTGTGCCCTTTAGTCACACGGGCAATGCCGATCGAACCGGAAATCTGTGCCTGATGGCCGTTGAGATCAAAAGGACGGTTGAGTTCATCGAGGATTTTTTGGGCCACATTCACAATGGCCTGATTATCGCTGGTGTGGCAGAGCAGGACCGTGAATTCATCGCCGCCGATGCGGGCCACCTGATCGGTTTGCCGCACACTGTTGCTCAGCCGTTTAGCCACCTGTTGCAGCAGCAGATCGCCATAGTCGTGTCCCAATGAGTCGTTGACCTCTTTAAAACAATCGAGATCAACAAACATCAACGCCGCGCCGATATCCTGGCGTTGGGCGTGCAGCACCACATCGCCGAGATACTGATAAAACAGCACCCGGTTGGGCAGATCCGTTAACGAATCATGATGGGCCTGGTGCCAGATCTTGTCTTCCAAAGCTTTTTGCCGGGTGATGTCCTCTTTAATGGCGACAAAGTGGGTGATCTGCTGCTGACCGTCAAAAACTGGAGCAATGGCGGCTTTTTCCCAATAAGCTTCGCCATTTTTGCGGCGGTTGTAAAACAGGCCGCGCCAGATTTTTCCGTCCAGGATCGTTTGCCACATCTGGCGTGTTTCTGCCGGAGGTCGTGGCCGCGCCCGCAGCACCCGCGGGTTCTCGCCAAGGACGTCTTCGGCTGTGTAGCCGGTTATACGGCTGAAACTCTGGTTGATGTATTCGATCCGGCCTTTGCGGTCGGTAATGACGATGGAGGCCGGACTGTGCTCAACCGCCGTGGTGATTTTGCGTAAATGATCTTCAATCTGGACCCGCTCATTGATGTCGTGAATAATGGAATACAGCAATGCCCGGTCCGCGAGGATGATGGGACCGCTGAACACTTCAATGCTGCGAATTTCGCCATCAGCCAGTTGGTGTCTGACCCGGTAGCAGGGTGTCGCACCGCTGTAAGCCTGATTGAGTTTGTCCTGTATGGCTTCACGGGTATCGACATTGAGGTCGAACAACGAGCGTTGCGTCAATTGATCATGGCTGTAGCCATAGAACAGACAGGCCGCCTGGTTGGCATCGACAATGCTGCCGTCATGGGGATCAATCAGCATCATCATCGAGTGTCTATTGTAGAACAGTGGGAAGTCTGAGGCTTCGAGCAACGGCGATGGGTTTTGCCGGCGCTGTAAAGCTGGCACCTGGCACCACAAACGGCACATGGAGAGTTCGAGGATATCGAAATAGCCACGCATGACGGCACGCAGTTCCACCGAAGAACACAAGGTCAGATAGCTGTCACGCAAAAATTTGAGCAGGCGCAACATGTCCGGGTGCTCCAACCCCTGGTTGTGGCACCAGTGCACAAACTCCGGTTCAAAACCCTCGCACACGGGATGCTCGTCCGGATCGAAATCATGATCGATCTGATGAACAATTCGCGTCACGGCCGGCAACAAGGTTTTTTCCCGTGCACCGCTGATCAGGTCTTGAGCATAGTCGACACACTGCTTGATCAGTTCAGGATTATGATTGCGGATCAGGCGGTGAATCTGTTGTCGGTTATCTTGTCTTGGCTTGTCGTTCAACGCGCTCTCCTGCAGAAAGTTTCACCTTTCAGCATAATCGAAAAACGCCCGAACACAATGATATCAAGGGGAAAATATCGAATAAAACCCGGCCGATCTGTTTCGGCCGGGTTGAATAAAGTGGTATGACGTCACCGTGCTCTATGCGCGACAGGCGACCTCCATCAATCCCGGATGATCACCGGTGATGCATTCACCACCGGACGGCGTGACGATAAAGGTATTTTCAATGCCGACCAGACCGACCTGTTCAATGCCGCGTTTTGGTTCAATGGCCAGTACCATCCCCTCTTCCAGGGGCTCGTCAAAGCCTTTGGCGATGACCGGGTACTCATCAATGTGCAGGCCGATGCCGTGAGCGAGAAAACGTGCCTGACGGTCACCAAAGCCCATGAAGTTTCGTAAGAACTCGGCATCAAGGCCCTCCATGATCTGCGTATAAATCTGCGACGGGATGGCACCTGGGACCATGTGTCGGGCCACGTCGTTCTGAATTTCTACGCAGCGGTCATGATAATGGCGCATCTCATCACTCGGTGTGCTGCCGAACAGATACGTCAGTGTTTTGTCGGTATGGTAACCGTTAACCCCGCAACCGATATCGACGAACACCAGATCGCCCTGTTGGAGCTGCCGGGTGCGGCTGCCGAGCAACGGTACCGCCGGATGCATTCCGTAGTTGCCGCCGGGACCATCGAATGACGTCGGGTAGATGGAGCTTTCACCAAAGCCGATCTGGCCAAGGAGGATCTCGGTTTCAAACATGCTGAAGCGGGCAATGCCGTGATGGCCCTCATCGATCATCACCGGATACAACTGACTGGCAAACTCTGCTTCTGTTATGCCCAGGCGTAAAAGCTCGGGAACACGTTGCTCAAGGATGCGCTGGTGAATTTTGCCGGATTCACGCATCAGCTCCAGCTCAAAAGGACTCTTTACCGCACGCACTCGGGCGATCATGGCGTCAATGGGCCGCACCTGTTCAACAGGGAAGTGCTTTTTGAACCGTTCGAACCCGGCCAGAGGTAACAGTTCCATCTCGACATGCAAGGTTTTCGGCATGGTGTTGAAGGTCGCTGCCGCGTCGCGAAAACTGCCCATGGGACGGATATCGGCAAAGGCCGACTCCTCCTTGGCGCGCTGAAAACTGCGTCGCACCCAGTAGGTCGCGTCAGCATCGCGCGGAATCAACAACACACCATCCTGCATGGTGCCGGTGAAATAATAGTGATTGATTTTACCGAAAATAGCGGCCAGTTCCCAGTCGGGCTGGTGCTGGTCCATCCGTTGGCGAAACCGTTGCAGGCGGTTGGATAGTTCACTGGCGGGGACACGATCAGACATCACAACACTCCATATCATCAAGAGACAAGATGTTTGCACTCAGGCAGATTCAAACGTCAGAAAGAACGTATGGAGTATACAGTGGTCGTCGATGAGGAGCAATGCCTCAGTCCGAAGGGGTGAGATGTCCTTTTCCGGCGGCGTGGATACCGAGCATGAAACGGTGCGGACCCGGTACGCCGGTGGGGATGAAAGCCACTTGGTCGCCGGGATGGAGGCGATGGTCAAGACCGTAAGCGAGATGGTTGCAAAACACCCCTTCAATGCGATTAATCGGCAGGTCGAGACTGTTGGCGAGGTCCATCGCCGTTACTCCCTCTTCCGGCAGCCAGACCTCGGCCACGGGGGGCAGGCCGCGTTCGCGACGCAGGGTGTGCAAGTTGCCGAACAGGCGAACGGTGGTGTTCGATTTCTTGGTCATGGTGTCTCCGTCATTGGTCAGATAGCGCCACGATAATATGTATACACTGACGGCAAAAGGAAAAGTTTTTCAACAATGGTTGCCGAAGCCATGGGTATGGTACAACCAGATGGTTAAGCCAACAGGTTTCTGGAAAGAGTTAGGGATATGGCACGAGACAAGGGACGACAGCGTTATTTGCACCGCCAGTCCGGTTCAGCACCGTGGCTGCTGGAAGGTCCGCTAAAGGGCGATTATCGTGGCGCCGTGGTGATTCCGGCACTGGCAGAGGGCGATGCCCTGTGGTCAACTCTGGAGCACTTGCTGGCACAGAGCGGTGGCTGGCCCGACGACTGGCTGGTTGTCGTCGTGATCAATGGCCGAGACAATAGTGATCCGCAACAGCTGGCCGTTAATCTCCGCGATCTGGAACAGTTGCGGTCGGGCCGCTTTGACCATGCACCGGTGGGTTGGGTGGATGCCAGCCGTGACGGTTATCGCCTGCCCGTCAAACGCGGCGGTGTCGGCATGGCGCGTAAACTCGGTTGTGATCTGGCCTTACCCTATCTGAGGGAGGATGGTCTGCTGGTGCACCTTGATGCCGACTGTCGGGTGGAAGCCACTTATCTGCACTCTGTGCAGCATTATTTTGCCGACCACAGTGGCGGCGCGGTGCTTCCCTTCTGTCACCCGTTACCAAAGGTGCCGGCGCATCGTCAGGCAATGATCGCTTATGAACTCTATCTGCGCTGCCATCGGCTCGGGTTGGAGTGGGCCGGGTCGCCTTATGCCTATCATGCCATCGGCAGCACCATGGCCACGACCGCAGACGCGTATATCAAAGCCGGGGGGATGAACTGCCGCCAGGCCGGGGAGGATTTTTATTTTCTCCAGCAGGTCGCCAAAACCTCAGGAGTCGGCTGTATTGAAGGTACCGTGGTGTGGCCGTCATCACGTGTGTCTCAGCGCACTCCGTTCGGCACCGGTCAGGTGATTGCCGCCGCTGCGGCGCATGGCTTGCAGAAGCTCTACCATCCACAGACCTACGCCATTGTTGGCGACTGGCTACGGAGCGTGGTCAGCCATCCGCGCGAAACCGTCCAACAGTTGGTGCGGCGGGCCACGGTCATTGATGCGGGGTTGGAGCGTTTTTTACGTGAGGAAGGCTTTGCCGAGCGTTGGCAGCAACTGTGCGCAACGCATGAAAACAGCGAACGACGGCTGCGAGCGTTTCATGAATGGTTTGACGGCTTGAAGACGTTGCGGTGTCTTCATGCCCTTGGACAGACGTATCCGGTCGCGGAAGCGATTGAGCAGGTGCCGCGGCTTTTTGAATTGTGGGGCTGGCCGGTCTGTTCCAACCTTGAGGAGGCTCTGATACGGTTGCGGCGGCATGATCTGCCCTGGTTGCCGGAGGGGCATTTGGCTTTTTAGTGTTTTTTAGGTTATGGTCACACTCAAGGTCGCCGGGACTCGCCCCGAAAGGCGACATCCTTTTGACTGGCCGCTTAAAATAGTTCGCCCGAGCAGGTTCTAACAATATACGACCAAAACGACGAGCTATCCCGGCAACAACCCCTGCAACAAGGGAATCAACAACGCCGTAGCAATCCCATTCAAACCAATCGCCAATCCGGCAATCGCCCCACCCAACACATCAATCTCCAGCATCCGTCCGGTACCGATGCCGTGCGCGGCCGTGCCCATGGCCAGTCCCATAGAGGCCGGATCCGTGATGCGCAACCAACGGCAGAAACTCGGCCCGATCAGCGCGCCAAAGCAGCCGGTGACGACGACAACCGCCGCGGTCAGTGGCGTGATGGCACCGATCTTGTCGGCAATGCCGATAGCAATCGGCGTGGTGACTGATTTGGGTGCCATGGTCAGGGCCAACTGACGACTGCCGCCCATCAACAGGATGATTCCCGAAGCACTGATAATCGACGCCGTGGCTCCGGCAATGATCCCGCCGGCAATCGGGATCAGTCGATGGGTGACCTCGCTACGTCGCTCATAGAGGGGCACGCCCAGTGCCACGACGGCCGGGCCGAGCAGAAACAGTATCATGTCGCCACCGAGGGCGTAATCGGCGTACGGAATGCCGGTCACTGAGAGCAGAATAATAATCGCGATAATGGTCAGGATCACCGGATTGAACAAGGTGTAACGAAAACGGCGATAAAATAGACTGGCGAACTGAAAGATAATCAGGGTCAGGGCAATGCCGAACAGAGGGGTATGCAGCAGGCTGGTACTCATGCTTTCCTCCGTCGGTGCAGCAGTTGATCGGTCAGGCCGGTGACGGCCAACACCACCAGTGAACTTATGGTGGTCGCTAACGTCAGCGGTAGCCATTGCTGTTGGATCAGTTCCGCGTAGACCATGACGCCGACTCCGGCGGGGATAAACAGCATCGACAGGTTGTCGAGCAGCAGCTGGGCGGCCTCGCGCACCCAGTCGAGGCGGATGATCTCCAGGCGCAGGGCGAACAGCAGCAGCACCATGCCGATGACACTGCCCGGCAGAGGCAGGTTGAGCAGGGTGGCAATCACCTCGCCGAGGTATTGAAAACCGAGTAGTATGGCAAAGCCGCGTATCATCAGGGACTCCTGTGCTGGATAAACTTGAAGGGTTTCAGTATAGCGATCATAGCTGTCTTATGGTGGTTAAATTCTACACGTATGGTGCCACACTCCAACTAACGCGACAAGAGCACGTTTATCTGATAAAATCAGCAGTTCCGCGTGATTCTGTCGTGGGGTTCACAAAAAAAAGACTGGTAACAGTTCGTGAACCCGCATAGAATAGTTAACAATTTAGGTAATAATTACCCTGCTAAGAGAGTGATCATGGACGCACCTGTCATCATTACCATGGGAGATCCTGCCGGTATTGGTCCGGAAATTATCATCAAAGCCTGGCTCGACGGTGCCCTAGAGTCGTTCAATCGACCCCTGGTAGTGGCTGGCGATGTGGCGATACTGCAGCGTGCCGCCCAGGTTCTCAACTGTCCGGTCACCTTTGAACCGGGTTCACAGGGCGAGGTGGTCCTCAAATATCAGCAGCGGCAGTTACGCGTCAAACCGCTGTCCTTTCTCGATCCGGGGGCGGTGCCGTTCGGCCGGATTCAGGCCGAGTGTGGCGAGGCCATGCTCGACTACATTGAGTGGGCCTGTGAGCAGTGCCGCATGGGACAGGCGGCGGCCATGGTCACTGCACCGATCCAGAAAGAAGCGATCCGTGCCGCCGGGTGTAACTTTCCTGGTCATACCGAACTATTGGCGGAACGCTGTGGCGTGGATAAAGTGGTGATGATGCTCGGCGGCGAACTCCTCAAAGTGTGTCTGGTGACCACCCATCTGGCGCTGCGCGACGTGCCGCAGGCGGTCACCGGCGATGAGATTGATGCCACCTTGCGCGTGACAGACGCGGCGTTTCGCCGTTACTTTACCTCCGGGGCGCCGCGCATTGCCGTGCTGGCGTTGAATCCTCATGCGGGTGAAGGCGGTCTGTTCGGTGATGAAGAGCAGCGGCTGATTGCTCCGGCCATTGAGCGGGCGCGTCAGGCCGGGATGGATGTCTCCGGCCCGCACAGTGCCGACACCCTGTTTCACTTTGCGGTGCAGGGAGCGTATGACGCCGTGGTGTGCATGTACCACGATCAGGGCCTCATCCCGCTGAAGTTGCTTCATTTCGACGATGGCGTGAATGTCACCCTCGGTCTGCCGATTATCCGCACCTCGGTGGATCACGGCACCGCCTATGATCTGGCCGGAACCGGAAAAGCCAGCTGTGAAAGTCTGGTGGCTGCGATTCGCACGGCGGTAGCGATGCATCAACGCGCTGAAGAGAACAGCGACCTGTGAAAACCGCGTCCTAAAAAAACGATGGGCGATGAAAGAGAATAAAACATGATCGACAAAATCATTGTCAAAGGTGCCCGCGAGCACAATCTGAAAGATATCGATGTCGAGATCCCCCGCGACAAGCTGGTCGTCGTTACCGGTGTCTCGGGCTCGGGCAAGTCAACCCTGGCCTTCGATACCATCTATGCCGAGGGCCAACGGCGCTATGTTGAGAGTCTGTCGGCCTATGCCCGCCAGTTTCTTGAGCAGATGGAAAAGCCCGATGTCGACAGCATCGACGGTTTGTCGCCGGCGATCTCCATTGAGCAGAAAACCACCTCGAAAAATCCCCGCTCCACCGTCGGCACCGTAACCGAGATTTACGATTATCTGCGTCTGTTGTTTGCCCGCATTGGCAAGGTGTTTTGCCATCATTGCGGTCGTGAGATTGCCGCCCAGAGCGTGCAGCAGATCGTCGATCAGGTGATGAGCTATGCCGAGCGTACCAAGCTGCTGATTCTGGCGCCGCTGGTCAAGGGGCGCAAAGGGGAATACCGCAAGGAATTGCAGCAGTTACAGGCTGATGGTTTTGTCCGCGTGCGTATCGATGGCCAACTCTATGAACTGGCCGAGACCCCGGAGCTGGATAAGAATAAAAAACACACGATTGAAGTGGTGGTGGACCGCCTGATTGTCAAGGAAGGGATCGAAAGCCGTCTGGCCGATTCCCTGGAAACGGCGTTGCGTCTTGGTGATGGCCTGGTGATGGTGCAGGATGTGGATGGCGAGTGCCACCAGTTTTCGGAAAAACACGCCTGTATCGACTGTGGCATCTCCTATGCCGAGGTTGAGCCGCGCATGTTTTCCTTCAACAATCCCCATGGTGCCTGCCCGGATTGTTCCGGTCTCGGCACGCGTAATTACTTTGATCCGGATCAGGTGGTGCCTCATGTGGATCTGACCCTGCGTGAGGGTGCGATTGCCCCGTGGGTGACACGCAAAGGCTTTTACTATCAGCAATTGCTTGAATCCCTAGCCGACCATTACGGGTTTGATGTCAACACGCCGTATCGCGAGTTGTCGGAGCGGATTCGCAAAATCCTCATGTACGGTTCCGGTGACGAGGAGATCCGCTTCTATTACGATCAGGGTGAGCGGCGCCATTTTTACCACAAGGTGTTCGAGGGCGTGATCCCCAATCTGGAGCGGCGTTACCGCGACAGTGACAGCGATACCATGCGCGAAAAGCTCGAAGAGTACATGGATATCATGCCCTGCCCCAGCTGTCACGGTGCGCGGCTGCGCCCGGAGTCGCTGCATGTCAAGGTGGCGGATAAAAGCATTTACGAGGTGTGTGAGCTGTCCGTCGCCGGTGCGCTGGAGTTTTTCAACAGCCTGCAATTGAGCAGCAAGGATGCCGAGATCGGCCAGCGCATTCTCAAGGAGATCCGCGAACGGCTTGGGTTCCTGGTCCAGGTCGGTCTCGATTACCTGACCTTGAATCGTTCCGCCGGTACCCTGTCCGGCGGCGAAGGCCAGCGCATCCGTCTGGCCACCCAGATTGGTTCGTCGCTGATGGGTGTGCTGTATATCCTCGATGAACCGTCCATTGGGCTGCATCAGCGTGACAACCGCCGTCTGCTCGATACCCTGCTCCATCTGCGCGACCTGGGCAATACCGTACTGGTTGTCGAGCATGACGAAGAGACGATTCTCGAAGCGGACTACGTGCTCGACATGGGACCGGCCGCCGGGGTGCATGGCGGCGAAGTGGTGTCGCAGGGCACGCCCAAGGAGATTGTTGCCGACCCCAAATCACTCACCGGCCGTTATCTCAGTGGCGAGCTGGAAGTGCCGGTACCGGCGCAACGCCGCACCGCGGATCGTTGGTTGGAAATTATTGGCGCCGAAGCCAACAACCTGCAAAAAGTTGATGCCCGTTTTCCTCTCGGCGTCATGACCTGCGTCACTGGTGTGTCCGGTTCCGGCAAGTCGACGCTGGTCATCGACACCCTGTATCGCAGTTTGGCCCAACACCTCAACCGCAGCCGCGAGAAAGCCGGTAAGCTCAAAGGGATCAGCGGTTTGGATCATCTCGACAAAGTGGTGGATATTGATCAGTCGCCAATTGGTCGCACGCCGCGCTCTAACCCGGCTACCTACACCGGTGTGTTCAGTGATATCCGTGATCTGTTTGCCCAGTTGCCGGAAGCCAAGATTCGCGGTTACAAGCCGGGACGCTTTTCGTTCAACGTCAAGGGTGGCCGCTGTGAGGCGTGTAACGGCGACGGTGTATTGAAAATCGAAATGCACTTTTTGCCCGATGTCTATGTCCAGTGTGAGGTGTGTGGTGGTGCCCGTTACAACCGCGAGACCCTGCAAGTACATTACAAGGGCAAGAGCATCGCCGATGTGTTGAACATGACCGTCAACCAGGCGAGCAAGTTTCTGGAAAATATTCCGCGCATCCACAACAAGTTGCAGACCATCCGCGACGTCGGTCTCGGCTATATCAAGCTCGGTCAAAGCGCCACCACCCTGTCCGGCGGTGAAGCGCAGCGCGTCAAACTGGCCAAGGAGCTTGGCAAGCGCGCCACCGGACGGACCATTTATATCCTCGACGAACCGACCACCGGTCTTCATTTCGATGATGTGCGCAAGCTGATGGAGGTGCTGCATCGCTTGGTGGATACCGGCAACACGGTGATCATCATCGAGCATAATCTCGACGTCATTAAAACCGCGGATCATGTCATCGACCTCGGTCCTGAAGGGGGCAGCGGTGGTGGCCGGATCATTGCCAGCGGGACACCGGAGCAGGTGGCGCTCAACAGCCACTCCCATACCGGGCGCTATCTGCGCTCCTATCTCGATCTGTTGAGCTGAACAACAAACAACCGTGCATGCTGCCAATTTTTCAGTTAGGATAGACAGGTTCATTTCTTCTAACTGATGTCAGGAGGTTACATGCCAGGTCGTCTGTTGCTTATCGGTGTTGTTTTCTGTTTCAGTGTGCTTATGACTGTTTCTACGGTGGCGGCGGAAGAAGGGTCCGCGTCGTTGTGGAGCCTCGGCATTGCCAATGACAGCTTTTTCGACCAAGATCGTGGTTATACCAGTGGCTGGGATATTGCTTACACGCCTCAGTCTTCGCCCTTTACGGTGCGGATCGGCCAGGACCTCTACACGCCGGATCGCGACAATACAAAAGTACCTCCTTCCGGCCAGCACCCTTACGCCGCCTGGTTATATGCCCGTGGCGACTATCGCTATCAGCTCTGCCCGGTTGTTCTGATGACCGCCAGTGCCAGTTTCGGTACGACCGGAGAGCGGGCCCTGGGGGAGGAATTTCAGGATGTGGCCCACCGGGTGCTGGGTTTTGATGACTATGAAGGCTGGGACAGCCAGGTTTCGGAACGTTGGGGCTGGATTGTCGGTCTCGAACTGAAGTGGCAACAACCTCTGCTCAGGATGGCGTCCGGCTATGGTCTCGACCTGGTTACCGTGATGAACGGTCAGGGCGGGAATATCCTTGTTGATCTCAGCGCCGCAGCCGGGTTGCGTTTTGGCTATCACCTGCCGGAACTCACCGCCACACCCGAACCGAATGCCCCGAAAACAGTTTATTTCACCCTGTTGGCAGAACGTAAAATCGTCGATAAAAATGTGTTTCTCGAAGGGGTGAGCGGCAGTGATTACCATGTTGAGCCGGAACGCGGTGTCAACACCCTGAGCTGCGGTGTCCATTGGCGCGAGGGCGCTTATCAGGTTGATCTCGATTTTTATTTTCCCGAACAGGAATTCAAGGACCAGGATTTGACCTATCGCTATGGCATGCTGCGATTGAGTTACTGGTACTGAGTTAAAAAGAGAACGGCCTCTTCCGTCCCGGAAGAGGCCGTTCTCTTTTTAACTCTTTGGTGCGGAATGCACCATCCGCAAAGGAGGCCGTTGCTGATTTTCCAGCCAGCGACACATGGCGCGGAAGACGTCGATCTCACTGATATCCGCCAGGTTGCGCAGGTCAATGGCGACCCCCGTTTCATTCATACGCAGAAATTCCATATCCCACAGATCACAGGGTTCCAGTTTTCCACTGCGGTAGTCCTGCTTGCACGGCGTGTAATGATGCAGGTTCTGGCGAAAATAGGTCATTTTGGCGACGCACAGGTCGTAAAAAGAGAAGACTAGTTCGAGGATGTGACAGCGGCGAAAGGCACGATGGGTGGCATAAGGATGGTCCGGACGGTTGGCAAAGCAGCGTACCCAGTAGATCTTGTTATCAATATGTTTGGGAACCAGCTTGAATTTTTTAATCAGCCGCTGTTTTTCTTCACTGAGCTCATCAAGAAGTTGCTTGCCGTCAATCATGCGCAGATCCTCGTCAACAGGTGAACGATTAACGGAAACAATCTAAATCAGATAATCCGATGTGTCCAATTTGAATTATTGATTGTTTAGCTGGACGCCATCAGAGCAGGCAATAAAAAAGCCGAGGTGGTCACCTCGGCTTTGGGAACATACACGGGTTGCGTTATTCGAACTCATAAGGCCAGGCGAGCACACCGCCTTCCATATAACGCACATTGGTGAATCCGGCCTGCTGCAAAATAATCTGCGCCTCAAAACCACGCAGACTCAGTTTACAGAAGGGGATAATCAACTGGTCTTTAGGCAGTTCATCAAGTCGTTTGCGCAAGGCACCAAGGGGAATCAGGGTGGCGCCCGGGATGCGAATCTCCTCGTACTCGGCTGGTGAGCGGACATCGAGCAGTGTGACCGGCTGATCGCTGTTCAGAATCTCCACGGCTTCGCACGGACTCATGCTGTCGGCGAGACCGTCGAGCTTGTTGCGCATGGCATTGGCCGCCTGAATCAAGGCGTCCATGGCGTTGGCAAAGGGCGGCGCATAACACAGATCGAACTGGGCCAGTTGATCAACCGTAGCCCCCATGGTGACGGCCGTTGCCACGACATCAAGCCGTTTATCCACGACACCCGGGCCGACGATCTGGGCACCGAGCAGTTTACGGTTCTGGCGATCGGCAATCAGTTTGATAATGATCGGTTTATTGCCGGGGTAGAGATGAGCAATGTCCGGTGATGTGGCGATCAGGCTGACGGAATCGTAGCCGTTGAGGCGGGCATCTTCAGCACTGAGACCGGTGCGGGCCACATTGAGATCAAACACTTTGACCACCAAACTGCCGAGAATGCCGGGAAAACGGTCCGGAACACCGGCAATGGCATTGGCCGCGACACGACCATGCTTGTTGGCGGTGGATCCAAGGGGAACGTAAACCGGCTTGCCGGTCAATTGGTCGATGGATTCGACGCAGTCCCCAACGGCATAAACCGCTGGATCGCTGGTCTGCATCTGGGGGCTGACGCGGATGGCACCGGTGGTACCCAGCTCGATGCCGGCGTCGCGGGCCAGATCGACCACCGGGCGTACGCCGATGGCCATAATCACCATATCCGCCGGGTACTCGCCTTGATCGGTAATGACCTTTTCAACACGTCCCTGCCCTTCAATACGCTGCAGCGGCTCAGCCAACCGCAGATTGACACCGTTTTTGCGTAATTCGCGATGAACGATGGCAGCACTGTTGAAGTCGAGAGCGGTTGCCATAACCTGGTCTTTCATCTCCAGCAGGGTCACCTGAATGCCGCGCTTGGTCAGGGCTTCAGCCACTTCCAGACCGATCAGGCCGCCGCCGACCACCACGGCATTGCCGGCCGTATCAGCCAGTGTGTCAAGCTGTTCGGCGTGCTCCATGGTTTTAAGGGGGAGAACCCCTTCAAGGTCGTGGCCGGGAACCGGCGGCAGAATCGGGGTATTGCCGGTAGCCATGACCAGAACATCGTAATTGAGGGTCTGGACACTGTTGTCCTCCAGAGAGCGGATGGCAACAGTTTTTGCCTCGCGATCAATCGCCGTGGCTTCGGTTCGGGTGAGTGTCGTAACCCCTTTGACATTGCCGAAAAAGGTCTCATCGCGCAAAACGCCGACCGGTGTCTTGCGAACCTCCATCAGATCATCATACAGACCTTCAATGTAGTACGGCAAAGGACAGGCGCCGTAGGAGATATTTTTGGTTCGATCAATAACGGTAATTTCTGCGTTGCCGTCAAGGCGACGCAGGCGACAGGCGGTTTTCATGCCGGCTGCAACACCACCAATTATGAGGATTTTACGAGTATGCATTTCGGAAACTCCTTGTAAACGTTATTGTATCAAAGCTGCCACCATATACCGAATGGTCATTGTTTTCTAGCGCCAAACAGTAAAAAAAGACATTTTTATTGGAATGTTATGAGAATGTAGATTCGATTCTCCGGCGGTTTTTACAGTGGTAAAAAAAGGGCTACTGTTTCGCGATCATGTGATTTGCTATAGTTAGAGTGTTGCCGAGATCTCCAAGAGAAAAAGATCACGATGGCAACAGATGGGAGGTTGCATGGAGAAGTGTCCTGAATGTCATGAACCGCAAAAAGGCAAATACTGGTGCCGGAACTGTAAGCGGGTGTTTGTTTGTCCCAATCCTCAATGCGGCGCTGAAATTTCGACCGCTCGCGATAGCTGCCCACGTTGTGGATTGCTGTTTGAAGACTATATCGTGCGGCGAAAAATGTACCGCCGTTGTCCGAAGTGCAAAAAAAAGCAAGGACTGTCGGATAACCAGTGCCGTTCTTGCCACTACTGGTTTACCTGCCCGACCTGTGGCCATCCGGTGACATCCACCAGCATGTTGAGCTGTCCACGCTGCGCAACCCGTTTGCGGTAAGCGAAACGAGGGGTTATGAACGGATTTTCTGTGGGCATCGTGATTATCAACCTGTTGTCATTGGCGGTTGCGATTCACGCTTTGCTCAACAAGCGCGATCCGCGTGCGGCGCTGGCCTGGATTATTGTCTGTCTCGCCCTGCCCGGAGTTGGGGTTGTCCTCTATTGGTTGATGGGGGTGAATCGCATCCGCACCCGGGCTCTGCGCTGGCAGCGACGCGGTGAAGGCATCTATGTCACGGAAAAGGAACCGCCGTGTGAGAGCAGTGTTGAACTGCGCACTCCGTTTCACACCCAGAACTATCAGCTGCAACGACACCTGGCTGATGCCGTCACACGGCGTCCACTGCTCGGGGGCAATCGGGTGGTACCGTTGTACAACGGTGAACAGGCTTACCCGGCCATGCTCAAAACAATTCGTGCCGCCAACCACAGTATCAATTTATCCAGTTACATTTTTGATACCCAATTTTGTGGGCGCGAGTTTGTCCAGGCGTTGATTGAACGGGCGAACGCCGGTGTCGCCGTGCGAGTGCTGGTGGATGGTCTGGGTGAGTGTTATTCCTGGCCGCGGGTGCATACCCTGTTTGAACAGTCACCGGTGCAGGTGGCGCGATTTCTGCCGCTGTCGCTGTTTCGTCGTGGGATGCACCTCAATTTGCGCAACCATCGCAAACTGCTGATTGTCGATGGCCAGACCGGGTTTGCCGGAGGCATGAATATCAGCCAGCGCCATCTGGTACAGAAAAAGCGCAACGATGTGCGTCCACGCCAACGGGTGGCGGATCTTCATTTCAAAGTGGAAGGACCGGTGGTCCGACAGATGTTGGAAGTGTTTCAGGAGGATTGGCAGTTTGCCGGCGGCAGTTCATTTAACCTTGAACCTGCGCCGCCCTGCCTTGCCGGGCCGGACAGCTTATGCCGGGGGATCAGCGCCGGACCGAACGAAGATTATGAAAAACTGGTGTGGATTGTCGTCGGTGCGCTGAACTGCGCCCGTAAACGGGTGTCGATCATGACGCCCTACTTTATCCCCGATCGCTCCATGGTCACCGCCATGAACAGTGCTGCTTTACGGGGCGTCAATGTCGAGATTGTCCTGCCGGTAAAAAACAACCTGCCCTACGTGCATTGGGCCAGTCGCGGTGCCTTCTGGGAGCTGCTCGAATACGGCGTTAAAATTTACTACCAGCCCCCGCCGTTTGCCCATAGTAAATTGCTGTTGATGGACGATCACTATGCCTTGATCGGCTCGGCCAATATGGACCCACGCAGCCAGCGCTTGAACTTTGAGTTTAATCTCGAAGTGTATGATAAAAGCTTCAATGCCGAAATGCGCCACCATTTCGATACCACGGTGGCCAAGTCGCGGGCCATCAGTCTCCAAGAGATGGATGGTCGCCCGGTATGGCTGAAAATGCGCGACAATTTTTTTCGCCTGTTCACGCCGTTTCTGTAAAGATCGATTCAGACATTCTCTCTTGGTGATCTCCCCAAGGAAGGCCGCTGATCGCTCTGTGTCGTTGATAACGAAAAAGCCCCGCAAATTGCGAGGCCTTTTTGTTATTCGTCTTGTGATTTTTCAGGGTCTTTCTTTTTGTCTTTCCGCACGGGAAGATCGCACTGCTGTGGGCCTCAGCCCATACCGATTTTCGGGAACACCCAGCGGTTGAGAACAAACCAGATTGCCACAATGCCCAGCAGAGGCCAGATGGAATCCATTGTAAGCTCCTATTCTTTTAAGCTTTAGGATAGATAGAAGCTTTAGAATAGCAGGACCGGGCATTTTACGCCATGCAAAACGTGATTAGAAACTGAGCCGAACAGGACATCACGGATTTCACCGTTGGAATGGCGCCCGATGACCACCAGCGAAAACGCTTCCTCATTGGCAATTTTGCAAATCGTGTCACGCGGTGAACCGGTTTCCAGGCGCGGAAGAATATCCAGTCCGGCGTTCTGCAACAACGCGGTTTGCTCGGCGAGAAATTTCTCGCCGGTTTTAGTGGCGTATTGGCGCACCATGTCGATTTGGAAATCGGGGATCATGCGGTAATCCATCTTGTCCAGATTGACGACGTGCAACAGGGTCATCGGTGCGTTGAATTGATCTTTATGCTCAATCAAAGCCTGAACCGTGGCTTTACTCGTCACGCCATCACAGATTGGAACGAGAATTTTAAGCGACATAACGACCTCCTAAAGGGAATACAAGCTTATTGTCCGTAACCAAACACCAAGCGCGGCAGCAGCAGGACCGGATCCGACCAAAACGTTAACAGCAGCAGAATCGCGATTTGAATCAGCAGAAACGGTAATACCGAGCGCGCTACATACAGCATGCTGCGGTTGGCCACGGCACCGGAGATAAACAGGCTGACCCCCAACGGGGGCGTGCAGTAGCCGATGCCCAGGTTGAGAGTCATAATCAGGCCGAAATGCAGGGTGTCGATGCCGAACTGGTTGAGCAACGGCAAGAAGATCGGCGTCAGGATGATGGTGGCGGAAATAATGTCCATAAACATGCCCACGAACAGCAGCAAGATGTTGACCACCAGCAAAAACGACCAGGGAGAATCAAAGTTGCTCACCGCAGCCTGAGCAATCTGATCGGGAATCTGCTCAAAGGTCAGGTACTCGCCAAACACCGAGGCACCGGCGACAATGACCAGCAGTGTTGATGAGGTCACGGCGGAGGACACCACAACTTTCTTAATATCCCGTACTTTCATGTCGCGATGGATGGCCAGTTCGACAATAAACGCATACACACAGGCGACAATTGCCGCTTCGTTGGCCGTAAAAATCCCGGAATAAATACCCCCGAAAATAATCACCGGCAGCATCAAGGCCCAGATGCTCTGACGCAGGACGGCAATCACTTCGTTAAATTGTGGCCGTGGTCGGCGTTCCATGCCGTGACGGCGACACGCCCACCAGGCATAGAGCGACATGGCCGCCATAATCAGAAAGCCGGGAATGAAGCCGGTGAGAAACAGGGCTTCAAGCGAATCGGTGGTGATCATGGCATAGAGGATCATGGCGATAGACGGCGGAATAATCACGCCGAGAATCGGTGCCGTGGTCATGACGCCGATACTGAACTGCTCATCGTAGCCGTGCTCGATCAATGCCGGAATCATGAAACCGCCGATGGCCACGACTGTAGCGACGGTTGAACCGGAGATCGCTCCGAAAAAACCACAGGCGAGAATGCCGGCCATGGCCAGGCCACCGGGCAGAAACCCGACCAGCACGTCAGCGGTTTTGATCAGTTTTTCAACAATGCTGCCCGTGGTCATGATGTTGCCGCACAGCACGAAGAACAGCACCACGATCAGGGCGAATTTGTCCATGCTGCGGTAGAGAATTTCGATGACGATCTGCGGATCAATGCCGACAATCAGAGTCAGTCCCGCCAGGCCAGTAAAGAACAGCGCCATGAACACCGGCACCGTGGCGGCCATGGCACCGAGAAGCAGTGCCATAATCATCAGCTGCATGCTATCCATGAGTCGCCTCCTGTGTGTCGTCGGACAGTTTGAAGACGTCCTCGGTCAGTAACATGACAGTACGTATGAACATCATCACACCGACGACGGGCAGCACGGCATAAAAATACCATTCGGGAATCTGCAGTGTTGCCGTGGTGGCGAATTCATCGGCGCGGACTTCGACCATCATTTTCCAGCCCAGCCACGTCAGCAGACCTGAAAAAACCAGTACGGAGAGGTGGTTAATGACATTGAAGAATTTTCGCGACACCGGGATGATCTGCGGGACGGCATCGATACGAATCAGGGCGCGCTGCTTGATCGCAGCACTGCAGCCGATATAGGTGCAGAAGAAAATCGCTTTACGGATCACTTCGTCCGACCAGTACAAACTGTACGGTGTGGCTTTACGTAGAATGATGTTGAGAAGGCCGGAAGTTAGAGCCACGCCAACCACAATCAGCAGAGACCAGTCTTCAACAAAGGAAAACGCGGCATCAATACGGCGGAAAATTTTTTTCAGCATAGGTCGTCCCGCAACGGTGAGGGTGATGAGTCAGGGCGCAATAAAAACGGCCGGAGGGGGTCCTCCGGCCGTTGGGCTGTTCGTTATGCGTTGGAGCTTATTCGGCCAAACGAGCTCGAACAGTGGCCAGATAGTCTGCGCCAATTTTTTCTTCCCACCTTTTATACACAGGTGCCGCCAAATCGACAAGTTTTTGCTTCTGTTCCGGTGAAAGCGCATAGAAGGTGACACCGTTCGCTTTGGCCGCAATAATCTGGGCTTCTTGTTGGGCACGGGTGCGCTGACGTGCCTTAGCGCTTTCTTCAGCAACGACTTTTAAAAAAGTGTTGCGCAGATCCTCCGGCAATTTTTGCAGCCAGCGCTCGTTGATCATGTGGATAAACAGGCCTTGAGCATAGTTCACCTCGGTGAAGTATTTGGCGATTTCAAACTTCTTGGTGATGTTACACACCGTCGGCGTGTGATCGAGGCCGGTGATCACTCCGGTCTGCAGAGCCTGAGGGACATCCGGCCAGGGCAGTGCGGTGAATTTGAGTCCCCAGGAGCGGTAAATGTCGGCATTAACCGGTGCCTGGGCAATGCGGAAAACAACATCTTTAGCGTCATCCAGGTTGGTCACCGGCTTGGTGGTGGCCCAACCGTAAGTGCCGTAACCGGTGATGTCAAGAACCCGGACTTTCTGTCCCAAGCCACATTCACTGAATGGGGTGAACAGTTCCGGGGTTTCACGGAATTTGTCCAGTTTTTCAAAGGTGTCAATCACGTAGGGCAAGTTGACGATGCCCAGTTTCGGCGCCAGATTGGCCGCAGCAACCGACGATGACATCATGCCCTGAATCGCACCCATTTTCAATTTGCGCAGCACATCTTTCTCTCCGCCGAGTTGTGATAATGGGCGGAAGTCAACATAGAGACGACCGTTGGTCTCCTCCCACACCCGATCGCGGATGCTGTAACCAACGCCGACACCCTCGATGGCCGGATGAGACACGTTGGAGAGCAGATAGGTGTATTCGGCACCGGAAGGGTCAAAATCCGGCTTCCATTTCGCCAGCGGGTTGCCGTCGGCCATGGCCGATAACGGCAGCAGGATAAACAGCAAAAGTGCCAATAGTCGTTTCAATGTCATAAACGTTCTCCCCTTTGAGCGTGAGATTGATTTGAAGTGGTGGATGATAGCACAATTTTAAAATGGTGTTTGTTTTTCTATAATAACTCGCAGGGGCAGTGCAATGGAAAGCCATACACGGCTTGATTTTTTTTGATAGGAATAAAAAAAATTTGGCATAAAAAAACTCCCTGCGATGTCGGCAGGGAGTTTTTTGTGATGACGGTAATAAGTGAGGATCAGTCGAGGGCGGTCTGGACTTTTTTCAGATAGTCTGCGCCGATCTTTTGTCCCCATTTGTCATAAACCGGCTGCGCCTTGCTTTTAAGGGTTTGGCGGTCAGCATCGCTGAGGGTAAAAAACTGAACCCCCTCCTTTTTCGCCTGTTCAATTTGATCTGCCTGCTGCAGGTCGGTTTTCTGACGGGCAATGGCGCTTTCTTCACGGACCACCTTGAGGAAGATTTCTCTTAAATCTTCAGGGAGCTTGTCAAGCCAGCGCTTGTTGACCATGTGGATGTACAGGCCCTGGGTATAGTGCAGGTCGGTGAAGTATTTGGCGACGTCGAATTTTTTGGTAATGCTGCACACCATGGGCGTGTGATCGAGTCCATCGATGACTCCGGTCTGCAATGCCTGGGGCACATCCGGCCAGGGCAGTACGGTGAATTTGAGGCCCCAGGCCAGGTAATTGTCTTTATTAACCGGCGCTTGGGCAATGCGGAAGTTGACCTTTTTTGCGTCCTCCAAGGTGCGCACCGGGGTGGTGGTGGCCCAGCCGTAACTACCGTAACCGGTGAAGTCGATGACTTTGATGCCGGAGCGTACCGCAGCGTTGCTGAATTCATCAAACAGCTCCGGCGTGTTGCGAAATTTTTCCAGTTTTTCGCTGCTGTCGAAGATGAATGGCAGGTTGACAATACCCAGTTTTGGAGCCACGTTGGCGGCCATGACCGATGAGCACAGCATGCCCTGAATAGCGCCCATCTTCAGCTTGCGAACCACGTCTTTTTCACCACCGAGCTGAGCCAGGGGGCGAAAGTCCACATAAAGCCGACCGCCACTTTCTTCCCAGATTCGGTCACGAATCCGATAGCCGACACCGATGCCGGCAATGGCCGGATGGTCGACATTGGACAGCATATAGGTATACTGCGCCCCGGAAGGATCGAACTTGGGTTTCCATTGTTCCAAGATGCTCAGATCACGTGCTTGGGCAGAGACGCTGATCAGACAGAACAGGCTGATCAGCCATAACATGGCAGTGTGTTTTTTCATTTTTTCTCTCCTGGAGTGTCAAGTGTTCGAAAAAATCGAACGCTGTTATTTATCGGGTGGATGGTGCAGCCTAGCGGGAGAAAATCGCCCGGGTCAAGGGATTTTTTTCATCTTGGCGGGTCGGGCGTTTTCTACTAGGCAAATGAATCCTCTAAGGGTATAAATAAAAAGAGTTTTTCAGTGTGTTCAAGATAAGCACCAGCCAATTCGGCCCGGGTGTTTTTAATGTCATAATTTTTAGACATGATTGTTTAATCCCTAAATGAATGAGGAAGCCATGGCTCAAGCGACAATGCAGGACAAGCAGGGGATCCTTCTCGAGGCCGGTACCAATGAGTTCGAAATTCTCGAATACTATCTGTTTGATCAATCGTTCGGCATCAATGTGCATAAACTCAGAGAGATCGTTCCTTTTTGTCGCGAGGAACTGACCACCCTGCCGGACAGTCATCCCTCCTTGCTGGGAACCCTGCTGCTGCGTGGAGATACCATTCCTCTGGTCAGTCTTGCCGACCATATTGGTAAGCACCTGGATCCGGCCAAAGTGGCGGCAGCTTCCGACAGTGCTGTGCAGACACGCCAAGTGGTGCTGGTGTGCGAGTTTAATGACGAAGTGATCTCGTTTCTGGTAGACGGGGTGGATCAGATTCACCGTCTTTCCTGGTCGCAAGTCAAACCGATGGATCAGTTCTTTGAAAGTTATCGGCCGCGTTTTACCGGGACCGTCACCGTTGCTGACCGCGATATTCTCATTGTCGATATGGAACATATCGCCTACGAGATTTTTGGTGAGGGTGAACATTACGCCGGTGGCGATGAAGAGATTGAAGCAAGCAGTTCGCGTAAAGAAAATCGCAGTGAAGTTAAGCTGTTTTTTGCCGAAGATTCCGCCATTATTCGTCAGGGCATCATGCGGGTGCTTAAGCAGGCCGGCTATGCGCTGGCACAGAGTTATGGCGATGGCCTGGCCTGTTGGAACGCGGTGCAACAGGCGAAAGAGGAGGGGGAGCTGCCGGTTTTGATTGTCTCGGATATCGAAATGCCGGAACTCGATGGCCTGGCCTTGTGTCGCCGTATTAAGGAAGATCCGGTGTTGCGCCAGATCAAAGTGGTCATGTATTCGAGCCTGATCAATGAAAACACCTCGCATAAGTGCGTCGAAGTGGGCGCCGACGATTTTACCAGCAAGCCGGATGTGACCAAGGTGGTCGCCTTGGTGGACAAATATTGCCTGGTTGAGGAGTAACTCCAAGCCCCTTTTTCTTTTTACGGAAGAGGGGCTTCTTTTTAACCAAAAACATATATTTTTTTATATATATTAATTTTGACCATTAATTTTTATTGTGGTACATCTTTGTGGGTAAACTATCTGTGATTCAGGAGCCCATTATGAAGCTTGCCCTTACTCAATTCAGCCTGAAGCGACCCTGGTTGATTATTATAACCGTCCTTGCCCTTGTTGTGGCATTTGCCGTGCAGTTTCCCGCGGTCACGTTTGACAATGATCCGGAAAATATGTTGTCTGCCGATGAGCCGGTGCGGATTTTTCACCACGAGGTGAAAGATAAGTACGCGTTATACGATTTTGTCATTGTCGGTGTCGTCAACGAAACGGACCCGGATGGCGTGTTCAATGTCGCCACATTGAACCGTCTTGACCATCTCACCCAACAATTACTCCACCTGCAGAGAAATGAGGATGGTCTCCCTGAGATTGTTCTTCCGGCCCATCAGGGGCAACCGGAGCAACGGACGGTTTACGACCTGACTCCCAAGAAGATGTGGCCCCGTCTCTTAGGAAAGGTGTTCAATCACAATCCCAATGACCTGTTTGATGCGCGAGGGAACGCGGTTATCGTCAAGCGTGAATTAATGGCGCCAAGTGTTGTCGATAACATCAAACAGGCGGAGCTGGGCTCTCTCAAGCTCGAATACTTGATGGAAAACCCTCCCCGAACCGCACAGGAGGCTCGGCAGATTGCTGAAGATGCCATGAGCAATCCGCTCTATCGCGGCACGCTGGTTTCGGAAGACCGCAAAGCGGTTTGTGTCTATATCCCGATCATCGCCAAACCCTACAGCTATAATGTCGCGAACCTGGTGCAGACATTGACCACGGACTGGCCGCAGGAAGACCGGGTGTTGATCACCGGCCTGCCGGTGGCTGAGGATACCTTTGGTGTTGAGATGCTGGTACAGATGGCGACTTCGGCACCGCTGGCCGGCTTGGCGATATTCCTGTTGATGTGGTTGTTCTTCCGCAATGTCTCATTGATTATTGCACCGATGCTGGTGGCGGTGTTCAGTGTCGTCAGTGCCATGGGGCTGTTGATCGGCCTGGGATACGACGTGCACATTATGAGTTCGATGATTGCCATTTTTCTCATGCCGATTGCGGTGGCGGATTCGGTGCATATCCTCAGCGAGTTCTACGACACCTACCATCGATTCGGCAACAAGAAGGATACAATCCGTTATGTCATCGGTCACCTGTTTAAACCGATGCTCTACACCAGTCTGACCACCATCGCCGGTTTTGGCTCCCTGGCCTTTACCCCGATTCCGCCGGTTGAGGTGTTTGGCCTGCATGTTGCCTTTGGTGTGGCTGTTGCCTGGGTGCTGAGTATGACGTTTATCCCGGCCTATATCATGGTGGCGATTTCCGAAGAAAAATTGTCGCGGGCGCATCTGGAGCAGCCCCATGAATCTTCCTCAGGGCTGTTGGCTTCACTGTTGGAGGGCATGGGGCGTATCTGCTTCAGCCATGGTGGTACGGTGCTGACGGTGACGGTGGTGCTGTTGATTGGTGCCGGTTATGGGATTTCAACCATCAATGTCAATGACAATCCGGTGAATTGGTTTACCCGTGATCATGAAATCCGGGTGGCAGACCGGATCCTTAATCACCATTTTGGCGGCACCTATACGGCCTATCTGACTTTTGCCGAAGTGCGCCCGGAAGCCTGCAACCGTGAACAGAAACGGGCATTGGTGAGCCAACGGGTGAAGGAGCGGTTTGGCGAGCAATTTCCTCAGGGCGTCGCACGCATTCAGACAAAACTTGCGGAACTTGCGGCCAATGAACATAACGTCGCCGGATGTGACATCCATAAATGTTGTCATCAACTGTTTTTGGAAGCCCAACAGATTGATGAACAGATCATGGCCGGATGGAACATGCTGGCGGATGAAATCAACTACATGGACCCCACGGGATTGACGCGCAAGCAATTGATCGCCAACCTGGAGCCCGTCGCGCAGCAGGTGGCGCAGGAACTGGCCGCATTGCTCAAACAATTGCCGGACGATGAAAGTCTGCAAGGCTATCCGTTGATGGATGCGGCATTGAAAATTTGCGATGCGCATACCCGTCAATCCTTTGCCGCGTTTGTTCTGGAGATGGAAGCCGAAGTGTCGGCGCCGCCTTTCAAGCAACCTGAGATGTTACGCTATATAGAGGGATTGCAACAGGCTCTGGACCGGGGCGGACTGGTGGGCAAGAGCACCTCGGCCGTTGATGCATTGAAAAAGGCGGCCTATGAACTCAGCTATGTTGCCGCGCCCGCCGATGCAGACACCGAGGAACTGGCGCGCTATCAACGGCGTAATCAGGCGCACTTTGCCGTACCGGACACGGCATCGGCTGTTGGCCAGGTGTTTGTCCAACTTGAAGGGATGAAGAAGAAAGACAGTCTGTTCCATATGGTGACCCGCAACTATCGGGAAGCCAATGTGTGGATTCAGCTTAAAAGCGGTGACAATCAGGACATGGAAGCGGTCGTCGCTCAGGTCGAGGACTATATGCAGGGCAACCCGCCGCCGGTGCCGTTAAAAAATCGCTGGGCCGGACTGACCTACCTCAATGTGGTGTGGCAGGATAAAATGGTCAATGGCATGTTGTCCTCTTTGGCCGGGAGTTTTCTTGTTGTTCTGGTCATGATGATGCTGCTGTTCCGCTCAATGATCTGGGGCACGTTGGCCATGATACCCCTGACCGTGACCATCAGTTTGATTTATGGGCTGATCGGAGTGGCCGGTAAGGATTACGATATGCCGGTGGCGGTGTTGTCATCACTGACGTTGGGGCTGAGTGTCGACTTTGCCATCCATTTCCTGCAACGTGCGCGTGAACTGTACCGGCAAAATGGCGATTGGGCGGAATCCTGCAAGGTGATGTTCAAGGAACCGGCCCGGGCCATCACCCGCAATGCCATTACGATCTCGGTTGGGTTTACACCGTTGCTGTTAGCCCCGTTGGTACCTTATAAGACGGTTGGTTTCTTTCTGGCGACCATCATGGCGGTATCGTGGTTGGCGTCGCTGGTGATTCTGCCCTCCCTGCTGACGCTGTTTCAGCGCTGGGTATTCCGGGAGGACGTTTTGGATGAAGATCTCTAACGGATAAAATACGGCATGTTTTTCGACTATTTACTGACTTTGTCCTCATAAAGGAGATTTGTTATGAACTCTATTCGTTTCTGCATAATGACGTTGGTCCTGTTCCTTGTTGCCTCCTCGTTGGCTTACGCCCTGACCGCGGATGAGATTATCGATCGCGCCAACCAGGCCTCCTATTATTCCGGCAAGGATGGCCGGGCCATCGTCAAAATGACCATCACCGCCAAAGGCGGGGATGTGCGTGAGCGTGAATTTACCCTGTTGCGTTATAATGAAGAGAATGGCGATCAGAAGTTTTACACCTATTTCAAGGCCCCGGCGGATGTCTATAAAATGGCCTATCTGGTGTGGAAAAACATCGGCCGTGATGACGATCGTTGGTTGTGGCTGCCGGCATTAAATTTGAAAAAACGCATTGCTCCGGGCGATAAGCGAACCAGCTTTGTCGGCTCTGATTTTCTTTATGAAGATGTTTCCGGACGCAGCCCGGAAGAAGACGTCCATACGCTTGTCGAAGAGACGGACACTATGTATCGGATTGACAATGTGCCGAAAGATCCGGGCTCTGTCGAATTTTCCCACTATGTGGTCGACATTGACAAGACCACTTTTTTGCCGATGATCGCGCACTATTATGATCATAGCGGCAACCCGTATCGTGAGGTCGAGGCGTTGAAAGTCGAGGAGATCCAAGGCTTTTCCACTGTCACGGTTTCCGAGGCGCGTGATCTGGCCTCCGGTAGCGTGACGCGCAATGAGTTCAACGAAGTCGAGTACAATATCGGCTTGAACAGTCGGATTTTTACCGAACGGTTTTTGCGTCGCCCGCCACGCGAAGTGCAGTAGTGCGCAGAGCGTGAGTTCGCAGTCGGGAGGAAGGCAACTAGGGCGTTGTGTGAAATGATGGCTTGAAGGGAGGAGGGATGATGAAGCGATGGGGGCTTGCGCTGGTTCTGTTGTTGTGGACTTCTGCGGCCTGGGGCTGGCAGTTGCATGGTTTTGTCGATGGTCGCAGTGGTCTGCGCCTGCAGGATGATGCCGTGGAACGGCAGGCGATCCTCAACGAAATGCGTGTACAGCTGGATCTCAATCATATGACGGATCTGGCCATCTGGCAGTTTCGCGCTGACCTGGTTGGCGATGAGGCTGCTGGAGAAACCGATCAGGATCTGGAGCGTGGCCATGGCGTGCTTGATCTGCGTGAAGCCAATGTTCTGTTGACGCCCTTTTATTTTCTTGATGTCAAACTGGGGCGCCAAATCCTCACTTGGGGCACCGGTGACCTGCTGTTTATCAACGATCTGTTTCCCAAAGACTGGCAATCCTTTTTCATCGGTCGCGATGTTGAATATCTCAAGGCACCGTCCGATGCCGCCATGTTCAGTTTTTATCCGTCCTGGGCCAATATTGACGTGATCTACGTGCCACGCTTTGATGCGGACCGCTACATTTCCGGCGAGCGGATTTCCTATTGGAATCCGTTATTGGGCCGTCGTGCCGGTGCCGACGATGACATGGCCGTCGATCAGCGGGGCGATTGGTTTCGTGAAGATGAGTGGCATGTGCGTCTTTCCCGCAATGTGGGCGGCGTTGAATGGGCGGCCTATGCCTACGACGGCTACTGGAAAAGCCCGCAGGGCGTAGATGCGCTGTACCGCTCCTATTTTCCCCAACTACGGGTTTTCGGAGCCAGTGTGCGGGGCGGTTTTTCAGGTGGAGTCGTCAATCTGGAGACCGGCTATTATGATTCTCGGGAAGATCGCCGCGGTGATGATCCTATGGTGCCGAACAGTGAACTGCGCGTGCTGCTTGGCTATGAACGGGAGATCGTCCGCGATTTTTCCGCGGCGGTGCAATATTATCTGGAATACATGCAGGATTATTCCGCCTATCGGCGAACCCTGCCGGAGGGGATGGCCGCCCGGGATGAAGATCGCCATGTTCTGACCCTGCGGCTCACCCGGCAGTTGCTCAATCAGAACCTGGAGGTGTCACTGTTCAGTTACTGGTCGCCTTCAGATCGGGACAGCTATCTGCGTCCCCACGTCAAATATAAAGCCAGTGATGCCGTCAGCCTCTATCTGGGAGCCAACCTGTTTTTCGGGGATGTTCCCCACACCTTTTTCGGTCAGTTTGAGGACAATACCAATATTTATGCGGGGGCGCGCTACAGTTTTTGATCGGGTTTTTAATCAGGCCGCTGAAACATCCTGAGCCATGATCTGCTCCAGGGCGATGGCCAGCTGATCCGGGCAGCTGGTGTTGCCACGGCAGGTGATGCCGCGCAGGGTTTGAGCCACATCGCTGATTTTCTGGTTCTGGATCAGGCGTGCGATCCCGGAGGTGTTGCCACGGCAGCCGCCGATGAATGTGACTTCAGTAATGATTTCATCGTCGGTGGTGATTTTGATCTGTTTGGCACAGCAGCCGCTGGGTTTAAACTGGTAGGTCATGAAGGTCCCTCGTGTGAATTTCATGGTTAAGACATGCAATTATGCGAATAATTACAAGGCGCATGTTTAGCACACTGTGAATCAAATAGCAATGGGCGATGCGTGAGACACTGTTACCCGATGCCGGTCGGCAGTGTGTGCGATGGGAGCAGTCTGTGTTTGATAGCCATATCCATGTTCAGCGTCTCAGAAAGACGGATCGGTATATTTGCCCCTGTTTGGTCCCGGCCGTGTGCGAAGCGGATTGGCCGGACATGAGCCGTTTGCATAACGACAATGCACATCTGTGGCTGGCCATGGGGATTCATCCCCAGCACGCCCATCTCTGGCAAAAGGCCAGCGAAGAGAGCCTGCGCAATCGGTTGGCTGAGCCCGGTGTCGTTGCCGTTGGGGAGGTCGGGCTGGACAAGCGGGTGGCCGTGCCGATGGATGTTCAAGAGCGCGTGCTGCGTTGCCAGTTGCGGCTTGCCGTCGCTTGTGATAAACCCGTGGTGCTGCATGCGGTGCGCAGTTTTGACCGGCTGTTGCCCCTGCTTGAACAGGAACGGGTTGATCGTGTCGGCGGCGTGCTGCATGGTTTTTACGGCAGTGTTGAAATTGCCCGGAAGCTGGAGCAGTTGAACCTGGCCGTGGGCGTGGGCCGACTGGTTCTTGATCCGAAGGCAAAAAAACTGGCCGAAGTCGTTCAGGCGGTTTCCGAACGCTCTGTGCTGATTGAAACGGATGCGCCGTGGAGTCAACCGTGTGACGACTGGTGTTTGGCCTGGAATCAAATTTTGGATCAGGTTGCCCGTCTACGCAATTGGCATCGACATCAGGCCGTCCACATTACCGATGAAAACGCCCGGCGCATTTTTCATGTGCCGTAGGAAGGCATGGCGTCATGACGACAGAAACGAATCCACAACGATTCAGCCGCAGTGAGCTGTTGCTTGGCCATCAGGGACTGGCCCGTCTGGCCCAGAGCCACGTGGTCGTGTTCGGACTGGGCGGAGTCGGCAGTTATGCCGTTGAAGCGTTGGCCCGCGCCGGAGTCGGAGCTCTGACCCTGGTTGATTATGATCAGGTGTGTGTCACCAACATCAATCGGCAGTTGTTTGCCCTCGACTCGACAGTGGGGCGGATCAAAGTTGAGGTGGCGGCAGAACGCTGTCGGATGATCAATCCCGCGTTGCGGATCACAGCACTGTGCGAACGCTATACGCCACAATCCAGTGCGGTCCTGCTGGCTGAACCCTACGATTTTGTTCTCGACTGCATCGACACCATCACGGCCAAACTTGATCTGATCAGCCAATGTAAAGAGCGTCATCTGCCGGTGATCTCCTCCATGGGCGCGGCCAATAAAACAGATACCGGCAAAATTCTTCAGGCGGACCTGTTTGAGACGCGCCATTGTCGGCTGGCCCGCATCATGCGCAAAGAGTTGCGCAAGCGCGGCATAGCCGGCGATGTTCCCGTGGTTTATTCGACCGAAGAATATCTTCCGGATACGAATCAGCCATCGGTTCCCCGGCAAAAAGGGATCGTGGTGGAGCGCCCTGCCATGGGGTCAATCTCGACGGTTCCTCCCCTGTTCGGATTGATGATGGCGGGTTACGTCATCAACCGCATCGCAGGAGGCACCCATGAGTGATTTGGTCTGGTGGCAGCTTGTGGCGCTTGCCGTTGTCGGTCTCGTCAGTGGCTTCCTCAATATCCTCGCCGGCGGGGGCTCTTTGTTGACCTTGCCTCTGCTGATTTTTCTCGGCCTGCCGCCAACGGTTGCCAATGGCACCAACCGGGTCGCCATTGTCGTGCAGAATATTTTTGCCTTGAAGAGTTTCCATCACAGCGGTGTGTTATCCTGGCGTCTGGCTCTGATGTGCTCTTTGCCGGCGATTGTCGGTGCGGTGGTCGGAGCCCAACTGGCTGTGACCATGGATGAAAGCCTGTTCAAGCAAGTGCTGGCCGGCGTCATGGTGCTCGTACTGCTGCTGACCACCTTTGATCCCGCGCGACGCTTCCAGGGCTGTTTTTCCGACCATTCGCGATTGCGCTCCGCCCTGCTGCTGGTCGGCTTTTTTATCGTCGGCCTTTATGGCGGGTTTGTTCAGGCGGGTGTTGGTTTTCTGATCCTCAGTGTCGTGTTGATGGTTGGATTGGATCTGGTTCAGGGCAATGTACTTAAAGTGGTTGTCGTGTTGATCCTGAATATCCCGGCGCTGGCGATCTTTGCCTGGAACGGTCAGGTGGATTGGTTGCTCGGTGGTGTGCTGGCTGTGGGAAATGCCTGTGGCGGCGCCATGGCGGCACGGCTGGCCGTCCTCAAGGGACACCACTGGCTGCGCAAAGTTGTGACCGTTGTTGTACTGCTGTGTGCCGTGCGACTTTTCCTGACATAAGACCCTTCTCAGGCAACCTGTATACAGTTAAGAAAATGCACACTGTATACAATTTCTTTTTGCAATTTTTTAAAACGATGTTTAAGATGGGCGCTAATATGTGATCCCCGTCAGGTGGAATTGCGACCGGGGGCTTATTTAATTTTTTAACTTTGTTAAGGGGGTAAGAATGTTGATGAAATTTGTAAGTTGGAGGCCGCCGCCATCCTGAACACTGCTTCTAAAGTGGCGTTTCGACAGGACAGAGGATCTTTGCGGAAAGAGTCCGGAATGATTCCCGGTTCAGAACAAACTATTAAGGATAGGTATTTCGTTATGCAAATGCTTCAAAGCTCTATCGGAAGAAAGCTCGTGATGGCTGTGACCGGACTGTGTCTGGTCGGGTTCATCATTGTCCACCTGCTTGGTAACTCGTCCATCTTTGTTGGTGCTGACGGTATCAATGCGTACGCTGAGCACTTACATGCGTTGGGTCCCCTGGTTTGGATCTTCCGCCTGGTTCTGCTTGGCCTTTTCGGGCTGCATATCTTTTTTGGTATTCAGCTGACTCTGGAAAATCGTGCGGCACGTCCCATCGATTACAACCAGAAGAAAAACATCCGCACGTCGTTTGGTGCCGAGACCATGATCTACACCGGTCTGGCCATCTTGGCTTTTGCCGTCTACCATTTGTTCCACTTCACCATGCATCTGACCAACCCCGAGATTTCCGTTGGTGTCCTGCCTCTGGATGCACTGGGTCGTAACGATGTCTTCACCATGATGGTTCTGAGCTTCCAGAAGTTCTTCATCAGCCTGATCTACATTGCCGCCATGGTGACTCTGTTGCTTCACCTGAGCCACGGTGTCCAAAGCCTGTTCCAGACTCTGGGCCTGCTTGGTAGCAACTCTCTGCCGACCATGGAAAAAATCGGTCGTGCCGCGGCTATCGTTGTGTTTGTTGGTTTTATCTCTATTCCGGTGTCCATACTTCTGGGCCTGATTAAAGTTTAGGAGGGTACATCGTGATTCTTGATGGAAAATGTCCTACTGGACCTATTGAAAAATCTTGGGATAAGCATCGCTTTGAAATGAAGCTGGTTAACCCGGCGAACAAGCGGAAGTATAAAGTCCTCGTTGTCGGTACCGGTCTGGCCGGTGGTGCTGCTGCAGCCACCATGGGTGAGCTGGGCTACAACGTCGAAGCCTTCTGCTACCAGGATAGTGCCCGTCGCGCTCACAGTATCGCGGCGCAAGGTGGTATCAATGCCGCCAAAAACTACCACAATGATGGTGACAGTGTTTTCCGCCTGTTTTATGACACCATCAAAGGTGGTGACTTCCGTGCCCGTGAAGCCGACGTCTGGCGTCTGGCTCAGGTCTCCAACAACATCATTGACCAGTGTGTGGCTCAAGGCGTTCCTTTTGCCCGTGAGTACAGTGGTCTGCTGGCTAACCGTTCTTTCGGTGGTGCTCAGGTTTCCCGTACCTTCTACGCTCGCGGTCAAACCGGACAGCAGCTGCTGCTCGGTGCCTACCAAGCCCTGTCCCGTCAGGTGAAGGCTGGTACTGTTAAGCTGCACCCCCGTACGGAAATGCTCGACCTCGTTGTTGTTGACGGCGTGGCAAGAGGTATCACCGTTCGTAACCTGGTGACCGGCGAGCTTGAGTCCTACTGGGGCGATGCCGTTGTTCTGGCCACCGGTGGTTATGTCAACGTCTTCTACCTGTCCACGAACGCCATGGGTTGCAGCGTTACCGCTGCCTGGAAAGCGACCAAAAAAGGCGCTTTCATGGCCAACCCTTGCTACACTCAGATTCACCCGACCTGTATCCCGCAAAGTGGTGACCATCAGTCCAAACTGACTCTGATGTCCGAATCACTGCGTAACGATGGTCGTTGCTGGGTTCCCAAGCGTAAAGAGGATTGTGAGAAGCCTGCAGGCGAGATCGCTGAAGAGGATCGTGACTACTACCTCGAGCGTAAGTACCCCTCCTTCGGTAACCTGGCTCCTCGTGATATCGCATCACGTGCTGCAAAAGAGCAGTGTGATGACGAGCGTGGTGTTGGACCCGGTAAGCGTGGTGTTTACCTCGATTACCAGAGCGCCATCGATCGCGTTGGTGAAGACACCATCCGCGAGCGTTACGGCAACCTGTTCGACATGTACGAGAAGATCACTGACGAGAACGCCTACAAGCAGCCGATGCGTATCTACCCGGCACCGCACTATTCCATGGGCGGTCTGTGGGTTGACTACAACTGCATGAGCAACGTTCCCGGTCTGTTCGTTCTCGGTGAAGCCAACTTCTCCGTCCACGGTGCCAACCGTCTCGGTGCTTCGGCACTGATGCAGGGTCTGGCTGACGGCTACTTCGTCATCCCTTACACCATCGGCAACTACCTGGCCACGGTTAAGCCGGGCGAAGTCACCACTGACCATGCGGCATTTGCCCAGTCCCGTGACGAAGTTCAGGCGCGTATCGATAAACTGATGAGCATCAACGGTAAGCGTTCCGTCAGCTCCTTTGCCCGCGCCCTCGGTAAAATCATGTGGGAGAAAGTCGGTATGGCACGTAGCGAGCAAAGCCTCAAGGAAGCTCTCGAAGAGATTCCGAAACTGCGTGAAGAGTTCTGGAAAAACGTCAAGGTTACCGGTGAAAAAGGTACCCGCAACAGCCAGCTCGAAGATGCCGGCCGCGTGGCTGACTTCCTTGAGTTCGCCGAAGTCATGGCAACAGACGCTCTGCACCGTAACGAGTCTTGTGGCGGTCACTTCCGCACCGAGTACCAGACGGATGATGGTGAGGCAATGCGTGATGACGAGAACTTCTGCTACGTCGCGGCTTGGGAGTACAAAGGTGAAGGCAAGGCACCTGAGCTGCACAAAGAGCCGTTGAAATTCGAAAACGTTAAACTTGCGATAAGGAGTTATAAATAATGGATCTGACACTTTACGTATGGCGCCAAAATGGCCCGGAGGATAAGGGCAAGCTGGAGCAGTACGAGGCTAAAAATGTCAGCCCCGACAGCTCCTTTCTGGAAATGCTCGATGAGGTCAACGAAGAGTTGATCACCAACGGCATTGAGCCCATCGAGTTTGATAACGACTGCCGCGAAGGTATCTGCGGTACCTGTGGTTGTGTGGTGAATGGTATTCCCCACGGTCCTCAAGAGAAGACCACGGCATGCCAACTGCACATGCGTCAATTCAGCGATGGCGATAGCCTGACCCTGGAGCCGTGGCGCGCCAAGGCGTTCCCGGTGATCAAGGACTTGGCCGTTGACCGTACGGCTCTGGATAACATCATCCAGTCCGGTGGTTATACGTCTGCCTACACCGGTGAAGTCGGCGAGGCGAATCAAACGCTGATTCCCAAGCCGGATGCCGATTACGCTATGGACGCAGCCGAGTGCATCGGTTGTGGTGCCTGTGTTGCCGCCTGCCCCAACGGCAGTGCCATGCTGTTCACCAGCGCTAAAATTGCCCAGATGGCTGTTCTGCCTCAGGGTGAAGTTGAGGCGGCTGAGCGTGTTAACAACATGACGGAAGCCATGTTGAACGCCGGCTTCGGTAACTGCACCAACCACTACGAGTGTGAAGCGGCCTGCCCGAAAGGTGTCAGCGTCAAATTCATCGCCAAGACCAACCGTGAGTACATCAAGGCTCTCGGAAAGTAAGTTTAAGTCGTAGTGACATTGTCATAAAAAGGCGGGCCCCCGGGCCCGCCTTTTTATTTGGCGGAAGCCATCTGTCCTGTCTATGAAATGTATGTTTTGTGTTAAATTGGCACAATGAAGTTAGGTATTCGAACAAAAATTATTGCGCTGGTCATGATGGCATTGGCCACCCTGTGTGGTGGTTTTGTCCATTTACTTGTCCGCGAACAGGCCGACCGTCACCAAGAACTGATTCAGCAGGTGGATCGGTTTATTCACAACAGCTTAGCGCGTGAATTGAAGCGCACCCACAATATTTATCTTTCCCGTCTGGACGGATTTATCAAAACCAATCCGACCATCGTCGACTCATTCATCCTGGGGCAGCGGCAGAAGTTGTTTCAACAGTTGCAGGTCAAATTGGCAACTCTGCAAAGAGAGAACAGTGACTTTTTTTCCGTGACATTCATCCGTAAGGATGGAACCGTCCTGTTGCGCACCGCACGGTATGAGATGTCTGGTGACTCGGCACTGGATATTCCCTTTGTCGCGCGAGCCTTTGCGCTGAAACAGCCCCAATATGGACTGACCATCGCCCGCTGGGGATTGGCCTATCGTCTGGCTCGGCCAATCTTCAAAAACAACCACTTTGAGGGCATTATTGTTTTTGTATTGCGTCCGTTGTCCGGATTAGACCTGATCTATGAAAGTCTCGGTGTGGATACCGGTGTGCTGATCGATAAGAGTTATCAAGAACGCATTAAAGGCGTTAATTTCCCAGTTTATAACGGCTACCTGCTGATGGAAGAGAAGGGCTCGTTGTTTAAAGAGATTCCAGAACTTCCTGACAAGGAGGAGGTGGGTCACGGACTGATCAAAGCCTACGGACAACAGGAGTATCTGTTTTACAGCCCCGTTGAGCTGAAAAATTATAACAATGAGGTCATTGGTTATATTCAACCCGTCAGCCGGCATACGCTGCAGCAGCAAAAGCATCAGTTGGTGCTCAAGAAGGCTCTGATGACGGCATCGGTATTAATCTGTATGACGTTTGTCGTGCTCTATTTCGGGATCGGTTATCTGCTGAAGCGGTTGGACCGACTGAACAATACTTTGGAATCCCGAGTTAGGGAACGGACGGATGAATTGAACCAGGTCAATCTGGCTTTGAAAAATGAGATTTCCGAACGGGAAAATATTCAGCAGGAGCTGGAGCGGTTAAGCCGCTATGACGGTTTAACGGAACTGATCAATCGACGCTATTTTAATGAATTACTCGATGTTGAATGGCGCGATGCCCGCCGTCATCATCACTGGTTGACCGTGATGATGATTGATGTGGATTATTTCAAGATTTATAACGACGGTTATGGTCATTTGCAGGGAGATAACTGCCTTGCGCAGCTGGCGCAACTGCTTAAAGGGAAACTTAAGCGGGCGCGTGACGTCGTCGCCCGTTATGGTGGTGAAGAATTTGTCTGTTTGTTGCCAATGACCGATCCGGCGGAGGGTCAGCAGATGGCTGAATCCTTATTGATGGCGGTGCGTGACTCGGGGATTGAACACTGCGGATCAAAATGTGCAGAAATGATCACGGTCAGTATCGGTGTCAGCAGCATGGTGCCCGATGCACATCAAAAAGCGGATCAACTGATCCGCCAGGCGGATAACGCCCTGTATTGTGCCAAGCAGAAAGGACGAAACCAGGTCCAGGTTTACAAGCCGGGTGACACTGGTGGCGCAGATTTTACTGTAGACGACCGTATGTAACCTGTCAGGAAATCACATCGAGAGCACAATTGTCGGAAGGGATTCGGGAAAAAGAGAAGTGCTCTGTTCCCCACTGGAGAAGGTCACCCGTCGAAGAGCTGATGAGAGACTGGGGTGGTTTGAGCCCGAGAAACGTAAAAACAGAAAAAAGAATCTGTTGTGAAGAGTACCTGTCACAGGGGGATTGGTGCTGATGACGTTTACTGATTTTCTGGCCGTCCCGGGCCATTGCCAGGGGGATATGGGCATAACGGGGAATCGGCCAGCCCAAGCACTGTAACAGATAAATCTGGCGAGGTGTTGAGGCAAGAAGGTCCTGGCCGCGAACAACAAGGTTAACACTGCTGTCATGATCATCAATGACGGTGGCCAGCTGGTAGGCAAAAATTCCATCGCTGCGTTGCAGGACGAAATCTCCCACATCACGACGCAATTTTTGAGAAAAAGCTCCTTGAATCAAATCAATAAAACCGATGGATTCATGACTGGTGCGGATGCGACACGAGGCCGGACGGTCAAAAGACGACGGCAAATTAAGGCAAGTGCCGGGATAAACCGGCCCCTCTTCGCCCTGATGAGGTGCGCTGGCTAGGATCTCTTTACGTGAACACCTACAGGGATAAGTCCAGCCCTGTTCTTGTAGCGATGTAAGAACTTCCTGATAACGCTCATAGCGTTGGCTTTGATAAACAACAGGGCCGTCATGGTGTAATCCAAGACGCTGAAGATGCTCGAGAATCGTGGCACTGGCTCCCGGAACGGTTCTCGGCCGGTCAAGATCATCAATGCGCACCAACCAGCGGCCTTGAGTGGACTGTTTAACGGACAGGTAGCTGGCAACAGCCGCAATAATGGAACCGAAGTGCAAAGGACCGGTAGGGCTGGGCGCGAAGCGACCAATGACGGGTGACGGATAGATCTCTTTCATGGGCAGATGATGGAAGTTCGCGCGAAAAAAGTCAATCCCAGTGAACTTAATCAGCAAATAGGGTTGACAAAAAATTGCTCGCCCCTTATTTATAACAATATAAGTAAACAATAAGCAGGGAGTACAAATGGTCATTACACGAGCAACAGAATACGCGATCCGTGCCATTCTCTATATGTCGAAGTTTCCGCCAGGGGAGATTGTGCTGAAAAAGGATATCTGCCAGACACAGAATGTCACACCGGCATTTTTAACAAAAATATTTCAGCCGATGGTCAAGGCGGGAATTGTTGGATCACAGCGTGGTGTCGGTGGTGGATTTTATCTGCGCCATAAGCCGGAAGACATTACCGTCTATGATGTTTTTAAAGCGCAGGAAGATCCGTTGTATATCAACAAATGCCTGGATGATGACAACTGTTGTGAGCGTGACAATTATTGCCCGGTCCATGGTGCCTGGAAAGAGGTTCGCGAAAGTATGATTCAGCAGCTTACAGAGTATAACTTTGCCCGACTGGCTGAAGAAGAAGAGGCGAATCTCAAAAAGTTAATGACGATGGACAAGCACGAAGAAGCATCGTAGTTCCCCCCGCCGTGATGCGAAAATTATCAGGGATGACATGGTTTAATGGACGTTTAACCCTATTGACTTAAATCGTGAATCCGACTAATATTAGTCAATTTTATCGCATCGTTAACTCAGAAGGTTAGGGGTTATATATTATGGATTCAGAACAGGCTGAAGCCTATCGTGCCATCCTGCAACAGCAACTGGAAGACCTGTTGCGCGAAGCGGGAAAGACCGTATCCGGCATGACAGATGAGCATGAAAACTTTCCCGATCCGACGGATCGCGCCTCCATGGAATCTGACCGGAATTTCGAGCTGCGCATTCGTGATCGTGAGCGACGTTTGATCGCGAAAATTCGTGCGGCTCTCGAGCGGATTGATGAAGGCACCTTCGGAATTTGCGAGTGTTGTGAAGAGGAGATCGGTGCGGCACGTTTGAGAGCCCGTCCCGTAACCACCCTGTGCATCGACTGCAAAACCGAGCAGGAGCGACAGGAACGTATCGGTTAAAAATGACGTCCCGTGGAAATGACTTCCACGGGACGTTTTGTTTCTACAATGAGGTTATTGCAAGCCTTCTGTGGTTTTTTGCAAAAGGCAGCATGTCAGACTGCTCTAGCATTGCTTTGTTTGTTCGGTTTGTGTACTGTGCATCTCATTGCAACGCAAAGACTTTTTTGGCAGGACCCTCATGACGCACGATAAAATTTATTCACATCCGCAATCCGTCCATCCCTTCGAATTCAATGAGCGTGTCGTCGAAGTTTTCGATGACATGATCAGCCGCAGTGTTCCACTGTATCGTGAATCAATATTGCGTCAGGCGCAACTGACACGTCGCTTTTATCAGCCGGGTACGCGTATTTATGACCTCGGCTGTTCGCATGGCAATTTCGGTCTCGAATTACTCCATCAGATGGATGATCAGCCCTTTTACCTTGAAGCGATCGACAGTTCCGCGCCAATGCTGGAGCAGTATCGTCAACGGCTGCAATCCTGTTGTGACGCAGAGCGTATTCATCTGGTTGAAAGCACTGTTGAAGACTATGCGCTTGAAAAAGCGTCCGTGATCATTATCAACCTGACGTTGCAATTCCTCTCTCCCGCAGTGAGGCGGACCCTGCTGCAAAAGGTCTATAATGCTCTGCTGCCCGGAGGTATTCTGCTGTTGTCGGAAAAAGTTGTTCACGCCGACGATGATCTGGATGCTCTGCAGCAGGAGTTTTATTATCGATTTAAAAAGGAAAACGGCTACTCACAACTGGAGATCAGCCAAAAACGCGAAGCGCTGGAAAACGTTTTGATTCCGGAGACCTGCGAGCAACATGTGGAGCGTCTTCACGCGGTGGGATTTGCTAAAATTGATATCTGGTTGAAGTGGTTTAATTTCATGTCGTTATTATGTTTGAAGAATTAGATGCGCTCATCGCCGCGATCAGCCAGGGGGTAGAGGCGACCTGGTCACAGCCTCTGGCGGAGTTTGTCAAAAAGAAACAGCAATTTCTCCTGCGTGATCGAAAAAGCCAGGCTTATCTGGAATTGCTTAATCAGGTTCCCGATAATCTCCAGCTTGATGCTGATCTGGATCAGGATTGGCTGACAATCGGTAAGGCCGGTGATCTTCCCGCAGACCAGCAACAACTGATTCAACACGCCTTGTTTGGCTTACGCCCCTGGCGCAAGGGGCCTTTTAAAATACTGGGCACAGAGGTGGATACCGAATGGGTGTCCTACCTGAAATGGAACCGGCTCAAAGAACAGATTGCCCCTTTGCGTGGTCGGCGGATTCTCGACGTCGGCAGCAGTAGTGGTTACTATCTGTTTCGCATGCTCGCAGCTGATCCACAGCTGGTTGTCGGCCTGGAACCGTATCAGACGTTTTATTTTCAATTTTGCCTGCTGCAGAAGCTGTTAAAACAACCACGTTGCTACACCCTGCCGGGAAAATTCGAAGAACTCCCGGAAATGACCGGTTGTTTTGATACCCTGTTTCACATGGGCGTGCTTTATCATGTGCGTTCGCCACTTGACACCCTGACCCGCATTCGGCGTACCTTGCGGCGTGGTGGAGAGCTGGTATTGGAAACGCTGGTCATCCCCGGCGAAGAACCGCTGGCATTGACGCCGAGTGATCGATACGCAAAAATGAACAATGTCTTTTTTTTACCAACGGTCAATGGGTTGGCCAACTGGCTGGAGCGAACCGGCTTTACCGGAATCCGTTGTATTGACGTGACACGAACAACGTCAGAGGAACAACGCAAGACACCGTGGATTCAGACCGAATCACTGGCAGACTTTCTCGATCCACGGGATGAGCTGAAAACCATCGAGGGCTATCCGGCACCTCGGCGGGCTCTGATGTTGGCTGAAGTCAAATAATGACGACAAGGGGGGAATTGTGGACCAGATCATCGCTTCACTGCAACGCCATCAGTACACGGCCCTTGAAGATCGCCACCAAAAGGGGCGCGCCTCTGTTGCCCTGATTTTACGTCATGGTGATCAGGGCATTGAAGTGCTGCTGATTCAACGTGCCAAACATCCACAAGATCCCTGGTCCGGAAATCTCGGTTTCCCCGGAGGTCGGATTGATCCAGAGGATGCGACAGCCTACGACGCAGCTGTTCGTGAAACCCGAGAAGAAGTGGGACTGACCCTGTTGCAGGACGATTATGTTGTGCGGTTGGATGACCATCACGGTGTGCGCATTCCGGTCTGTGTCAGTTGTTTTGTCTTCACAATGCCCTCCAATGGCGGGGACCTGGAAAAGAACTACGAAGTTTCCAAGGCGTTTTGGGTCCCGCTACGCACCCTGCAAGATCCTGATAACCACCATCTGGCCACCGTTTCATGGCATGGCAAGTCCATTCAAGTTCCGGGGATCAACCTCGGCAATCAGCTGCCGGTTCTCTGGGGCCTGACCTACCGTTTTATCCGCCACTTTTTTACCGTGCTCGGTGAGCCGTTGAGTGACTGCCCGCAAGATGGGGGGCAATGATGCCGTCTCCGGAACATCCGGTGTTGTTGGTCGATGATGTAATTCTTTGCCGAAATGCTATTATTTATTTCATCTAGATGATCCCCGAAAAATCGACGGTAACTTTGCCGGCCGGGCATATTTTTTCTGTGCCGCTACAGCAGCGTGTCTCAACTCTATAGCGCCAGCTCTGGTCCTTGGCTGTTTTTTGAAAGAATACATACAATGCGCCCAGATCTACAGGATTTGCCCCGGGTTTATCTCAAGCCCGGTGATCTTCAGGTGACGGATCGCCCCAAGGTGTTTGAAACCGTGCTGGGTTCATGTGTCGCAGTGGCGTTGGTCTCACCGTCAACCGGTCATGCCGCCATGTGTCATGCCATGTTGCCGACGGGGCCGCAGGGCGAGTTGCGTTATGTTGATGCGGCGGTTCATTACATGATCAAGGACTTGAAACAGCGAGGTGTCCAGCCATCACGGCTGGTGGCCAAGTTGTTTGGCGGGGCTGATATGTTTTATTCTGTGCGCAATGCCACACCGGCGCGATTTGCCGTGGGACAGAGTAATCTGCAACGAGCACGACAAATTCTTGAGGAGTATCGTGTCGAGGTGCGCAGTCACGATACCGGCGGCCAAAGCGGACGCAAAGTGGTATTTTTTACCGATACCGGTCAGGTGTATGTCAAACATCTGAAACGGCAGAGCCGAGAGTTGAAACTTGTCTTGCCGTATCTCGATGAGGTGACGAATGGCTAAGATCAAAGTGCTGATTGTTGATGATTCTGCCGTCGTGCGCCAGGCTTTGCAGTCGGTTTTGGAGTCTGATCCACGTATTGAAGTGATTGCCACGGCCAGCGATCCCTTTGTCGCCGCGGAACGTCTTAAACAGCAGATTCCCGATGTCATTACCCTGGATGTTGAAATGCCGCGCATGGATGGTTTGACCTTTCTGCAGAAAATTATGAGTCAACATCCGATCCCGGTGGTGATGTGTTCCAGTTTGGTGGAAGATGGTTCGGAAACCCTGCTCAAAGCGTTGGAATACGGCGCTGTCGAGATTATTCAAAAGCCGACATTAGGCACCAAACAGTTTCTTGAAGAATCCAAGGTGCGTATCTGTGATGCCGTCAAGGCCGCGGCAACGGCGCGACCGGTCAAGTTGCGGGCGCCGCGGCGTATTGAACCGAAACTGACGGCCGATGCCGTGTTGTCGCGCGGTAGAAGTGAAGCCATGGTACGCACCACGGAGAAAATTATTGTTGTTGGTGCCTCTACCGGCGGCACGGAAGCGTTGCGGGTTTTTCTCGAAAGTCTGCCCATGGATTGTCCCGGTGTCGTCATCGTTCAGCATATGCCGGAAAATTTTACCCGTGGCTTTGCCCAGCGTCTTGACAGTTTGTGCGCCATGACCGTGAAAGAGGCGGAAGATGGCGACAGTGTGGTGCGCGGCCGCGTACTGATCGCTCCGGGCAATCGCCACATGCTGCTCAAGCGCAGTGGTGCCCGCTATTATGTTGATCTCAAAGATGGCCCGCTGGTCTCGCGCCATCGCCCTTCCGTGGATGTTCTGTTCCGCAGTGCCGCCCGCTACGCCGGGAAGAATGCCGTGGGCGTCATTTTGACCGGCATGGGTGATGATGGTGCCAAAGGCATGAAAGAGCTCAAGGATGCCGGAGCCATGAACATTGCCCAGAACGAGGAAACCTGCGTGGTTTTCGGTATGCCCAAGGAGGCGATCGCCGCTGGTGCCGTGGACTACACCCTGCCCTTGGAACAGATCGCCATCAAAGCGTTGACATTGAGCCGTTAACACGGAAAAAACTCTTTTCGAGCTCGCCCTGCCATTTTTTGCTGATGTATACGCGATAATCCGGCTTTTCCTCAGATAATCCCTTTACAGCTCACCTGGAAACACCTTAAAATAATCGGCTGTTTTTCCATTGAAAACAGGTAACTTATCACTGATTGTGTGACGATGATTTTCTTCATGGACATCGCCCGGGATCACAACCGTTGAGTGAATCCGATGAGTTTAAGCACCATCTCCCGTATGTTTGACTGGTTACGCCGGGTCGGTCTGGCTGTTTTGGGGCGTTTTCGGATCAGCGAAAATACCTTTATGGCCATCCTGGCCGTGGCCATCGGCCTGTTATCCGGTTTGTGCAACTATGCCTTTCGTCAGGCGATTGAATTTTTTCATTGGCTGGTGATCGAACAGGGTATGGATCTGTTTCAGATTTCCTGGCATCAGTGGAGCGCTTCGCGCTGGCTGGCCATCCTGTTTCCACTGACCGGGGCGCTGCTGATGATCCCGTTCGGGCTGTGGTTTGCCAAGGATCTCAAGTTCGGTTTTTCGTCTTTTCTGGAACAGGTCAACCTGCGTGGCGCCAAGATCCCCGGACGCACCATCATTACCCGCGGCCTGGCCAGTGCCATCACCTTGGGCACCGGTGGCAGTGCCGGTCAGGAGGGTCCCATCGCCCAGATCGGCGGGGCCGTCGGCAGTCAGTTCGGCCAGGGGTTCAAGGTCAGTGGCAATCGTCTCAAGGTGTTGGTGGCCTGTGGTGTGTCCGGTGGTGTCGCCGCGACGTTTAATGCACCGATTGCCGGGGTGTTTTTTGCCCAGGAGATCGTTCTGCTGTCCTCGTTTGAGATCTCCAGCTTTACCTCCATCGTCATTGCCAGCGGCATGAGTACCGTGGTGTCGCGGGCGTTAATCGGCAATGAGATCGTTTTTCACATTCCCCCCTACCAGGTGGGCTCCCATTGGGAATTGCTGCTCTATGTGGCGCTCGGTGCGGTCATCGGTGGGCTGGCCGCCGGTTTTATCGATGTTCATTTCCGCATCAAGGGGATGTTTGATAAGCTGAAGATGCCGCGATTGGTCAAGCCGATGATCGGTGCCTTGCTGGTCGGTCTGATCGGGGTTGGATTTCCCCAGGTGTTCGGCAACGGCTACGATTTCATGAGCGAGTTTCTCCATGGCCAGGGGGCGTGGTATTTTCTCCTCGCGCTGATTGTGTGCAAAGCCGTGGCCACCTCGATTACCCTGGGTTCCGGGCTGCCCGGCGGTCTGTTTGCGCCGATTCTTTACATCGGTGCGGTCACCGGCGGGGCTTTCGGAAAGATTGCCCAGATTCTGTTGCCGACGCTGGCCATCTCCCCCGGTTCCTATGCCCTGATCGGCATGGGCGCGTTTTTGTCCGCCGCCACCCATGCACCGATGACCGCCATCTTCCTGCTGTTTGAGATGACCGCTTCCTATCAGGTTATCGTGCCGATCATGCTGTCGTGCGTCGTCGGCACGGCCATCAGCCGCCATTTCAAGAAAGAGAGCATCGATACCGTTGAGTTGGCCAAGGCCGGCATTGATCTGGAGGCGGGCAAAGAGCGCAACATCATGAAGTCGATCCGCGTTGCGGATGTCATGACCCGCAAACTGGAAACCGTCCCCGAGGGCATGACCCTACGTCAGTTTACCGATTTTATCGCCAACACCAAGCACACCAACTTCCCGTTGCTCAACCCGGCCGGGGAGATGACCGGCATTATCTCCATCCAGGATTTTCTCGGCGTGGTCTTTGAGAAAGATCTGATGGATCTGGTGGTGGTCAAGGAACTGGCAACTACCGAGGTGACCACCGTGTACGGCGATGAAAACCTCGACCAGGCCATGCGTAAGATCGGCTATCGCAACATTGAGCAGCTGCCGGTGGTGGATCGTCAGCAACAGAACCGTCTGATCGGCATTGTCTCACGGCGCGATATGGTGTCCGCCTACAACAAGGCCCTGATGGCGCGCACCCTTGAGGAGGAGCATGATGGATCGTCCCGCGCCTCGGCTTAACCCGCAGCAACTCCAGGCCGTTGAGCATCCGGGCGGCCCACTGTTGATTCTCGCCGGTGCCGGTTCCGGCAAGACCAGCACCCTCACCGGCCGCGTCATTCATCTGATCCAGAAACAGGGTGTACCGCCGTGGCGGATTCTGGCGGTGACCTTTACCAACAAGGCCGCCAACGAGATGAAGGAGCGCATTGAGCGGGCGCTGCCCGAGGGCGAGATGCCGTGGGTGGCGACGTTTCACTCCACCTGTGTGCGTATTCTGCGTCGCGATATCACCGCTCTGGGATTTGATCCCTCCTTCACCATCTACGACGATCAGGATCAGGATCGGCTGCTGAAAAATATTCTTAAAGAGCTGGCGATTGACGATAAACAGCTCAAACCGCGTGCCGCGGCCGCGGCCATTGATGCGGCAAAAAACCGTGGTCAGTTTCCCGCGGAGATGCCGCTGAATACGCCGCAGGAACAACTGGTGGCCGAGGTTTATCGTCATTATCAGCAGCGCCTGCAGCAGGCCAACGCCCTCGATTTCGGTGACTTACTGCTGATGTGCGTCAAGCTGTTTGACGAGCATGATGAGATCCGCCAGCGTTATGCCGGGCGTTTTCTTCATCTGCTGGTCGATGAGTTTCAGGACACCAACATGGTGCAATATCGTCTGGTTCAGCAACTGGCCTCGGAGCACGGCAATCTGTGCGTGGTCGGTGATGACGACCAGTCCATCTACCGCTGGCGCGGTGCCGAGGTGGGCAATATCCTCGGTTTTGAGCGCGATTATCCCGGCTGTACCACGATCCGCCTGGAGCAGAATTATCGCTCGACCACCACCATTCTTGATGCGGCCGGAGCCGTGGTGGCCAACAATGTGGGGCGCAAGGGAAAGACCCTGTGGACGGAAAATCCCGATGGTGATGCCATCAGCCTTGAAGCGCTGCCGGACGATCTCGATGAGGCGCGTTACGTGGTCGAACAGCTTAAAACCTTACAGCAGCAGGGTCGCCATCTGCGTGATATGGCCGTGCTTTACCGCACCAATGCTCAGTCACGGGTGCTGGAGGAAGCCCTGGTGCGTGATCGCATCCCCTATGTCATGTTCGGTGGCATGCGCTTCTTTGCGCGCATGGAGGTCAAGGATATCCTCGCCTACCTGCGTGTGCTGACCAATCCGGCAGACACGATCTCCTGTCAGCGGATCATCAATGTGCCGACGCGCGGCATCGGCGCCACCACCGTCGCCAAGATTGCCACGCTGGAACAGCAGGCTCAGGGCTTTTTCCCGGCCTGTCGTCTCGCTATTGAGCAGGGCGTACTCAAAGGGGCCGCGGCAAAAAAAGTTGCCGCTTTTGTCGCCATGATGGACGACTTCGCCCATCGTCTCAAACGCCTGCCCTATCCGCAGTTGGCTGCTGAGTTGATCGAAGAGACCGGCTACGCCCAGATGCTCAAAAGCGAAAACACCCAGGAAGCACGTGATCGCCTCGACAACATCGATCAGTTGCTCGCCGGCATGGAAGAGCACCGGGATGACGACACCACCCTGCAGGATTATCTGGAGCAGATCGCTCTGGTCACCGATCTCGATGCCTACGACAGCAGCCTTGACCGGGTAACGTTGATGACGTTGCATGCCGCTAAGGGACTGGAGTTTCCCGTGGTGTTTATGACCGGCATGGAGGATGGTATCTTCCCGGCGGCGCGCAGCAATGATGGTGGCGAGCAACTCGAGGAGGAACGGCGGCTGTGTTATGTCGGCATGACTCGCGCCATGGAGAAACTCTATCTTACCCATGCCCGTCGTCGTCGCGTCTACGGCAGTTACCAGTTTAATCCGCCAAGCCGTTTTGTCGGTGAGATTCCCGATCATCTGTTGGCCGATGTGGCTAAAAAACCGTTACATGCCACGTCCAAGCACAATCTGGCATCGCTGTTCGAACAGTTGCCGGCCCAGGCCCCGCCAGCGGAAACAGCCTCCACGCCAACCTCCAGCCCTTCGGTCGATGCGGAACCCGTGCCCGACCAACCGGTGATCGAGGTGGAACCCTCCGTTCCAGTTGTGGATGACACCTTGCGTATCGGCAGCCGGGTACGTCATGCCCGCTTTGGCGTCGGCACGGTGCGGCGTCTGGAAGGCAGTGGCGACAAGCAGAAGGTGATCGTTTATTTTAATCGCTTCGGCCCCAAACGGCTGCTGCTCAAGTTTGCCGGGTTGGAACCAGCCTGAGCAAAAAAATGGAAAGATCTGAGCCTTTCCGCAAAAAGCTTCACACAACTAAAAAAGCCCGCTCTTCCATTGGCAAGAGCGGGCTTTTTTAGTTGTGTGAAGCTGAATCAGCTGCGCACTTGCGGCAGCAGCTCTTCGAGTAATGCGAAGTATTCCTGCAGATCGGCCAGAGTCATGTCCGCCATATGCGGGATACGGAACGTTTCGTTTTTGATTTTGCCATACCCGTTGTCCATGGCGTAGCCACGCTCACCAACCCGTTTCTTCAATGCCTCAAGGTCGGTACGGCCGTCGTTGGCGCCACTGGTCAGGGTCATGGAGCGGTAGCCTTCGGCGGCAAACAGGCCAAAACCCTGAGCTGTGATCCAGTTGCGGGTGGCTTCCGCCATCTCGGCATGACGACGATAGCGATTATCAAGCCCCTCAGCGAACATTTTCTTTAATTGCGCATCCAGACCGTAGATCAGGCTGATACAGGGCGTGCTCGGGGTGTTGTGCTTGAGATCGTTTTTCTCAAATTCTTCAAAATCGAAATAGTAACCGCGATTCGGGGTGGCCTTGGCTTTGTCCAAGGCCGCGCGTGATACGGCACAGACCGCCAGCCCGGGAGGAAGGCCGAATGCCTTCTGAACACCGGCGAGACACACATCCATGCCCAGAGCCGTGAAGTCAATCGGCACAGCGGTCATGGACGACACCGTATCAACGATAAATGAGACGTAGGGGTATTTCTTCATCACCTCGGCAATTTCAGCCAGTGGTGACATGACGCCGGTCGATGTCTCATTGTGAACCATGGTCATGGCGTCGTAATCGCCGCCGGCCAGTGCCTTGTCGACCATTTCGGCCGTAATGGGCTGGCCCCATTCGGCCGTGAACAGGTCCGCCTGGATACCGCAGCGTTTGGTGACATCATGCCACTTGGTGCTGAACGCGCCGTTGCCGAAGTTGGCGCAACGCTTCTGCACCAGATTGCGCACGGCGCCCTCCATGATGCCAAAAGCGCTGGAGGTGGAGAGAAATACCGGATCTTTGGTGTTGAGCAGAGTCTGCAACTGGCTGGTAACGCTTTGATGCAGCGCGGCATATTCCGGCATGCGGTGGCCGATCATCGGTGAAGACATGGCGGCAAACACATCGTTGCTGACTTCTACCGGGCCGGGAATAAACAGTTTTTTCGCCATGATGGTCCTTTCTGTGGCGGTGGTCGCCTTTTCCGTGTGCGGCCTGTTGATGATGCAAGTGAGCGAAATATCACCTCTTTCGAGGAGATTTCAGTGGTTTAGCATGGGGGCTGGGGGCTGTCAAGCGCTTGTCGGGCCATGACGCAACAACAGGTGCATTTTTCTGCTATTTTTTTGCCGAGATACCCCTTGACTTTCTGACCTCACTGTTTATATTTAGCCCTGCTGTTAGCACTCCCTTTTGTTGAGTGCTAATGGTAGGCTCAACCAGATATTTTATGAATTTAAGGCCTTGTGCCGCTCATTATTTCATTCACAAAGGAGACAGTGCATGAACATCAGACCTCTGCAGGATCGCCTCATTGTTGAGTGCGTTGAAGAAGAAACCACCACAGCCGGCGGAATCATCATCCCCGACACCGCTTCCAAGGAAAAGCCTCAGGAAGGCGTTGTTGTCGCAGCCGGCAAGGGCAAAGTCACCTCTGAAGGTAAAGTTCTCGGCATGGACGTCAAAGTCGGTGACCGCGTTCTGTTCGGCAAATATGCCGGCAGCGAGATCAAGGTCGATGGCAAGCCTTATCTGATGATGCGCGAGGACGATATCCTCGGCGTGCTCGAAAAGTAAGGTATTCCGTTTCTTGCAATTAACCCTGAATTTATTGAACAGGAGTTCTTAAACCATGGCTGCAAAAGAGATCAAATTTTCTGAAGAAGCCCGCGCCAGTATTCTGGCCGGTGTTAATATGCTCGCGAACACCGTTAAGGTCACCCTCGGTCCTAAAGGCCGCAACGTTGTTATCGACAAATCGTTCGGTGCTCCGCTGATTACCAAGGACGGCGTTTCCGTTGCCCGCGAGATCGAGCTGGAAGACAAATTCGAAAACATGGGTGCACAACTGGTGAAAGAAGTTGCTTCCAAAACCTCCGACATCGCCGGTGACGGCACCACCACGGCAACGGTTCTGGCTCAGGCCATCTACCGTGAAGGCGTCAAATTGGTGACTGCCGGTCACAACCCCATGGAAATCAAGCGCGGCATCGACAAGGCTGTCGAAGCGGCGGTTGCCTCTCTGCGTGAGCTGTCCCAGCCCATCGCCAACCACAAAGAGATCGCCCAGGTTGGTACGATTTCCGCCAACAGCGATGACACCATCGGCAACATCCTGGCCGAGGCCATGGACAAAGTCGGTAAAGAGGGCGTCATCACCGTTGAGGAAGCCAAAGCCATGGAAACCTCTCTGGAGACCGTTGAAGGGATGCAGTTTGACCGTGGTTACCTGTCTCCTTATTTCGTGTCCGATTCCGAGCGTATGGAAGCGGCTATGGATGATCCGATGATCCTGATCTACGACAAGAAGATCTCCAACATGCGTGAGCTGCTGCCGATCCTCGAGCCGGTGGCCAAAATGGGCAAGCCGCTGATGATTATTGCTGAGGACGTCGATGGTGAAGCGCTGGCCACTCTGGTCGTCAACAAGCTGCGTGGCACCATCAACGTCTGCGCCGTTAAAGCTCCCGGCTTTGGTGATCGCCGCAAGGCCATGCTCGAAGATATTGCTATTCTCACCGGTGGTCAGGTGATCTCCGAGGAGATGGGTTTCAAACTGGAAAACGCGACGGAAGATATGCTGGGTACGGCGAAACGCGTGGTTGTTGACAAAGACAACACCACCATCGTTGACGGTGCCGGTAGCGAGGCGGACATTCAGTCCCGCGTTAAGGTTATTCGCGCTCAGATCGAAGAAACCAGCAGCGAGTATGATCGTGAAAAACTGCAAGAGCGTCTGGCCAAACTGGTTGGCGGTGTTGCCGTCGTTAAAGTCGGTGCCGCCACTGAAACCGAGATGAAAGAGAAAAAAGCCCGCGTTGAAGATGCCCTGCATGCGACCCGCGCTGCCGTTGAAGAAGGTATCGTCCCTGGTGGTGGTGTGGCTCTGATCCGTTGCATCAAAGCGGTTGAGACTTTAGAGATTGAAGGCGAGCAGCAGTTTGGTGTGCAGATTGTCAAGCGTGCTCTGGAAGAGCCGCTGCGTCAGATCTCGGCCAACGCCGGCCTGGAAGGTTCCATCGTTGTTGATAAAGTCAAAAACGGTGAAGGCGCCTTCGGCCTCAATGCGGCCACTGATCAGTATGTTGATCTGCTCGAAGCCGGTATTCTCGATCCGACCAAGGTCACTCGCAGTGCTCTGCAAAATGCAGCCTCTGTGTCCGGCCTGATGCTGACTACCGAGGCCTGCATCGCCGAACAGCCGAGTGATGAAGGTACCATGCCTGCAATGCCTGGCGGTATGGGCGGTATGGGCGGTATGGGCGGCATGATGTAATCCGTCCAGATTATTGCTGGATTCAAAGCGCTCCTGCACATGCAGGAGCGCTTTTTTGTTGAATATGATCGCTGCTGCGTCTCGCAACAGATGGTGGTATGCTAATTCAGCAGAGCCAAAAGCCCCCTTTGTCACATATCCGGGAGAGGGCTCCCATTTCAAATCCTGATGCTGATCGGAGAACCCACGTGAAACAACCCTCAAAAAAACAAGAAACTCTCCAAGCGGAGTTGTTGGCCCCGGCCGGAAGCCTGGAGGCCTTTTTTGCCGCCATGGAAGCCGGTGCCGATGCCGTCTATTGTGGGTTGCAATCCTTTTCGGCGCGAGCCAAAGCCAAAAACTTTTCGTTTCAGGATATCGCGGCCATGACGCACTATGTGCATCAGCGTGACCGCAAACTGTTTGTGACCATCAATACCCTGGTCAAGGAGCAGGAGCTGCCTGATCTGATTGATACCCTGGCGGGAGTGGAACAAGCCGGAGTTGATGCGGTGATTCTTCAGGACCTCGGGGTGTGGCGCATGGCGCGTCACCACTTTCCCGATCTGGAGCTGCATGCCTCTACCCAGATGACGGTGCATAATGCCGCAGGCGTCAAGCAACTGGAAAAAATGGGCTTCAGTCGCGGTGTCCTGGCGCGCGAGCTGACCCTGCCCGAAATAGAGCATATCCGCTCGCAGACCCGCCTGGATCTGGAACATTTCATCCATGGAGCCCTGTGCTTCTGTTTTTCCGGCCAGTGCTATTTTTCTTCCTATCTCGGCGGCAAGAGCGGTAATCGAGGCCGCTGTACCCAACCGTGTCGACGTCGCTATACCCAGCGCGGCAAAGACGGCTACTATTTTTCCCCCAATGATCTGTCCGCAATTGAGTTGTTGCCGGCATTGCAGGATGCCGGTGTGTCGAGCTTCAAGATTGAAGGCCGCATGAAGAGCGCCGAATATGTCTCCAACGTCGTTCAGGCCTACCGGATGGTGATGGATGCCAGGGGCAAAGAGCGGCAGGCGGCGATTGATGAGGCGCGCAAGCTGCTCAAACAATCCTTTGGTCGGACGCCGACCAAAGGGTTTCTCGCCGGGCGCCAGCCCTCTGATATGGCGACCCCGGCCTTACGCGGTTCCACCGGACGATTTCTCGGTGAAGTGACCCGGGCAACGGACAACAAATTGTTCTTCAAAAGTCGCGACGCACTCAATCTCGGTGATCGGATTCGCATCCAACCCGGCAGCGATAAAGTGGGCACCGCTTTCACCATCAAGCAGTTGTGGGCCGGTCGCAAGCCGGTCAATAAACTCGCTGCCGGCGCTGCCTGTGTCAGTCATACGTTCAAGGGGCGTTTCAAGCCGGGAGACGCGGTGTTCAAGGTCTCATCGCAGAAAGCCTTTGCCATGAGTGATGCCGCCTGTCGGCGTCGTCTGCAGCAGGTGGGAACGACCCGCCATCCACTCACGCTGGCTGTGGATGTGGTTGAAGGCAACCAGCAATTGATTCTCCACGCCGAGGTCGGCCCGGTGCGGCTCAATGCCTCCTACGACGTGGATCTGTTTGCGGCCAAGCAGAGCCCGCTGTCCGAAGAGACTCTGGAGCAGGTGTTCCGTCAATGTGGCGACGCACCGTTTGAACTGGCGACGTTTACCACCGGGACCTTGCCCGACATGATCATTCCGCCCAAGCGGCTCAAGGAAGTGCGGCGTGACTTTTATCAGCACCTCCAACGCGATGTGGAACATTCCGCTAAAAAACACCACGCACAGCAACGTCAGGCCGCACTGGACAGTTTGCTGGCACCACAGGCGGCCCACACCTCAGTCGCTCAGGAATTAACGGTGGCCATCAAAGATATCCGTGAGATGCGGGCACTGGACAATCCGGATATCGATCGCATTCTGGTGCCGTTGACCTCGGCGGTGCTGCATCGACCGTGGAAGGTGGGAGAGCGGCAACGGCGCGGTGTGGTGTGGGATCTGCCGTTTGTGATTTTCGATCAGGAGTGGACCACTTACCAGAAAGCGGTTTCCCATCTGATTCAGGCGGGATTCAATCAGTTTCGTCTCACCAATCTCAGCCACTTTGAGTTGTTCAAAAAGTTTTCCGATGTACATCTTGAAGCCAGCTACCGGTTGTTTTGTCTCAACAGTGAAGCCATGCAGGCGTGGCAGGAATTGGGGACGGTGAGTAATGAACTGTACATTGAAGATGATGCGGACAACATGAAGCAGTTGTTGCAACGGCGCGGTTCTCATGCGCTGTACGCCATGGTGTATGGTTCGGTTCCCCTGATTACATCACGTATTCGCATCCCGGGTCTCAAGGGGGGCCAACCCTTGTTGTCCGATCGCGGTGACGGCTATCAGGTGGTGTCCAAAGGTGGGTTAACCGTGTTGCGTTCGGACAATGATTTTTCACTGTGTGGAGTATTGCCGCAGCTGTACGAGATGGGCTGCAGTGGTTTTCTGGTCGATATTTCCCACCTGGGTGCATTCAGCCCACAGGGAAAAAAGGTCTTGGAGAGTTTCCGTCAGCGTCGCGACCTGCCGCATACATCGCCGTTTAATTTTGTGGCTGGGATGGAGTAGCGCTGATTTTCTTCGGCGAGTTTCATCCTTTGACGTAATTTAGTGCGCACGTGACGTGGTTTTTCAGCCGGTTTTTAAATACGTTTAGAGCTAAAAAGGCGACTCAGAATCCTGAGCCGCCTTTAAATTGACCAAATTTCTCTTGCCTTAACCGTTAATCGACGAATCACTCAGACCATAACCATTCTCCCCATGCAGGGTCTGGTCAAGGCCTTCTGTCTCGCTTTGTTCATCGACGCGAAAACCAATCGTCTTTTCAATGGCAAAGCACAGGGCCAATGTCACCACAACAGCCAGGGCAATTGTCGCGCCCATGCCGACTAGCTGAACTCCGAGCTGATCAAATGCCGTCCAGCTGCCACCGGCAGCCGCAGCCGCATCAGTCATCCAGCTGTCGCGGATGAAGAAGCACAGCAGCAGCACGCCAAGACCACTGCCGACACCGTGAATGCCGAAGCAGTCGAGGCTGTCATCGTAGCCGAGTTTCATCTTCATCCCCAGCGCGTAGTAGCACAGGATGGATGAACAGGCTCCCAGAGTCAGCGCGCCAACGGGTTGGACAACCGCTGCCGCCGGCGTGATGACCACCAGACCGGCGAGAATACCGGAGACAAAACCCAAGGCCGTGGCTTTGCGGAAGGTCAGGGCTTCAATGATCAGCCAGGTCAACGCGCCACTGGCCGCAGAAATTTGCGTCATGGTCAGGGCGCGCGCGGTATCGAGGCCGCTCTGCAGGGTAGAACCGGCGTTGAAGCCGAACCAGCCAACCCACAGCAGGCCGGCCCCCATCATGGTCATGACCAGATTGTTGGGTTGCATCGGCTTGGTGGGGAACCCTTTGCGCGGGCCGAGGTAGATGGCAGCGACGAGAGCGCTGGCCCCGGCAGAGACGTGAATAACCAGACCGCCGGCCAGGTCAACAACACCGGCGGCACCGTAGTTGAACAGCCAGCCGTCCGGTGCCCAGATCCAATGACACAGCGGGCAATAGACCAGCAGAAACCACAGGGCGATAAATGCGGCATAACCACGCATATACACGCGCTCGGCAATGGCGCCGCTGATCAGGGCCGGGGTAATAATGGCAAATTTGCCCTGGAACATGGCGGTAATGTATTCCGGAATGCCGTCAGTAATGGTGCTGTCAATGCCACTGAGGAAAAAGTAGTCAGGGTTCCAGCCGACAAAGCCGCCGAGGATGCTTTTGCCGAAGGTCAGAGAATAACCGACGGCCACCCACAAGACACCGATGATCGCCAGGGCGACATAGCTGTGCATCATGGTGGAGAGAACGTTTTTGGTACGGACAAGACCGCCATAAAACATGGCGAGACCGGGAATCATCAACAGAACAAGAGCCACGGAGATCATCATCCACGCTGTGGTACCTGAATCACAGGTGGTTTCCGCGGCCAGGCAGGTGGCCGGGGCAAAAAGGAGCCCTGGCACCATGCGGCAGGCATAGCGCAACATTTATTCCTCCTCGAATAAATCAAAACATCGTTGTTTTCCTTGTCTGCGGACAAGGGACGTTGGCACCATTGCCAACCTGTCCAGTAACAGCAACCGTTGTGCCATGTGGAGGAAAATAGCGGTAACTTATTGAAAATCAGGCGCTAGGCGGAGTACAGTGGCGAAAGAATTGTTTCTGATGTGATTAATAATCAGGCAGGGGTGCCTTAAAAAATAGCAAACAGCTTTTGAATGCAGTGCATAGAGGGGGGATTATGGAACTCGATCAGGAATTGAAAGAACAACTTAAACGTGTGCTTAGCGCTGTGGAGCAGATGCTGCCGCAACCGGTGGATGTTGTCGATTGGGGCACCACTCTGGCAGCGGCGTGGCGCAGTCATTCGGTCTCGGGAACACTGGAGGCGATGCCTGAAACCGAAGGCACAACCCTGGACGATCTGCTTGGTATTGACGAACAAAAACAGATGGTTGCTGACAATACCCGTCAATTTATCGACGGCTATCCGGCCAATAATATTTTGTTGTGGGGCGCGCGTGGCACCGGCAAGTCGTCGTTGGTGCGGGCGTTGCTCAACAGCTATGCGTCCTTGGGGTTGCGCATCGTTCAGGTGGACAAAGACGACCTGCATCACCTGCCGGATATTTTTGCCCAGATTAAGCAGCAGCCCTACCGATTTATCTTGTTCTGTGATGACCTGTCGTTTGAGGTGGGTGAAAAAGGCTACAAAATTCTCAAAAGTGTTCTCGATGGCGCGGTCTATGCGGCGCCGGCCAATTGCCTGATCTATGTCACCTCCAACCGTCGTTACCTGATCCCGCAGTACGATTTTGACAATATCGGCAACCATATCAAAGGTGGTGAGGTGCGTGCTTCGGAGACCATCGAAGAGAAAAACTCCTTGTCGGATCGTTTCGGGCTGTGGGTGTCGTTCGATTCATTCAGCCAGGACCAATATCTCAATGTGGTGCGCCAATGCATTGAGCGGTTGTGTCAGGACTATGAACGGCAATTGCCATGGGATGCCGAGGTAGAAGCCGCGGCGATTCGCTGGTCGCATGACAAAAGCAAACGTTGTGGCCGTACCGCTTACCAGTTTGCCAAGCGTTGGGTGGGGATGCAGTTGCGGGCTGGAGATGCCGAGTAAAAGGTTTTGTGTCTCTCTGCGTTTGTTTCTGGGGGTCGCATTTCGAAACGGATTGCTTTGGCGAACGCCATCTGTTTGCATTTTTAGGTACGCACGTGACGTGGGCTTCCGCGCCCACACATCGTACCGCTTTTGCGTCGACAAAAGTGGCGCAAAAGCGACTCCTGGGCTTCGCGCTCTTTTCAGTCGTTTACGCTGAAATTTGCGCTGCTAAGCACGGGATAAATAAACAGTTCCCAGTTACATCCGCAACAGCAACAGGTTGAGCAAACCGATCAGCAGACCGAGCAGGGCCCCGAACAGGTTGATATACTTGAACTGCTCCTTCATGATGCCCATGAGCAATCCTTCCACCTTGAGGATGTCCAGTGAGTTGACCTTATCCTCGACGATCTGGCAGATGTTGAGGGTTTCCACCAAGGGTGGGATCTCCTTCTTCAACAGCACCACCAGCTGATCGAACAGGCCGACGGCCAGTTCTTCACGACCATCGCTGGGCAGGTAGCGACTCAATTGGCCAAGGGGGCGCTGATAGATAACATAGGTCATACGGTTTTCTAAAAAGCCCTCGACGCTCTGCTGCACCGACTCGCGACCGAGCTGATCGACAATGGCGTTGCTGATCAGGGCGGCCACTTTTTCGCGGCCCTGCTCCGGCAACAGCGGATCAATCCAGTCGGCCAGCGGTCGTCCCTCAATGGATTCCACTCCCTTTTCCAGGACACTGAGCAACTGATGGCGCACGCTGTCACCCGTCAGCCAGTGACAGACACGATGACTGACCTGGCCGCGAATGCGCACCACGCGTTCGTAAGGGACTTTTTCCAGCAGACGGCTCAGCGGCTGATCGAGCCAGATCGTGATCTGGTCGCGCAGTTTGGCACTGATCTGTTGGCGAACCGCGTCCGATGCCAGCCAGTCTTTTAACTCTACCGCGGCTTTGTCCATAAAGCCCGGCAGTTTGGCGTAGATCTTTTCCATATCAAACAGGGCGCCGATCAGGGCGGACAACCCGTCGATGGAGTCAATGAGGTTGGCGATGGCGTCGCGCACTTTATCCTGTAGCTGCTCGCGCACCCGTGGATCATCCAGAAGAACGGAAAGTTGTTCGATGATGGCGGGAAGTTCCTGTTCGACCAGTTCCAGAACCCCTTCAACCAGTTCTTTGGGCAGCAGATCGTTCAGGCATTGGCGGTCGTCAATCAGCTGTTGCAGGCGTTGATCCATAAAACGGTCCAACCAGCCTTCCAGCCGTTCTTTATCCAGCCAGTGTTGCATCTTTTGTTCGGCAAAACCGTTGATGGTCCGGGTGGGGTCGTCCATCAGATCGTTGAGACGATAACCGAGGAGAACATCCAGATATTCGTGACAGAAGCGGGTCAGTTGCTGTCGCCCCTGTTCCGATTCCAGCTGACGGCTCAGGGCACGCAGCAGTTTCCACCGCACGGTTTCCAACACATCCGCAAGGCGATCATGAAACTGGGCAGGGAGCAGGCTGATCGGAGCACCGAGATCGCGACAGATAAACTGATCGAGTTTCTCCTCAACCGCGGCGAGCAGTTTTTTACGAAAGCCTTCTTTGTCGAGGGTGTCGGCAATATCATCGCTCGTCAGCAGGTGGTCGCCCACCATCTCGCCCATTTTACGCGCCAGTTTGTGACGCTGTGAGGGGATAATGCCTGGTGTCAGAGGGACGCGCAGACCGCAAATCTTCCAGGCTCGTAATGGCCGGAACAGCATGCGAATTGCAATATAGTTGGTCACATAGCCGATGATCGCACCCAACAGGGGCGGCAACAGCCAGGGCAGATAAGGTTCGAACTGTGACAGCATGAAACGACCACCTTAAAAAGTCCGTTGAGAAGGGACGCTTTGGGTTAATAAACGCCGGTCTCTTATGTGTTATTTATTGAGAATGTTTTGATTTTTTTGGTCAATGGGGTACTATTATTTCATCCATTCCCTGTTGCCGAACCGCTGCAACATCCTGATGTCAGAGGTGATCCGGGCAACTTATGCAATGACCATTTTATCATGTGAGGAGGAGTAATGCTGAAAGATTTGTTGCTTAAAAATCGCAGCTATCGACGTTTCCATGCCGACAAGGCGATCAGCGAAGAGCAATTGACCGAACTGGTTGAATTGACCCGTTATTGTGGATGTGCCGCCAACCTGCAGCCGTTGCGCTATCTGCTGTCGACGGATAAAGAGCGCAATGACCGCATCTTTAATTATCTGGGCTGGGCCGGTTACCTCAAAGACTGGAAAGGGCCGGCGGAGAATGAACGCCCCAGCGCCTATATCGTTATGATTGGTGACAAGACCATCAGTGATCGTTTTGACGGTGATTCAGGGATTGCCGCCCAGAGTATTCTGCTCGGTGCGGTGGAAAAGGGCCTGGGGGGCTGCATGATCGGTTCCATTCAGAAGCAGAAGTTTCGTGAGGAATTCAAGATTCCCACCCGTTTTGAGATCGTTATGGTGATTGCTCTGGGTTATCCGGCCGAAGAGGTGCGTCTGGTCGATAAAGAGGAAGGCGGCGATATTAAATACTGGCGTGATGAGGCCGGTGTCCATTATGTGCCTAAACGCACCATGGATCATCTGGTTCTTAAATGGATCAACTGACGCTGGTCAGCATCTAGAACCTTGAATCGCAACAGGGGCCGGAATGATTCCGGCCCCTGTTTTTTTAGTTTGCCCAGCGGAGCTGGCAAACCCGGCCTGTTGAAAGAAACAGGCGTCGCCCCGATCAGGGGGAAGACAATCCGAATCGCAAGGGCGTTTCTGGCAACGGCAGGGTCTGAAGGAAGCGATAGGAAGTAAACTGCACATAGCGCAAGCGAACCTGATTCGGCGCTACGGGGGGGGTAAGCGTGCTAAATAACGCGAAGCCCGATACCTGATCGTACCCCGTAGCGTGATTGAGGATGGGGTAGTTTACCGGGAGCCGGAAGGTAACTGGGGAAGCCTCGTATTGTCCCGAAGCTGTCGGTCAAGGCGTCGGGTAAGAAAGGCACAAGAGGAGACTCAAGGTCTTTCGACGCGGTGCGAGGTGGCAGATGAATCCGTAGTAGTGAAGAAGTCCCGGCCTGAGAAAGCTGGTAACAGACTGGAGGATAAAACCGGGATGACCTGTCGCTCAGTCGTCAGGGGCTGGTGAGCGCCAAAAGCCTCATCAGAACGCGAAGGGATGAAGTTCATTCGAAAGTTTCCGGAAACGACGGCAAGGCGTAGGGCCGGACACGAAGTCGCCTGACGAGGCGAGGTACGTTGCATGCGGTTGAGGGGAAAGCAGACTGCCGCAACGAACCGTCCACGTCCAAGCAACCCGAACCATGCCGCAGCCATATTGCCCATCGGGATAGAAAAGGTCGGCACTCGGGCCAGGAAGGGCAGGCAAAACGCGCTCACCGTCGAGGAAGGAAAACGCAGGAAGCACAAGAGATGGCGAAAATTTACTACAGTCTCTACGACCGGCTGTTACACGAACAGAGACTACTTCGGGCATACGCGAAAATCAGGTCCAACAAAGGCAAGGCCGGAATCGACGGCCAGAGCGTAGAGGACTTTGCCGACCACCTGCCGGAAGAAATCGCCGCCCTTGTGGGCGAACTCAAGGACAAGAGCTATCGACCAAAGCCAGTGAGGCGGGTAGAAATCCCCAAGCCTGACGGCGGCGTCCGCCGGCTCGGAATCCCGACGGTTCGTGACCGTGTCGTCCAGCAGGCACTGCTGGACATCTTGCAGCCGATCTTTGATCCTGACTTTCATCCGTCCAGCTACGGTTATCGTCCGGGCCGCAGTGCCCATCAGGCGATCGCCAAAGCCAGCCTGTTTATCAGGCGCTACCAACGGCGCTGGGTGGTGGACATGGACCTGTCGAAATGCTTCGACACCCTAGACCATGACCAGATCATCCAGAGCATTCGTCGCCGGGTGACCGATGGAAGCATACTGGGATTAATTCGGCTGTTTCTGCAAAGCGGGAACATGACGCAAGACGGCTGGCAAGCAAGCGAACAAGGGAGCCCCCAAGGCGGGGTGATCAGTCCGCTAATCGCCAACGTCTACCTCGACGCCTTCGACCAGCACATGAAAAACCGAGGGCATCGAATCGTCCGCTACGCGGACGATATCCTGATCCTGTGTGGATCAAGAAGCGGGGCGGAAAACGCCTTCAACGTGGCAAGAAACTATCTGGAAGAAACCCTTCACCTGAGGGTCAACGAACGCAAGAGCCGGATTGTTCACAGCAGCGAAGGCGTACCCTATCTCGGAGTCATCATCACGAGCCGGTACACACGCATACAGAGCGAGAAGGTTCGACAGTTCAAAGCCAAGGTGAAGCGGATCACCCGGCGCAATACACCAGTCAATCTGGCCAAGGTCATCCACGACCTGAACCCGGTACTGCGTGGATTCACCAACTACTTCCGGGTAGCCAACTGCCGCGAGCAGTTCAGAAAACTGTCCCGGTGGATTCGCCGACGCCTGCGAGCCAAGCAGCTGACACTGTGGAAAAAGCCGCAACGGCTCCACCGCAGACTCCGGCAGCTAGGCTATCAGGGCGAGTTCAAGGCCATCAAAATGAACTCATGGCGCAATGCCGCCAGCAACCTGGCCAACTATGCAATGCCGAACATCTGGTTTGCAAAGCAGGGACTTTTTGATCTAAGCAGAGTAGAGACGGGCTATCTGCCTCAGAGCTATTAGAGAGAAGAATGAACAGGAGCCGTGTACGAGGCCCGTACGCACGGTTCTGTGAGAGGGATGAGGTGAGAATTGACCATCTCACCTCACCCTACTCGATTCAGACGTCGGTACGGTAACTTTGCCAGTGGATGCGTTCGCGGCGCAGGGCCTCATCAGGATGGCCCGGTTTTTCCTCATTCGCATTGCCGATGCCGATAATCGCCGCAACGCGGAGATGGTCCGGGATGTTCGTAGTCCGGCGCACGTACGTTTCCGCATCCATCGTTTCATCATGCTCGCGGCAGCGGATTTGCGCCCAACAACTTGCAAGACCGAGGTCCTCAGCCGTCAGCTGCAGAATAAATGCGGCAATGGCACAATCCTCAATCCACACATCACAGCATTCGGGATCGGCACACAGGATAATGGCTACGGCCGCTTCCGCGAGAAAGCCTGCACCGTGTGGCTTGGCTTTAGACAGTGCCTTCAATTGTTCGCGATCCGTGACAAAAATGAATTGCCATGGATCGCGGCCACGTGAACTTGGAGCGCGCAACACGGCCTCTTGAAGGAGGGCCAGTTGTTGATCCGTCAAAGGGGTGGCGGTAAATTTGCGGATACTGCGTCGCTGGCGAAGCACGTCAATCAACATGAACACCTCGTAAAATCATTTGCGGTTTTTGCAAAAGGCTCATTTGAACAGAATTCGTCGCTGCGACTGTAACGCGATTGGTGTGATCTGACAAGAGGCGTTACTTTCAGGTCTGCAGAAGAGTCATTGCCGGTGAATGGAGTGTGTTGCTTAACGATTTCGTAGAAGAATCAGGGCTTGGTTGATCTGTTTGAGTGGACAGCGAGGAGTTTGGGGAATTTGGGGAAAACGGTTGGCAGGGTCATCACATATCATGGTCAATTCAGTTCAATTGACCCTGCCATTTCATCACATCACAAAGTTGCTTTGGGACTTGCAGTGCCGTGAATACCGCCCTCTTCGGCTCACAGCGCATAACATAAAAACGTCTCCCGGTTTTGGCACCTTAATGTGCGTGGCACACCGTGGCGTTTTTCTCCGGCAATTCGTTGATCAGGGGTTGCAATTCGTCGCTTTGCAGCCAGTGGTCGAGAACCTCGTTGATCTCGCCGCTGATCCCCCAGATCAACCAGATCCCCAGCTGCTGGAGTTGGTGCTGGTGACGCTGGTGAATTCCCGAACAGATAACCCCGTGTGTTCCCAATTCGCTAAGCCAGTCGCCGATCGTGTAAGGAGGCTGAGGACAGACGAGCGTACTGAGCTTGCGGCATTGACGATGGCGTAGGTCAATATCCGCAATATGAAACTCGCGCGCCTGATCAAAACGGGGAGATACGCGCCTGTCATAGCTGGGAATGGCTATCCGTATTGTTTCGGGAGATAACGCAGACATGGAGCTGTTTATTACAAAAGCAATGCCAATTTCTTATATTCTTAAAAATAGACGAAAAAACAACTGGTTAGAAAATGATGACGGGTTGGAGGAGGTGTGGCGTACGTTGCATTTGCAACGTTTGCTGGAACGGGGGAGCACGAATCTGGGTAACTGGCGATTATCATAATGAAATGCACGCGTGTTGCAATGCAACGTACGTGCAACATAGTGCAACATCAGCTAAGCTGATGCTTTTTCAGCCAGCGCCACAGCGTGGTTCGGTCAATGCCGAGATGCTGAGCGAGTTGCTGTCGGTTGCCTTGAAACCGTTGGAGAAGGTGGTTCAGGGCGTCTTTATCCGGACAGTGGTTTTTCTTGAGATTGAGATGCGTCGCGTTCAGAGCCGGGATATGCATAACCTCAATTTGAGGACCACGACACAAAATCACGGCCCGTTCAACGATATTCAGTAATTCGCGCACATTGCCTTCATAGGGATAGGCCAGCAGCTGTTCGAGTGCCTGTTGGCTGAAGCGGAAGATTTTTTTGCCATGTTTATGGCAAAAGCGCTGCAGGGCCATATCCAGCAACAACGGGATGTCTTCATTGCGCTCACTCAGGGGAGGGATGCGAAGAGAAACCACATTGAGACGGTAAAAGAGGTCCTGGCGAAAACGCTTTTCTTCCACCAGATGTTCGAGGTTTCGATGACTGGCTGCAACAAAACGAACATCGGCGCGACGGGTTTCATCGCTGCCCAACGCCTGATATTCGTTATTTTCCAATACCCGCAACAATTTGACCTGAAGCGACAGGGGCAGATCACCAATCTCATCGAGGAACAGGGTGCCCCCCTCCGCCAGGGCAAGTCGTCCTTTGCGGTTGGCCACAGCACCGGTATAGGCTCCTTTTTTCACACCGAAGATTTCCGATTCAAGCAGTTGTTCCGGCAAGGCCCCACAGTTAATGACCACCAGTGGTTGTTCACTACGCGGGCTGAGGTTATGGATGGCACGGGCAAATAACTCTTTGCCGGTGCCGCTGGCGCCGTGGAGAAGCACCGTGGCATCACTGTTGGCGACATCGGGAAGAATATCGAACAGCTGTTGCATGCGCGGATTCCGGCTGATCATGTCGTGAAAGCTGAAACGTTCCTGAACTTCATTGGCCAACGCGCGCAGCTGTGACAGGTCGCGGAATGTTTCAACGCCACCGATGATGCCACCATTTTCATCGCGCAACACGGAGGCATTAACTGAAATGGGAATCTCGCGATTATGGCGATCGAGCACATCCACTTCAACGTTGGTGATATTTTCACCGCTGGCAAAAGCCTTGCGCAGAGGGCAATGGCTAAAACAGACATTGGTGCGAAAGATTTCACAGCAGGGCTGACCCAGGGCCTCGGCCCGGCTGAATCCGGTGATCTCTTCGGCCGCGTGGTTAAAAGAGGTGATGCGCATCCGTGGATCAACGGTAAACACCCCATCAGCGACACTGTCGAGAATGGTTTGGACATGAATGGGATTGTCGGTCAGTTGCGTCATTTATAGAACCTTAGCGGCCTTAGTGCGAGATAAATGACCACTATAGCAAGCTTTTTAAGCGAACTGGAGGGGAATTATGATGGTTTGACAGGGTTTTTGTCCATAAAGGCCATCAGTTCGTCAGCAGGCAGCGGCTTGCTGAACAGGTAGCCCTGGCCGATTTCGCAGCCCTCCTGGCGAAGAAATTCGAGCTGATCGTTATGTTCAATTCCTTCGGCAACGGTTTCCATCCCCAGACTTTTGGACAGGTTGATTATGGCCCGACTGATGATGTCGTCACCGGCATTGGAGCCAAGATCCATGACAAAGGAGCGATCAATTTTCAGTCGGTCCAATGGCAGTTTCTTCAAATAAGCCAAACTGGAATATCCGGTGCCGAAGTCATCAATGGCCAGGCGAATGCCCATGGCCTGGAACTCCAACAGGGCTTCAGCCGCTTTTTTCGGTTCAATCATGATGGCCGACTCGGTCACTTCAAGTTCCAAACGTTGTGCCGGAAGTCCGGTGTGTTGCAGAATCTGCATGACCTGTTGGGGCAAGTGGCCGCTCTCGATTTGTTGAACGGCAAGATTCACCGCTATGCGCGGCACATGATAGCCCTGACGATCCCATACAATGGTCTGGCGGCAGGCCTCTTCCAGCACCCACAGTCCGATGTCGTTGATCAGACCGATCTCTTCCGCCAGCGGAATAAACAACCCCGGCGGCACCAGGCCGATTTCAGGTCGCTGCCAGCGTATCAACGCCTCAACGCCGACCAGATTGCCCGAATTCAAGTCGAACTGCGGTTGATAGTGAAGCACCAGCTCGCCGCGTTCGATGGCATTGCGCAAAGCGCTCTCCATGACGAGGTTTTCGCGGACATTATCTGACAGTTGAGAAGAGAAGAAATGCAGCCGGTTGCGTCCTTGGCGTTTCGCGGCATAACGGGCGATCTCGGCATTTTTCAACAGGGTCGCTGAATCAGCGCCATCCTCAGGGAACAGGCTGATGCCGACGCTGGTCGTGACAATGAGTTCCTGACTATCGACGTGCAGTGGTGTGCCCAAACGATGAAGGATGCGTCGTCCAATACTGGAGGCGAGTTCGGCGATATTTTCGCCTTGAATAATAATGACGAATTCGTCGGCACCCATGCGGGCAATACTATCTTCTAAGCGCAACAGATGTTTTAATCTGCCGGCGGTCTGGCGAAGGATTTTATCACCAAAGTCAAAACCGAAGGTTTCGTTGATTTTTTTGAAATGATCCAGGTCAAGGCTCAGTAGCGCCAGTTGCTCCTCAGGGGCTTCAAGATGTTTTAACGCATCCTGGAGTTGCAGATGCAACAGTGTGCGGTTGGGCAGTTGGGTCAACGGATCGTAATGAGTCAGAAAGCTGAGCTGGTCCTGTTGTTCACGCGTTGTGGTAATGTCGCTCCAGCTGCCGACCACATGGGCCGGATTGTCCGCTGTCGCAGCAAAAAACTGGAGCTCTTCACGAACATAACGCAAGGAGCCATCGTTGTCGTAGAGACGATATTCGATGCTGCTGTGACCTTTTTCCGGCAAGGAACGCATATTGGCTTCAATCTGTTGCAGGTCACCCTGGTGAACGACGCTTTGCCACCAGCCCGGCTCATAGGTTTCGTGCGGAATAAAGCCGAACACGCGCGTAATGTTATCACTAACCCAGAGTGCTTTAGGGGCGCGTCCAAGGGGCAGGGCGAGATGAAACAGAACAACGGGACTGGCTTGCTGCAGGTATTCAAAGCGCTGGTTGATGCGGCGCAGTTCGCTGGTTTTGCGTCGAACCTGCCAGCGCAACAGTGCCGTGAGGATCAGCAACAACAGCAGCAATACGGCACCGATGATCAGAGCGCGCAGCCATTGGCGTGGTAAAACCGGCCCCTGGGGGCGGGACATGGCCTGTTTCAACGCCTGGTAATAGATCGAGCCTTCCTCGCTGCGCCACTGCGACAGATAATCGTCAATGCGGCTGAGAAGAGCCGCATGGCGACCCTTGGGGGCTGCATAAAACAGACTGCTGGGTTCAAAGATCACCGGACTTTCCCGCAGCCCATAACGCGGGCCGTAAATCCCGCCAAAAAAGCTGTTGGCAACAGTGACATCGGCATCACCGCTTACAACAGCTTCAAATCCTGCGGCCATGCTGTTGACTGGGATCTCCTCAAACGGAATGGCAAATCCTTTGAGGATGCGTTTCAAGGCATCCTCCTGAACCGCGCCTGACAGGATGGCAATACGTTTTCCTTTCAGGTCCATCCAACCGGAAATCTCGATCTCTTTGTTGCTCCACAGACTTGACCAGCTGTGAACAACGGGAATGGTGTGAAAATCGAACCGTTGACCGCGTGCTGTTGTGCGGGCCACATCGGGCATCAGGTCAAGATCGCCGGATTCGAGTTTCTCCAGGCATGAATTCCAGGTGCAATCCACATAGTCGAGCTGCCAGCCTTCGTTTTTCGCGATATTTTCAAGCAGATCGATAAAAAGGCCGGAAGGCTGATCCTGTTTGTCACGGTATATTTTAGGAGGATTATCATAGAGGCCAACGCGAATGACCGGAGGTCTGTCCGAGAAAGAAGCATCGACCTGTGCCCACACTCCCGCAGGGATCGACAGCAAGCCAACGACCAAGACAAGCAATGGAATATGGAAAAAACCACGAGCTCGATTCAATCCGTATTCTCCTTAAAAGATTACGTACAAAATGAGGATAACTGATTGAAAATAGAGTTCAGTATAAAGCAAATTATTGATATTGCCAGACCCTCTAGCATTACACTTTTCCAACCGGAGCCAGGTAGAGAACAAACTCTTCGCTGCCGTCAACACCGACCAGGTTGTCCATTAGGTCCTGATCATAAGCGGCAATCGCACAGGTCCCGGCACCAATTGCCTCGCAGGCCAGGTAGAGGTTCTGACAGACATGGCCGGCATCAAAGGCGATCACCCGATGAGCCGCCAGATCGTAGCGCCATTCCATACGGTAGGGAATCACCGTCCAGACAAATACCACCGGAGCCCGACTGACAAACACCTGATGGAAGGTCGCCGCAGAAAGTTCTTCTCGAAAATCGTCGACAGAACGCTCACAGACCAGGGCGTGTTGCAACGGCAGATAACGATAGATGCCGTTTTTCAGCCCTTTGACCTCCGAGATCAGGAGATAACTTTCAAACGCATGGCGACAACCGGCGGACGGTACGGTGCGCAACGCATGGCCCTCGCCCAGTTCTTCGCGTACGCCCTGGGTGGCCCACAACAGAAGGCCCAATTCCTCCTGAGACAGTGGCGTGGTCAGGTAGCGACGGCGGCTCTCCCGGTTGGCGATAGCCTCCAGCACGTCCGCGCCTCTAAACAGGGTGCGGTCGACTGGTGGTAACGCCATAACCGTTTGCCCCGGACGCGGTGGGCGTTGAACCGGGGGCGGTTCAATACCACGGTTCTGGTCGGTGAGATAAAAATTGATCTGCTGGCGCAGATCATCCTTGAGAAAAGCGCGTTGTTGTTCAAGAGTGGGTAGAGTCATGTGATTACTCCTGTCTGCGAGGCACATGTGAGGTTTATTCAGCATAACAGATGTTTAGGAGAAGCCTAAACGCAACAAAGCCGGTTCGGGGAGGCATCCGAACCGGCTTTGTCTATTGTGTGTATTCAACTAGGAAGAAAAGGAGAACCAAAACTTGCCTGCCACAACAAGCCTTGTTGGTTATTACTCTACCAATGGCATGCAGCAGAAAACACCGCCACTCGCGTAAACGTTTGATAACTGAGGCACGAAAATGATCTGTGCGGATGCACAGTTGTGGTTGGTGGAGGAATAACTTTGCACGCTTTCAATGGACTCAAATCGTACTGAATGATAAGGATCTTTAAAATATCGAACGGCCCCGAAGTACTTTACTGCGGGGCCGTTTTCGTTTCGGATCAGGAAATATGCAGCGCCAACTCGCCCTGCTCCACACCAACCGTAATGGTGCTGTCCTCCAGCACCTCACCGGCAATAATCGCCCGGCCGATACGTGTTTCCAGCTCATGTTGCAGAAACCGCTTGAGCGGCCGTGCCCCGTAGTGAGGATCGTAAGCGCGGTCACACACCAGCTGCTTGGCGGCTGCATCGAGTTGGATGGTGATGCGCCGGTCGGCAAGGCGCTGCTGCAATTCCGCCACCTGCAGGTCAATAATCTCTGCCAGTTGTTCACGGCGCAGCGGCTGGAACAACACCGTATCGTCGACCCGGTTGAGGAATTCTGGGCGAAACTGCCGGCGCAACTGGCCCATCACCGCCTGCCGTGTCGCGCCACTCACTTCATCGCCACCGTCATCCTGCAGCAGGGACTCGGAGCCAATATTGGACGTCATGATGATCACGGTGTTCTTAAAGTCCACCGTACGGCCATGTGAGTCCGTCACCCGACCATCATCCATGATCTGCAACAACACGTTGAAAATGTCCGGATGGGCCTTCTCAATTTCGTCAAACAACACCACGGAAAAGGGGCGACGGCGCACGGCCTCGGTCAACTGTCCCCCCTCATCGTAACCGACATAGCCGGGAGGGGCTCCAACCAGTCGGCTGACACTGTGCTTCTCCATGTATTCCGACATGTCGATGCGCACCATGTGCTCTTCACTGTCGAACAGTGCGGCAGCCAGAGCGCGGGCCAGTTCGGTTTTACCGACACCGGTCGGGCCGAGGAAAATAAACGAACCCATCGGCCGTTTCGGGTCTTTGATGCCGGCGCGAGCGCGAATTACGGCGTCGCTGACCAGTTGGACCGCCTCGTCCTGACCGATCACCCGTTCATGGAGATGCTCGTCCAGCTTGAGCAGTTTTTCCCGCTCGCCTTCGAGCATCCGCTCCATGGGGATGCCGGTCCAGCGGGCAACAATGCCGGCAATTTCGTCGGCACCGACACTTTCGTGCAACAATCGTTGTCCTTCGGGACGTTCGCCGGCATCTTTTTCCAGATCCGCCAGTTGTTGCTCGAGCTGCGGCAAGCGACCATGACGGATTTCCGCGGCGGTATTCAGATCGTAATCGCGCTCTGCCGCAGCTAACTGCAGGTTGGCCTGCTCAATCTGCTCGCGCAATTGCTGAACCTTCTGCAACCCGGCTTTTTCCACATCCCATTGGGCACGGAATGAATCGACAACGTGTTTCTGCTCGGCCAGCTCTTCCTGCAACGCTTTGAGGCGTTCCTTGCTGGCGGCATCTTTTTCTTTGACCAGCGCGGCTTCCTCGATCTCCAACTGCATAACACGGCGCGCGGCGCTATCCATGGCCGCCGGCATGGAGTCGATCTCGGTACGCACCATGGCACAGGCTTCATCGACGAGATCGATGGCTTTGTCGGGCAGGAACCGTTCACTGATATAGCGCTGACTGAGCGTCGCTGCCGCCACCAGGGCTTGGTCTTGTATCTTCACGCCGTGATGCACTTCAAAGCGTTCCTTGAGTCCCCGCAGGATACTGATACTGTCTTCCACGCTGGGCTGGTTGACCAGCACCGGCTGGAAACGTCGCTCCAGAGCGGCATCTTTTTCAATATGGCTGCGGTATTCATCAAGGGTGGTGGCCCCGATGCAATGCAACTCGCCACGCGCCAGCATCGGTTTGAGCATGTTGCCGGCATCCATGGCACCTTCGGTTTTTCCGGCGCCGACAATGGTGTGCAGCTCATCGATGAACAGCAGAATACGACCGTCGCTGCTGCGCACCTCGTTAAGCACCGCTTTGAGGCGTTCCTCAAACTCGCCGCGATATTTGGCCCCGGCGATCAACGCGCCCATGTCGAGGGCAAAGATGGTTTTATCACGCATGCCGTCGGGCACGTCGCCACGCACAATGCGCTGGGCCAGCCCTTCGACGATGGCGGTTTTGCCGACGCCGGGTTCACCGATCAACACCGGGTTGTTTTTTGTTTTACGCGACAGGATGCGGATGACGCGGCGAATTTCATCATCACGGCCGATCACCGGATCGAGCTTGCCGTCACGCACCGCCGCCACCAGATCGCGACCGTACTTTTCCAGCACCTGATAGGTCGATTCCGGATCTTCACTGGTGACCCGCTGATGTCCACGCACTTCAGCCAGGACCTCCAACAGGCGCTTTTTGTTCAGCTGATAACGGGCGCACAGTTGGCCCAAATGTGATTTTTTATCATCACCAACCAGACCCAACAGCAAATGCTCAACGCTGATGTAGTCATCCTTGAGAGCTTCGGCTTCTCGCTGCGCGACGGTGAGAAGTTTATCCAGCCGCGGCGACAGATAGACCGTGTCACGTCCGGGGCCGCTGACCTGCGGCAGCCCGCTCAGGATCTGTTCCAGTTGCTGATGAATCTGCTGAGGTTTAATCGCCAGCTTTTCCAACAGGTTGGGCACCAGGCCATCCGGCTGTTCCAATAACGCCAGAAACAGATGCTCGGCATCGATCTCGGCATGGCCACGGTCCAAAGCAATTTGTCGGGCCGTCTGTAAGGCGTGTTGGCTGTTACGGGTTAATTGATCTCGTTGCATCATGAACTCCTTTCCTACATGATAACAGCTCAGTGCCGGTTGGCATCAGCTGTCTTGCCTGTCACCATAGACTTTTCAAACTTTATGCCAGAGACAGCATCACTGTAATTCAAGGGAGTTCGGTGGATTGTTGCCAATAACGGCGCCGCCGATCTGTTGCAATGCATGGTTCGTGCAACAGCTGCAACGTTGCAGGTGCAACAACCGGACGACAGCTGAAAAGTGGCGAGATCTGCAGGGTGTGGGGTTATTCGAGATCGTGGCGATCGAGCTTGAGTTTTTTCAGGTGGCGATAAAGCGTTGCACGATGGATACCGAGCCTGCGTGCGGCTGCGCTGATGTTGCCATCACACTCTTCATAGGACCGGCGTATGGCCTGCTCGGTTAATTCCGCCGGCGGCTTTGTGGACGGTGACGCAGGGTGTGGTGCGGGGTCATAGGGGGTAATCAGTGCCGGTTCTTCACGCGGCGGTGTTTCCTCCCAACGGGTCTGGACAAAGTTCTGTCGCTCACGCACCCATTCACTGAACGCTCGCGCTCCGATCACCGGGGCATGGTTCTCGACAAACACCCGCTCCATGACATTGCGCAATTCGCGAATATTACCCGGCCATAAATAGGATTGCAGCAGTTCCATCGCCTCAGGGGTCAATCGCTCCACACGGCGACCGTAACTGTCACTGAAACGCCGCAAAAATCGGTTGACCAGCAACGGAATGTCGTCGCGACGCTCGCGCAACGGCGGCAGATGAATGCGCAGCACACTGATGCGATGGTACAGATCACTGCGAAAACGGTTCTGGCCGACAGCCTTTTCCAGTCCGACATTGGTGGCACAGATAATTCGTACATCAATCGGCAACACCCGCTCTGAACCCACCGGTTCCACCTGACGCTCTTCAAGAACCCGCAGCAAACGGGTTTGCGTATGCAATGGCATGTCACCGATCTCATCAAGAAACAGGCTGCCGCCATTGGCCCGCTCAAAACGCCCGCGATGACTGCGAATCGCCCCGGTAAAGGCGCCTTTTTCGTGACCAAACAGCTCTGACTCCAGCAAATCCTCGCTGATGGCACTGCAGTTCAAGGCGATATACGGCCCACGCCGCCGCTCACTCTCTTCATGGATGGCCCGGGCCACCAGTTCTTTGCCGGTGCCGGTTTCACCGGTGATCACCACGGCAGCATCGGACGCCGCGTAGAGACGAATTTTACGAAACACCTCCTGCATGGCGACACTGCGACCGACCAGATCATGGAACGCTTCTTCATCGTGATCCACGCTCGCGGAGATGGGTTGCAGGTAGATCTCGACACTGTGGGTGCGATAATCCCGGCTTAACCCGCCATCGGCAAATTCAGCGACAAAACGGTGGCCGTCGGGGAATTCAAGAAGAATGTTTTGCAGGGATTGGCGTGAAGAAAGAACCTCCTCTGCCAAAGGGACCAGCTGTGGTCGCACTGCGGAGAGGACCCGTTCGACCATCGCTCCCTGGACAACGGTCTGGTCCAGCAAGGCGTTGAGCTGTGGACTGATGCGGGCAATAGTCCAGGGGCCGCCCAGCGCTCCATGGAGCACCAGGTCCGGTGTCACCATTGGCAGGTGGCTGACGTCGTGCGTATCCATCATGATCCGGTTTTTCGCCTGTTCTGTTGCAGATAGCGGATGAAGTCATCTGCCTGCATGGGCCGCGCCACCACATAGCCCTGAATTTCATCACAGCCACGCTGACGCATAAACTCAAGCTGCTCCGCGGTTTCCACCCCTTCGGCCACCACATTGAGACGCAGGCCGTGGGCCAGGGCAATAATCGCTTCGACAATGATGGCATCGTCGGGATCAACATTGAGATCCTTGACGAAACTGCGGTCAATTTTCAGCCGATCAATGGGAAAATGCTTCAGATAACTCAGCGAGGAATAGCCGGTGCCGAAATCATCAATGGACAGATGATTGCCGAGATGACGTAATTTATTGAGAATGGTTCGCGCCAGCTCCGGGCGCTCCATCAGCAGACTCTCAGTGAGTTCCAACTCAAGCAGATGGGGCGGCAACGCGGTTTCATGCAGAACCCGAGCGACAATATCCGGCAGATCACTTCGAAACTGGCGTGCCGACAGGTTGACGGCAACGCGTAACTCGGCGTACCCCTGCTCATACCATTGACGTGCATGACGACAGGCTTCCGCGATAACCCAGCTGCCGATATCCAGAATCAGATCCGACTCCTCGGCCAAAGGGATAAACACCACCGGAGAGATCTGTCCCTTTGTGGCATGATTCCAACGCAGAAGAGCTTCAGCACCCACCACATGACCTTTAACCAGATCGATTTGCGGCTGAAAATAGAGCTCCAGCTCATTGCGCTCCAGGGCGCGATGCAGATCGGAATCGAGGAACAGACGCTCAAAGGCCCGTTCATTCATATCCGGTGAATAGAACTGATAGAGGTTGCGCCCGGTTTCTTTGGCTTGGTACATGGCGGTGTCGGCATGCTTGAGCAGCAGGTCAACCTCATCCGCATCCGTGGGATACACTGATATCCCCAAGCTGCCCGTGCTGACCAGATCGTGACCGTCGATGGTCACCGGTTCGGTGAGCAGGTCGAGCACCTTCCCGGCAGCGGTCACAATGTCGTTCTGCGACTTGATTCCGGTGATTAGAATCACAAATTCATCACCGCCCATCCGTGCGACACTGTCGCCTTGACGCAGATGGCCTTTGAGACGTTGTGACACCAGCTTAAGCATCTGATCACCACAACCGATTCCCAGCGAATCGTTGATCTTCTTAAAATGATCCAGATCCAGAGCCAATACCCCGACCAATGCCCGGGAACGTTGCGCCTGGGCAACCGCCTGTTGTAGCCGATCCTTGATCAGAACCCGGTTGGGCAGCCCCGTCAGGGTATCGTAGTACGCCAGGCGTTCAATCTCCTGCTGGGCTTTTTTGCTGTCCGTGACATCGTTGATAATACAGGCGAATCGGTCCTTTTCAGGACGCGAGACAGAAACGTGGAATACCTTTTCCAGTTTCGCCAGCGGCAACTCATATTCTCTGGGAGCGCCGTATTTAACCACCTCATCGAGGATATGGATGTACGGCGGCGGTCCTTCATAAAATTCTGAAGCCCGACGGTTCACCAACTTCTCGCTGGGCACCCCTAACATCTCGGCAAGCGCCCGGTTGACATCATGCAACGTATAATCACAAGCCACGCCATGATCGTCATAGACCAGTTCGCCGATGGCCACGCCTTCCTTCATTGCCGTGTACAGCGAACGGTAGCGCTGTTCGCTTTCGCGCAGCGCCTGTTCAGCGAGTTTACGCGCCTGTATATCGATAAAACTCTCGAGGATAAACGGCTTGCCGTTGAGTTCGATCACCGTTGCGGTCTTCAGGATGGGAATCTTTTCCCCCCGGTTGTTGATCAGGACCCGGTCTGAGTTGTCAATCACCTGGTTGAGATCCGTCAGCGGGCATTGGCCGCTCGAAGAGGGGCAGATGTAGCGATGGCAGACCGCGCCGATGATTTGATCGGGCGAATCCCCGATCATCTGGGCCGCCATATGGTTGACGTCAACAATACGATGATTTTCCGGATCGATAATAACAATCCCGGCCATCATGGTGTTGAGAATTTCCGTCAGGCGGGTTTCCGCCTCGACCAGAGACTGCTCGGTTTTTTTGCGCTCGGTGACATCGCTGAAAATCAGCACATAGTGTTCGGGTAACCTACATAGGTAACACTTTGGTCCAGGTACATAGGTAACACTTTTGTATCCTCATAGACACTTCACAAGGAGGTGCCTATGCCCTGGAAAGAGGTTAAACCTATGGAACAGAAGCTGCTCTTTATCGCCGATCACCTGCGGCGTGTCGCTAACTTCTCAACGCTCTGCAAATCTTATGGCATCAGTCGCCGCACAGGGTATAAGTGGCTCAATCGTTATCGCCAATTGGGACTTGATGGTCTCCAGAATCAATCGCGCTGCCCTAAAACCAACCCCTTAAAAACGCCCTATTGTGTTCGAGAGGCGATCATCAAGGTCCGTCGCGAGTACAAAGATCCTCCTGGAGCAAAGAAGATCAAGGTGTTGCTTGAACAAGAACACCCTGATTGGGATATCCCATCGAAGACAACCATCCATAAAATCCTCCTGGAGGCTGAACTGATTACGCCCAGCAAGTCTCGTCGGCGCGTTCCTGTTCACCCGCAACCTTTTGCTCCGGTTGATAAACCTAACCAGGTCTGGTCTGCAGACTTCAAAGGGCAGTTCAAGACCGCTGATGGCAAATGGTGTTATCCCCTTACCATCATGGATCATCACAGCCGTTATCTACTGGCCTGTCGTACGTTAAGTGCGACAACAACAGATGATACCATGGCGATCTTTGATCAATTATTTCGGCAATATGGCTTGCCGGAGCGTATTCGCACCGATAATGGTGCGCCGTTTGCCAGTAGTGGGCTTGCCGGATTATCCCACCTATCCAAGTGGTGGATTCGTCTGGGGATCGCCCCGGAACGCATTATGCCAGGGAAGCCGCAACAGAACGGACGTCATGAACGGATGCATTCCACCCTCAAAAAGGCTGCCATCACGCCTGCCGCTGGTAATGCCCAACAACAGCAAAAAGCGTTCGACCACTTTATTGACACCTATAACCATAAACGGCCCCACGAAAGCCTGGGCCAAAAAACTCCAGCGACAGTTTATGTGACGTCATCGAAAAACATGCCGGAGCAGTTGCCTGAGCTGGACTATCCTGCCCATTTCAATATTTGCCTGGTCAATCACAATGGCGTCATTTATCACTTGAAGCACCGGGTTTACATCGCGTGTCTGCTCAAGGGAGAAAAAGTAGGGCTGGAGCAGACCAGTGACACACAATGGAATGTGTACTTTGCAAATATCAAACTTGGTCACTTCGACATGAGTGACATAACAACGGATCGCAACGGCTATATCAGCCTCAATGTGTAAACCATGTAGGTGGACTTTTCTGTTACCTATGTACTTGACCCGGACATAGAACGATACCTGATCATTGCTGTTGCATACCGGCGTTGCCACCAGTGAATACCAAAAATCCCCAAAGGCGATTTCAACCACCCGTTTGCCTTGCCGACAACCGGCCAACTCGTCAAGAAAGTGTTTACTCAACAGGGCGTAACAATCGGGAATCACCTCTTCCAGGTGGCGACCCAGAGCATTTTCAGTGTCGACCCCAAAACGCGTGACGGCCATGGGGTTACAGGAATGGAGCTTCAGTGCGTCATCAAGCACAATGATCGCCGCGCCGGTGGCGTTAAAAATTGCCTTCAATTCATCACGCGCGACAACGAGGTCATTGTTGGTTTCTTTGAGATGTTCCAGAACCTGGGAGAAGCTTTCGGCAATGATACCGATGGGATCAAGGGCTAGCAGTGTCGTATCATCCAGTTCCTCAGGACGTAACGGCAGGGTGCCCATAATTTTGAGAAGCTGGTCGATCTTGGCCCGGACGTAGCCGATCACGTCCTGCTCGAGTTGCAGCAGGCGCTGTTTTTCCTCCCGCAACTGCTCAAGCTGCTGGTGAAGCGTGTTCTTTTCCAACTGCGGATCCTCGCCATCCATGGTGTTTAGGATTACCTTGTAAAAATACGGATCAGATAACATCCGCGTTCTTTACCGATATCGACCTGATAGCCCATGTTTTCCACAGCCGTCGGAATGGTTCTGGTTGCGTCACGTGCATCAGTCAGGATCACCAACTCACATTCACCCTGCTTGAGTTGATCCTTATGGCGATTAATTTCTTTGAGTGCCGTCAACAAAGCCGAAGGACAGATCTGGCCGCAAATGTCAAATTCTATCGTCTTCATCACCGATCAACCTACGACAAACGGGACAACAGAATCCTGCTGCCCAGCCACACGCCGGGAAGCAACCCAAACGCAAACAAAAACGAATTCCACGCCAGAAAAGGGACCCCTCCCATCAAATGCCAAACATTACACCCCGGTGCCATCCGCGCTGCAAGGCCGACGAGGAGACCACCGATAATTGAAAATCCATACTGTATTTTCGGCACCCGGTAAATCCAATGGAATTCACCGACGCGCTTTGCTGAAAAGAATGACCCTGTCAATATACCCAGAATAACAGACAGTTGCAAAGCAGCAATTGCGTCCAGTTGCGGTCCGGCACCGCCGGAAACCATCTGATGCGTCAGCGGCGGGATGTAATGAAGCCCTTTGCCGGTAAAATAGGCGGTTGCCGCGACATGGTCTGGAATGAACAGTTGTTCAACCCAGGCGCCCATCTTGACATACATGGTGGTAATCCCCATGGGCATCCCGGTAAAAATGCACAGCAGTACCGTCAGAACGGCTAGGCCTACGGCCGTTTTCCACGGCTGGATATAGCCCTCGGCCCGTGCCGGTACCACCAGTTTTTTAGCCCGTTGCCAAGAGACCACCCACCACAGCCACACGGCAACCAGTGGGACACCAAACCACCATGTGGGCATGCCGAGGGAGCCGGGAATTGTCACCTGCTGTGTCAGTGCCCAGCCTGTCGTCAGCTGTTTCCACCAGGGTGCGATCTCGGCATAAAGGGTTGCACCGGTGATCATGGAAAAAAACGTACACAGACCAAGCACGTTTCCAGCGCCGGTTTTGTACAGACAGCCCACCACGCAGCTGCCGGTCAATACCATACCGAAACCAAAGATACAGCCTCCAACCACACTACTTAAATTTGCTCCGTTCATGAGAGGCGGCGGGTCATAACTTAATCCGCCACACCAGCGGACAACCTCCAACAACAGCAGGGTCACACCCAGCTGCAGGAAGAGAAAACGCAGCATGGTTCCCTGTCGAAACAGAAACAGATCACGCAACATTCCCACCATACAGTAATCGGAACGAAACATCAGATGTCCGGCGATCAACCCGACCACGACACCGGTGATAATGATGAGTCCATAACCAGCCATCGTCACTTACTCAAAAATGGGCATCATGCCAACAGGCGAAGTCTGTTCAGGTAGACCCCGTAACTGCCAGAGTTGCTTGCGGCCGAATTTGAGTATGAACATTGAACGTTGCGCTTCTCCCTGACGATCAAATCCCTGTAACCCGGTCACACCGTCAAACTCCTTCATCTGATATAAATGCTGTTGAACCTGCTGCGGTGTTGTAATGGCCGGATCCGCAAGGACCTTAAGCAACAGGCAAACGCTGTCGTATCCCTGGGCTTCAAGGATCGACGGTGTTTCCCCATACATCTGCCGGTAATTTTCGACAAACCGCTTCACCGGAGCATCAGGGCTCTGGGCAAAGAAACCGTCGCTGATGATACTCCCGCGGATATACCGACCTGCCTGCTCAACCACCTGAGGTGAATTCCAGCCATTGATGCCGAGCAACTGGACATTTTCAATGCCATAGTAGGCAATTTGCGGCGCGATCAGGGCCACGCTGTCCGCATAGTCGGGAATAAACAGCCCCTCAAAATCAACGTTGGGCAAGCCTGGAAACTCTTCCTCTTCCTCGACGGCCAACTCTTCACCGTCTTCGGCAACGACTTCGGGTTCAACCTCTTGGGGGGCGTCGGGATCCTCTCCTTTAAGCAACAGCAGCTGACGGCGAAAATCCGTGGCAGACTCGGCGTAGGAGCGTTGATGTTCAATATCTCCACCACGCAGTTCAATGGCCTGGCGAAACAGTTGCGCATACTGCTGACCCATTTTATTGCCAGGATAGAGGATCGCATAGCTGTTGAGGCCCAACTCCTCAATGGCATAATCCGCGACAGCTTCGACCTGCTGCTGCGGTGTCAGGGAATTGCGAAAGACGTAGCGGCCCATCTGTGGCAAGCCGTCGCGATAGGACAGGGTGATAATAGGCACCTGGGCTTTTTCCGCTTCCTGGACAGCCAGCATCGCGGCGTCACCGGTGAGGGGTCCGATCACGGCCATCACCCGTTGTGCGCGCACCAACCGCCGAACGGCTTCAGCCGCAGCCTGCGGATCAGCGCCACTATCCAGATAAAACACCTGAATTGGCGCGGAGCTGTTTTTCACGGCCAGATCAATCCCCTGGCGGACCAGTTCGCCAAACGGTGCGTAACGGCCCGTCAAAGGCAGCACCACGCCAATCGCCCGTTGGTACCAGGGCGTTCCATCAATCTGGTCCAGCATGTTGGCCGCGGCGATCTGCACATCAATAATACCAGCCTGTCGCACTAACGGCTGTACCAGATGGCGGGCATGCTGAACTTCCCCGGCATCAAAAGCTTGCTGGGCCTGATAGAGAATGACCACGTCCTTCAACGGCGTATCGGCAAACATAAAGGCCGCTTCGGTCACCAGCTCACGATCCAGGCCACTGAGAACCTGCTGAACCTGATCGTAAAAGCCTTGGTGGAAACTGCCGTCTGTATATTGAAACGCCAGGCTCAGAACCATCAACGCCTGGAGCGCCTGGCCGCGGTTCGAAAGATAATCGGCACGGCAGCGATAATACAACGCCAGATCGTCACCAAAAAAGTTTTCCTCGGACAACTCGCTGAACAGCGGCTCGGCATCGTCCAGCTGGCCAAGTTGCTGAAGCGCGGCCACCCGCAGCAGTGTGGCTTCGCTGGTCTGTTGCTGGGGCTCAATGCGTTGCAGATAGAACAGTGCATCCGAGGCCTTATGCTCATTAAGAAGAATCCGTGCCATCAGCAGATAGGCACTGTCCAGGTGGGGACTGTCGGCATGATCCAGCAGATAACTGCGTAAGAAGGAGAGGGCCTGATTGTTCTCGCCGCGCTGATACATACGAAAGGCGGGATCAATGGAAAGGGTCGCGTCGTCACTGGCCGCTAATTCGACAGCCTGTGACGACGTCGCCATACAGCAGATCACGACCATCAATAGCAGCAATGGGCGACCAAACCGATTTATCATCGACGATTCTCCTGCATAGAGCATAACGACTTCAAAACAACTGCGACGACAACGGGACAAAAAGAATACCCGTTCGCGCCGACGCCCTTTTAATGAATGCAACAGGTGGAAAACAAAACAGCTGCACCCTTAACAGGGTACAGCTGTAAACTATAACACAATTTGCCAGCAAGAAACACCGAGGCTTCGCCGTCATGGTGCTAATCAAACATCTCTTTAACTTTTTCAAAGAAGCCCTTACCCAACGGATTGACCTCTTCGCCGCCCTCACGGGCAAACTCCTCCAGCAGCTCCTTTTGACGGGAGGTCAACTGAGTCGGCGTCTCGACACGCAACACCACTAACTGGTCTCCACGTCGGTAACCACGGATATCGGGAATCCCTTTGCCGGCCAGCTTAAGGATCTTGCCGGACTGCGTTCCGCCCGGCACCTTCAACTTCACTTTGCCGTCCAGAGTCGGTACGTCGAGTTCACAGCCGAGGGCCGCCTGGACAAACGAGATTGGTGTTTCGCAGATGACATCACGCCCTTCCCGTTTGAAAATCGGATGCTCGGCAACGGAAATCACCACATAAAGATCGCCGGGAGGGCCGCCATTGATGCCGCTTTCCCCTTCGCCGGTGAGCTTGAGGCGCGTGCCGGTTTCCACTCCGGCAGGGATCTTCAGCGACAGGCTGCGCTTGGCTTTGACCCGGCCGGTGCCGTGACATTCAGGACAGGGATCTTTGATCTGGGTGCCGCTACCGCCACAATCGGGGCAGGGACGGGTCATCTGGAAAAAGCCCTGTTGATAACGGACCTGGCCCATGCCGTTGCAGGTCGGGCAGGGTGACGGGCTGGTGCCGGCCTTGGCTCCGGTACCGCCACAGGCTTCACAGGTATGATGGCGGGGAATCTTGACCGACTTTTCCGTGCCAAACGCCGCTTCTTCAAAGCTCACTTCGAGGTTGTAGCGCAGATCGTCGCCTCGCTGGCCGCGGCTACGCCGCGAGCTGCTGCCGCCACTGAAGATATCGCCAAAAATATCGCCGAAGATATCTTCAAACGGACTGCCGCTGAATCCTCCGGAGGAGTAGCCACGGCTTCCGTCCATCCCGGCATGGCCGAACTGATCATAGGTGGCCCGTTTCTGGTTGTCCACCAGCACCGCATACGCCTCGGAAAGCTCTTTGAACTTGTCTTCCGCTTCTTTATCTCCGGGGTTCTTGTCCGGATGATACTTGACCGCAAGACGACGATAGGCTTTCTTGATTTCGGCTTCACTGGCGTTCCGGTTGACGCCCAGAACCTCGTAGTAATCCCGCTTTGACAAAATGTGATCCTTTTGCTTAAAACCGCGGCGAGGTCACTCGACCACGGTACAATGGCGGAGCGGCCCCAGCCGCTCCGCCATCATTTGTGTGTTGTACGTCTATTGTTACTTTTTCTTGTCGTCGTCAACTTCTTCAAATTCAGCGTCAACCACGTCGTCATCACCACCGGCAGCGGCTTCTTCAGCACCGCCCTCGGCGCCGGCCTCCTGCTGCGCCTCGGCGTACATGGCTTCGGCCAACTTGTGTGAGGCTTGTGCCAGCGCTTCAACCGCCTTGTTGATGGCTTCAGCGTCATCGCCTTCCATGGCCTTTTTCAGATCTTCCAAAGCTTTTTCGATATTGCCTTTGGTTTCCGCATCCACTTTGTCGCCATGCTCTTTGAGTGACTTTTCGGTGCTGTAAACCAGGCTGTCCGCCTGGTTGCGCGCCTCAATCAGCTCACGCTTCTTCTTGTCTTCAGAAGAGTGCATTTCAGCATCTTTGACCATTTTTTCGATCTCTTCATCACTCAGACCGGAAGAGGCCGTAATTTTGATCGATTGCTCTTTACCGGTGCCCATATCTTTGGCCGAGACACTGATAATACCGTTGGCATCCAGATCAAAGGTCACCTCAATCTGAGGAACACCGCGCGGTGCCGGCGGAATATCAGCCAGCTCGAAGCGACCGATGGTTTTGTTGTCGTTGGCCATTTCCCGCTCACCCTGGAGAACGTGCACCGAAACCGCCGGTTGGTTGTCTGCCGCGGTAGAGAAGATCTGGCTCTTCTTACATGGAATGGTGGTGTTTTTCTCAATCAGCTTGGTCATGACACCGCCGAGGGTTTCGATCCCCAGAGACAGCGGGGTCACATCCAGCAGCAGAACATCTTTAACATCGCCCTTGAGGACGCCGCCCTGAATGGCCGCACCGATGGAAACCACCTCATCCGGGTTGACCCCTTTATTGGGGGCCTTGCCGAAGATGGCTTTAACTTTTTCCTGAACCGCGGGCATGCGGGTCATACCACCAACCAGAATGACTTCACCGATCTCCGAAGCGGACAGACCGGCGTCTTTCAGCGCGGTACGGCAAGGTGCTTCCAGCTTGTCGAGCAGGTCTCCGCAGATGCTTTCCAGCTTCGAACGGCTCAGTTTAACGTTCATGTGCTTGGGACCGCTTTGATCCGCCGTGATAAACGGCAGGTTGATATCGGTTTCCATGGAGGAGGACAGCTCACACTTGGCTTTTTCTGCAGCCTCTTTGAGACGCTGCAGCGCCATTTTGTCGCCACGCAGGTCAATGCCCTGCTCCTTGATGAATTCGTCGGCCAGGTAATCGATGATGCGCTGGTCAAAGTCCTCACCACCGAGGAACGTATCGCCATTGGTGGATTTAACTTCGAAGACACCGTCACCCAGTTCAAGGATCGACACGTCAAAGGTACCGCCACCAAGGTCAAAGACGGCAATCTTTTCATCGCCTTCTTTATCGAGGCCATAGGCCAGGGCGGCTGCGGTCGGCTCGTTGATAATACGCAGGACTTCCAGACCGGCAATTTTGCCGGCATCCTTGGTGGCCTGACGTTGCGAATCGTTGAAGTAGGCGGGAACGGTGATAACCGCTTCCGTCACCTCTTCACCGAGATAATCCGCTGCGGACTGCTTCATCTTCTGCAGAATCATGGCGGAGATTTCCGGGGCGCTGTATTTTTTATCACGCGCTTCAACCCAGGCATCGCCGTTGTCCGCCTTGACGATCTTGAACGGGCTGATTTCGATATCCTTTTGAACGGCTTCGGAATCAAATTTACGCCCGATCAGACGCTTGATGGCAAACAGGGTGTTCTCCGGGTTGGTCACCGCCTGACGCTTGGCCTGCTGACCGACCAGACGCTCACCATTTTCCGCGAAAGCCACCATCGACGGGGTGGTGCGGGCACCTTCTGCGTTTGCAATAACAGTGGGCTCGCCACCTTCCATAACGGACACACAGGAGTTTGTGGTCCCCAGGTCAATACCAATAACTTTACCCATGATCAATTCTCCTTAACGGGTTGAAATATTGTGATGAATTCTTTATTTGTCTGCATTGTCTGCTTCAGCTTCTTTGCTCGCTGCCTTGGATACCATGACCAGGGCCGGGCGCAGTAGACGATCATTGAGCATGTAGCCGGACTGAAGCACCTGAACAACGGTGTTGGGTTCACACTCCGAGTTTTCCTGCTGGCCCATGGCTTCATGGCAGGCCGGATCAAATGGCTTGCCGTGAGCATCCACTGGGATGACGTTAAACTTTTCCAGCACTTTCTGAAACTGGCTCAGGGTCATCTCCACCCCATCGAGCAGACTGGACGCATCGGCTTCATTTTCCCGGGCATGGCACACGGCCCGTTCCAGATTGTCGATCACAGGCAGAATTTCACGCAGGATGGACTCGTTGGCAAACTTGCTCAACTCCTCTTTTTCCCGTTGCATGCGCCGGCGGAAATTCTCCATCTCCGCACGGGTGCGCAGATATTGCTCTTTGTGCTGCTCCACCTCATCGCGACTCGCGGCCAATTCAGCCTTCAGCGCCTCAAGGGCATCTGTCTCTTCATCCTGAGCGGAGGCGTCTTCCGCCTCGGTTTCCGCTTCAATAATTTCAGGCTCTTGGGGTGTTTGCTGTTCTTCAACTTCCGGGTTTTTCTTTTTTGACACGGTCAAATTTCTCCTATTCTGACTCTATTTGCAAAACACGGCTGACCAGCCGTGCCGTGTAATCAACCACGGGTACCACTTGTGAGTAGGCCATGCGACTGGGCCCAATCACGCCAAGACTGCCGAGAATCTGATCACCACGCGTGTATTTCGCCGTGATCAGGCTGCAGCCGTCAAACTCCTGATACTCCGACTGACTGCCGATATAAATCTGCACCCCTTCCGCCTGCTGACTTTTATCCAGCAGGTCAATCAGATGGTGCTTTTGTTCAAAGGCTTCAAACAAGCGCCGCATCCGTTCGATGTCGGAAAATTCCGGCTGATTGAGGACATTGGACACTCCTTCGATGATCACCTCATCTTCCATGTCGGAATCAAACACTTTGGTGGACAACGCCAGGGCATGACGCATCAACTCATCGTAGCGCGCTTTCTCCTCACGCATCTGTTCGACAATGCGCGTTCGGACCTGTTGAATGGTCATGCCGCTCAACGAGCTGTTGAGATAGTTCATGATCTGCTCGAGCTCATGGGCGCTGGGCATCTCACCGTCCAACTCGATGACCTTGTTCTGCACCAGTCCAGAACGCGACACCAGAATGACCAGCAACCGCCCTTGAGATAATGGCAGAAACTCAATATGACGAAAAATCGTCGCATCAAAACGGGGCGCCAGAACCAGCCCGGTGTAACTCGACATACTCGACAGAATGCGTCCGGCTTTTTTCAGCAACTCCTGAGTGCGCAGGTTGTCCGACTGACAAAACGCGTCGATATTGCGCCGTTCCGCCTCGCTGAGATTGCGCACCCGCAGCATGGTATCCACATAAAACCGATAGCCTTTATCCGTGGGGATGCGGCCCGCCGAGGTATGGGGCGAAATAATATAGCCCATATCCTCCAGATCCGACATGACATTACGCACCGTGGCCGGCGACAGCGGCATCTTCTGCTGTCGGGCGATGGTCCGTGACCCCATCGGTTCTCCGGAGGCAATATGCCCTTCGACAATGGCTTCCAGAATACTCAGGCTACGTTCATTGAGTTCCATGACGATCCACGCAACACGAAAAACAACAAGCCGGATAAACCGGCTGACAATTAACGTCTTTAGCACTCAATCATCCGGAGTGCTAACAGTGGTGAAGATAACAACGCCCCTACCCTTTGTCAAGGTACACACCGGGCAAAAAAACAGCCTCTTTAAAATAGGAATTTTTCGATGTAATAATCGTAGAGAAGCCAGTCTTTCGGCTGAAAAAAATAACGCGTTCCGCGATGGTGAAGCGCCTCGCCACAGGCTGAAACGGCCGCGGAAAAATAGCTCGAAAAAGACACGCCGTAGCGGGCCGCAAAGGCGGGTTCATCAACACCCTGACGACAACGCAGCGCCAGATAGACAGCTTCAGACACGGCCTGCTCACGGGTGAAGGTTTCAATGGGTTGCCGCGGTGTCTGACCGCGGCGTAGCTTTGCCAGGTAATGATCAATGTCGTCAGGGCAGTGCCACCGCTCTCCATAGCCCCGATCGAGGAAGCTATGTGCTCCGGCACCGATCCCCAGATAAGGTTGCCGCTGCCAATACCCGACATTATGTCGGCAGGCCTGGCCGGGACGGCAGAAGTTGGAAATTTCATAATGCTCAAAGCCGAGACCGGTCAACTGTTCGGAAAGGGTCAGATACTGACGCTGATAGTCGCCTTCTTCACTCTGACGCCAGCCCCCCGCCGCCTCCACTGCCGCCAGCGGCGTGTCCGGTTCGACGGTCAGACCATAAATCGCCACATGCTCGACGGCCAGCTGGGCGATGCGACGGCAACTTTCCCTCAACGACGTTTCGCTCTGGCCGGGCAGGGCAAACATCAGATCGAGATTTAACCGCTCGAACCCCGCCCGCCGCGCTTCATCAACCATGGCCAGGGCCTGGCGGGCATCATGGATCCGCTGCAGCCAACGCAGCTGGTCATCATCAAAGGATTGCACACCGATGGAAAGTCGGTTGACACCGGCCTGGTAATAGCCCTGCAGTCCAGCATTGTCCACCGTGCCGGGGTTGACCTCCATGGAGATTTCAACATCCGCAGTCAGACGATAATGGCGCTGCGCCTGGTTAAGAATCCGTTCCACTTGGGTCGGTTGAAGCAGCGACGGCGTCCCGCCACCGAAAAACACCGTTGAAAAGGTCGCGTCACCAAACCACGTACGGCTGTGTTGCAGATCGCGGCACAGGCCATCGACATAGGTATCCAGATCGGTTTCGCGACCGACCTCAGAGTAGAAATCGCAATAAGGGCACTTATGACGACAAAACGGAATATGGATATACAATCCGGCCACAGCAACTCCACCGAGCAGACACAACAACGCCGGACTCCCCAAAGAGCCCGGCGTTGAATCTTACCATCTATGCACGATGCATCTAGTGGAAATGGCTGGCATTAATCCACATGTGCAGTGCGATACTGGCAGCATAACCCAGGGCAATGGCCGGGGTGAATACCAGGTGACGACCAAAGGTGTAGATACCGCGCGCAGTACCCATCAGGGCAACACCGGCAGCGGAACCGATGGACAGCAGGCTGCCACCGACACCGGCGGTCAGGGTGACCAGCAGCCAGTGACCATGAGACATGTGCGGCTCCATGGTCAGAACGGCAAACATGACCGGAATGTTATCAACAATGGCCGAGAGGATACCGACCAGAACGTTGGCCTGGAAAGGACCAAGACCCGTGTACATGGTCTGGGAGGCCATCGCCAGATAACCGAATTGGCCGAGACCGCCGACACAGAGAATAACACCGTAGAAAAACAGCAGCGTATCCCACTCTGCACGGGCAATCTTGCGGAACAGGTCAAAACCGTGATGCATTTCTTCGCTGGTCATATCCATCGGACCGTCAGCCATCAACGCCGCATGCTCTTTACGCTTGATGTAGTAAGAGAACATACCCAGGTAGCCGAGGCCCAGCATCATACCGGCCGCGGGGGGTAGGTGCAGGAAGTTGTGGAAAGACACGGCGGTAATAATGGTGCACAGGAACAGAACCATGACACGCTTAGCGCCAAACTTCATGTTGACCTTTTCGTCGAGAGCCTGAGGAGTTTCCTTGCTGATCATAAAGTTCATGATCAACGCCGGCACCAGCCAGTTCACCAGGGAAGGCAGGAACAAGGCGAAGAATTCGCCGAAATCAACCATCCCTTTTTGCCAGACCATCAGCGTGGTGATATCACCAAACGGGGAAAATGCGCCGCCGGCGTTGGCACCGACAACAACGTTGATACAGGCCATGACGACGAAGCGTTGGTTGGAGCCACCGACAGCCATAACAACCGCACCCATGAGCAGGGCGGTAGTCAGGTTGTCAGCGATCGGTGAGATCAGGAAGGCCAGCAGGCCGGTCAGCCAGAAAATGACGCGCAGTGAAAAACCGCGAGAAACCAGCCAGGAGCGCAGCGCCTGAAAGACGTTACGTTCTTCCATGGCATTGATGTAGGTCATGGCTGAGAGCAGGAACAGGAACAGCTCCGCATACTCGATCAGGTTGTGTTTAATCGCTTCATGCGGCATCGCCGGATCAATATGCTTGTAGGCAACAGCGACCAGAACCCAGATGATACCAGCAGCCAGCAATACCGGCTTACTTTTGCGCATGTGCAGTTGCTCTTCCATGATGACCAGACTATAGGCCCCCACGAAGAGGATCAGAGACAGAATACCCAGAGCGGTTCCGGTCAGATCATGAACTTCATGACCCCCGCCACCACTCGCAAACGCCGGCACTGCCAACAGAATGAACAAGAGTGTAAACAAGCTTTTCAAAACTTCCCCCATAACAAAAAAAAGAAATTAAGGAATAAAACACGGCGCGGCTGCCAGCAGAAACAGCTCGCCAACAAACAATACAAAATACATCAACATGGAAGCTGACGACCACTCGCCAACCGATTACACTTGTTGCCCATACCATTTATTTCTTGGTCTACCAAACCAAAGATCATTGTAATATCACCTGCCCCCTGAGGGTGTCAACCATTCAAATCCCTATTTGTGACTTTCTGTTGCTTTTGGTCTACAGAAAAATGTGTATACAAAAAATATACGCTATTCCAGTCAGTTGCTTTATTGGCAGCCATCTTTGATCGCCCTGACAAGCCCCAGAGGGAACACTTGCAGGAGAGAAAGAGCATAGGCTATACTTAGACGATTATTGATGCTGTTTTCACGTCTATCAACAGGATTTCACCATTATGAAATACGATGTCACAGCCGCCGCGGTTCAATTTAACATTACCCTCGGCGAGGTGGACCGGAATCTGGCCATAGCCGGCGACGCCTTACACCGTGTTGCCGCCCGGGGGGCGCAGCTGGCGGTACTTCCTGAGATGTGGAGTACCGGATACGACTACCGCCGCCTGGCGCAACTCGCTGAAGAAACACCGCGTGTTCTCATCGCACTGCAATCCCTATCACTGGAACTCAAGTTGGTCATTGTCGGCAGTCTGCCGGAAAAACAGGGCAGTTCCCTGTACAACACACTGTATGTCATTGATCAGGGCAAGCAGGTCGGCCACTATCGCAAGCTGCACCTGTTCTCGTCCATGGGCGAGGACCGTTTTCTGGCAGCCGGAGATCACAGTGTCGTGGTCCCGACATCCGCAGGACGACTCGGCCTGGCCATCTGCTACGACCTGCGCTTTCCTGAATTATTTCGCAAACTGGCTCTTGAAGGTGCCGAGATCCTGTGTATCCCTGCCGAGTGGCCGAAACCGCGCCAGGAACACTGGCGCACCCTGCTGCGGGCACGGGCCATCGAAAACCAGTTGTTTGTTGTTGCCACAAATTGCTGCGGTATCCAGGGCAAACTGGATTTCTTTGGCATGAGCATGCTGATTTCCGCACGCGGCGAGGTTCTGCAGGAAGCGGGAGAAACGGATACCGAGTTGGTTGCCACCTTTTCCCATGAGGAGATGGTCAAATATCGCAGTCAGATCCCCTGTTTTAAAGATCGTCGTCCCGAAGTTTACGGCAAGCTGCCTTAAAGACGGAACCTATTCACCCTTCAACGGCTCAGCGGCATCTCGAAATTGTCGTGGAATCTCTTCCATGCTGGAGGCAAAATTGAGCTGACCGTCCTGGTCGACATAAATATATTGTGGGGCTACCGGTTGACGAACCGCAGGGGGGGAATCATGCGAACCGGCGGAAACAGTCTCCGGATTGGAGTCTTTCGGGGGAGACGATTGAAACAGCTGACGGCGGAAACTTTGGTAGAATTGCTGAAACTCACTGAGCACCGGCACGGAGGATCCCGGGTAACGTAACAAAAACTGATCTGTAATCATCAACAAGACGATGAAACACACAGACCAGATCAGAAACGAAATAATTTTTTTCATTGTCGTCCTGCGTAACGGAAGAAAAAAGATCATGACTATCGTGCGCAGATAATTTATTCACACCTGACGTTAAAATGCAACCAGCCATCATGATGATTTTGCTGGAGGACAAAGGAGCTCTTTCATGTCGGAAACTGTATACGATGTTGTGATCATTGGCGGCGGACCTGCCGGACTGACGGCGGGGCTCTACTGCTCCCGTGCCCGTCTCAACACCCTGCTGATTGAAAAGATGATTCTCGGCGGCCAGGTGATGATCACCACCGACGTGGAAAACTACCCCGGTTTTCCCGGCGGCATCACCGGTCCGGAGCTGATGGAGCGCTTCCAGACCCACTGCCAGGAATTCGGTCTCCAGGTGACCACCGGTGAAGTCACCACCATTGTCGACGAAGGCAAAGTCAAACGGATCAAAACCAGTGATGGCGACCTGCTCGCCCGATCCGTGATCATTGCCACCGGTGCCCAACCGCGCAAGCTGGGGATTCCCGGCGAGAAGGAGCTGACCGGGCGTGGCGTCTCCTACTGCGCCACCTGCGACGGCGCCTTTTACCGCAATGTTCCGGTGGCCATCAATGGCGGTGGTGATACAGCGGTCGAAGAGGCCATGTTCCTCAGCCGTTTTGCCAGCAAGGTCTATCTGATCCATCGCCGTGACCAGCTCCGTGCTGTTGAGGTGCTTCAGGAACGGCTCAAAGCCAATGATAAAATCGAAGTTCTGTGGAATAAGACCGTCCAGGAAGCTCACGGTGACAATAGCGGCCTGACCCACCTGACTCTGGAAGACACCCAGACCGGCGAGCACAGTACCCTGGAAACCACCGGCCTGTTTGTCGCCATCGGTGTCACCCCGATCACCCATTTCCTCGACGGGGTGGTCGACCTCAACGACGACGGCTATGTCATGACCGACAACCAATGCCAGACCTCGGTCGAAGGAATTCTCGCCGCCGGCGATGTGCGTTCCGGCGTCTTGAAACAGATTGCCACCGCCGTCGGCGATGGCGCGACCGCGGCCTGGGTCATCGAAAAATACCTCTCGGAACAAGAATAAACCCCATTCGACCAAACAACCGGAGAATGCTCTTGCGACTCCGGTTGTTTTATGTCTATATTATTTGCCTTTTATAATAATTACACTCAAATAAGAGTTGCTTATGTTGGCAAATATTTTATCGGGAGCTCTGATCGGTATTGATGCCTATCCCGTCGAAGTGGA